>NZ_CP090423.1:2306111-2635555 GCF_023518235.1 Stenotrophomonas maltophilia
GCCGTCCTCGCGATCCAGGAATTCCAACAACTCGATCGGGAAGGTTTCACCCACTCAATCGCGCACGTGGTCATGCCCGACCACATCCACTGGCTGGTCGAACTGCGCGCGGGGACACTGGAAACCATCATGAAGCGTTTCAAGTCGCGCACAGCCCTGCAGGCAAACCGGTTGCTGGGGCGAGTCGGTCGCTTCTGGCAGGCCTGCTATCACGATCATGCGATCCGCTCTGACGAATCGTTGCACCAGCATGCGATGTACCTGATGGGAAATCCGATCAGGGCCGGACTGACGACTCGGCTGGGGCAGTATCCCCATGCATGGTGCGAATGGGAGCTCGGGGCCTTGTGTGAGCGGCCAGATGACGTGAGCACCGGTGGATAGTGCCAACCAAGGTTGGCATCTACCCAAGCAGTGGGGGTCAACCAAGGTTGACACCTACCAAGCGGGGGATCAGCCCAGCAGGGTTTCCAGCACGGCCATGCGCACGGCGACGCCGTTGGCGACCTGGCGCAGCACCCACGACTGCGGGCCGTCGGCCACCTCGTCGGTCACTTCCACGCCGCGGTTGATCGGGCCGGGGTGCAGCACCGCCGCATCCTTGCCGGCACGTGCCAGGCGCGCGTTGGTCAGGCCGTACTGCGCGTGGTACTGCTCCAGCGACGGCACCAGGCCTTCTTCCATGCGTTCGCGCTGCAGGCGCAGCATCATCAGCGCATCGACGCCTTCCAGCATCGCGTCGAAGTCATCGCCAACCACGCAGCCCTTCAGGGTCTCATCGTCGGGCAGCAGCGACTGCGGGCCGCATACGCGGATCTCACCCACGCCCAGCGTGCGCAGCGCGTGCAGGTCGGTGCGGGCCACGCGCGAGTGCTTCACGTCGCCGACGATCACCACCTTCAGCTTCGAGAAATCCGGGCCCTTGGCCTGGCGCAGGGTCAGCATGTCCAGCAGGCCTTGGGTCGGGTGCGAACTGCGGCCGTCGCCGGCGTTGATCAACGCCGTGCCCTCGCCCGCCGCCTCGGCCAGTGCGGCCACGGCGCCGTCATCGGGGTGGCGCACCACGAAGCCGCGCACGCCCATCGCTTCCAGGTTGCGCAGCGTGTCGCAGGCGGTTTCGCCCTTGCGCGTGGACGAAGTGGAGGCGTCGAAGTTCAGCACGTCGGCGCCCAGCCGCTGCGCCGCCAGCTGGAACGAGCTGCGGGTGCGCGTGGACGGCTCGAAGAACAGCGTGCACACCGCCGAACCGGCCAGCACGTGGCGCTTGTTGCCGACGCGGCCGACTGCGGCATCGCGGATCTGCCCGGCACGGTCGAGCAGCTGCAGCAGGGTTTCGCGCGGCAGGCCCTCAAGGGTCAGCAGGTGGCGCAGGCGTCCGGAGGCATCGAGTTGCTGGGCGGTCATGGCGGGAGTCGTGCAGTCAGGGAATGGGAGTGGCGTCGTCCGGTGACGACAGCCAGCGGTCGATGATCACCGCCGCGGCCACCGCATCGAGGGCGGCCGCGTCACGGCGGCGCCTGCGCCCTTCGGCGCGCTCGACAGCGAAGCGGCGGGCAGCCTCGACCGAGCTGGAGCGCTCGTCGATCATCACCACCGGCAGCTTGAAACGTTCCCGCAGCTGGCGGGCAAAGCCCTGCGCGCGCTTGCGGTTGGGCTGATCCTGGCCATCGAGGGTGAGCGGGTCGCCCACCACCAGGCCATCGGGCTTCCATTCCTTGAGCAGCCGTTCGATCGCGGTCCAGTCCGGACCGTTGCCATGCACATCAACCACGGCCACCGCGCGCGCATGCGCGGCGAAAGCACTGCCGATGGCCACGCCGATCCGCCGCGAGCCCACATCGAAGCCGAGTACGGTGCCATCACGGCGGATGACGGCCGGCTCAGACATGGCCGCTGTAGTCCGTCAGCCGGAACAGGTCCACGCCGATGCGCGAGGCCGCGCCCTGCCAGCGCTGCTCCAGCGGCAGCTGGAACACCAGTTCGGCATCGGCCGGCACGGTCAGCCAGCTGTTCTCGGCCAGCTCGCTTTCCAGCTGGCCAGCGCCCCACCCCGCACAACCGAGGGTGACCACGGCGTTGGCCGGGCCTTCGCCACGTGCCATCGCTTCAAGGATGTCGCGCGAGGTGGTCAGGTAAAGGCCTTCGCCCACGATCAGGCTGGAATCCCATGCCCGTGCGTCGTCGTGGATGACGAAGCCGCGTTCGGGATGCACCGGGCCGCCGTTGAGCACCATGCGTGCCTGCAGATCGCCATCACCGGTGCTGATGTCCATCTGCGCGAGCACTTCGCCCAGGGTGTACTCGGACGGCTGGTTGACCAGCACGCCCATCGCCCCGTTCTCGTCGTGCTGGCAGATCAGCGCGACGCTGCGGGCAAAGGTCGCGTCGAGCAGCGACGGCAGCGCGACGAGCAGGTGATCGGCAAGGGAGGTCGGCGTTACAGGCATGGCCCCATTCTACCCGCTGGGGCCGGGACGCGGGCGCGAAGGGATCGGCTAGGATGGCGCCCTTGCAAGGAGGTTGGACAATGCAACAGGAAGTGCCGTTGGCCCGGGGCACGCGCCGCATGATCGTGCTGATCGCGCTGCTGCAGGGCCTGGCGTTGTATGCGATGCAGGAACTGGCCGAGCGCTGGCAGGTCCGCGATGGCGTCTGGCGCTACTGCGCGTATGCGTGGCTGCTGACCATTCCCACCGCACTGGCCCTGACCGTGGTCGAGGTGAAGGACCGCCGCCTCTGGCAGCATGCCGGGCTGGCGTCGCTGCTGGTACTCGGGCTGGGGGCCTGGGCCGCCTGGAATCTACAGGGAGCCTCCGGACTCAACCCCACACCGGTGCTGATGCCGCTGTCCGTTTGCCTGGGCATCGGCGTCTTCATTGCGCTGCCGTGGTGGCAGTTCCGCCTGCAGCAGGGGCACTGGAATGCCAGCTACACGGCCCTGTTCGAGCACGCCTGGCAGAACGGGCTCACGCTGGCGCTGGCGGGCGCGTTCACCGGGTTGACCTGGGCCTTGCTGTGGCTGTGCGCCGCATTGTTCAGCCTGCTGCGCGTGGATTTTTTCCAGCAGTTGTTCCTGCACCCGGCCTTTGTGGCCCTGGCGACCGGACTGCTGGCCGGGTTCGGCCTGTTGATCGGCCGCACCCAGCACCGTGCCATCCAGATCACCCGCCAGGTGCTGTTTGCCGTCTGCCGCGGGTTGCTGCCGCTGCTGGCGCTGATTGCGCTGCTGTTCGTCTCTGCGCTGCCGTTCACCGGCCTGGCGCCGCTGTGGGGCACCCGTTCTGCGGCCAGCCTGCTGCTGGCCATGGCCCTGCTGCTGGTCGCGTTCGCCAACGCGGTCTACCAGCACGACAGCGATACTGCGGTGTATCCGCGCGGGGTGCGCCGCCTGGTGGACGCCGGCCTGCTGACTCTGCCGGTGTACGCGGCGCTGGCGCTGTTTGCCATCGGTCTGCGCCTGGGCCAGCACGGCATGACCGTGGATCGGTTCTGGGGCCTGGCGACCGCACTGCTGGTGGCAGGCTACGCGCTGGGATATGCGCTGGCCGTGCTGCGCCGGCAGGGCCGCTGGCTGCAGGGCCTGGAAGCGGTCAACCGTTGGATGTGCGGGCTGGTGCTGGCGATGGCGATACTCGGCAGCTCGCCGCTGATCGACCCCATCCGGCTGACCCTGGCCAGCCAGGTACCGCGGTTCACCGCGCAGCCCGACCAGATCACCGGTGGCGATGCCAGCATGCTGCGCTTCCAGCTGGGGATACGCGGCGTGCGCGCGCTGAACAATCTGCAGCAGCAGCCGGGCGTCATCGCCGACCCGCACGCGCGCAGCGTGCTGGCCGAGGCATTGCCGCGTCCCACCGGAGGACACGATGTGCCTGCGCCCTCCGCCCCACGTTCGCTGGACCAGCTGCACGCACGCATCATCGTGGCCAAGGGCAGCCCGATGCCTGCCGACGACTGGTGGCAGGCGCTGCTGCATGCCCGCCGGATCGGTGCCGATGGCTGCCTGGACATCGATGAGGAATGCATCTCGGTGCGTCGTGATCTCGACCAGGACGGCGAAGACGAGGTGCTGCTGTGCCGGATTTCGCCCTATCTGCCGCCCGACTGCACATTGCACGTGCGGCACGAGGGTGCATGGCATTCGGCGGGAAGCGTATCGTTCCCACGACACAGCAGCGCACAGGCGCAG
The DNA here is from genome assembly GCF_023518235.1 of Stenotrophomonas maltophilia. NCBI lineage: Bacteria > Pseudomonadati > Pseudomonadota > Gammaproteobacteria > Lysobacterales > Lysobacteraceae > Stenotrophomonas > Stenotrophomonas maltophilia. The sequence goes on from NZ_CP090423.1 coordinate 2,310,301, forward strand.
ACGCTGACCCGTGCACTGCGCGGCGGCGGGCTGGAAACACGGCCATCACGCTGGCCCGAAATGCGCCTGGAGGGCATTCCGGCACAGCTTTCCCTTGATGAAGACGAAGGCCGCGAGGAGGCGGCTGCACCATGAGTGGATACTGCCTCATCGCCCCGGGCCATCCGGTGCACGACTACTACCACGCCAACGAGTACGGCTTCCCGCAGCGTGACGAGCGCGAACTGTTCGAGCGGCTGGTGCTGGAGATCAACCAGGCCGGGCTGAGCTGGGAGACGATCCTGAAGAAGCGCGAGGGTTTCCGCGCGGCCTACGACGGTTTCGACGTGGACCGCGTGGCCGCCTATGCCGAGCAGGACATCGAGCGGCTGCTGTCCGATGCCGGCATCATCCGCAACCGGCTGAAGGTACTGGCCGCGATCCACAACGCGCAGGTGATCCAGCAGCTGCGGGCCAGCCACGGCAGCTTTGCCGGCTGGCTGGACGCGCACCATCCGCGCAGCAAGGCCGACTGGGTGAAGCTGTTCAAGAAGACGTTCCGCTTCACCGGTGGCGAGATCACCGGCGAATTCCTGATGAGCCTGGGCTACCTGCCCGGCGCGCATGCCGAGGACTGCCCGGTGCAGGCGCGGCTGCTGAAGCTGTCGCCGCCGTGGGTGCAGGTGGCTGGCCGCTGAGGCAAATCCGCCGGGCATGGCCCGGCGAACGCGATCACACCCCCATGTAACGGCCAGGGCGGTGGTTGAACATCAGCACCAGGCTGAGCACCACCGCGCCGATGGCCGAGTACAGCACTTTCGACGGCGACAACACGAAGAACGCGGCCACCATCAGGCAGGCGTCGTAGGACATCTGCACCTTGCCCGCGCTCCAGCCACGGGTGCGCTGCAGGTACACCGCCAGGATGCCGATGCCGCCGAGGCTGGCGCGGTGGCGGATGAAGAACAGGATGCCCAGGCCGGACAGCGCGCCACCGACGATCGCCGAATACAGCGGGTGGATGTGCGAGAAGTCGATCCAGCGCGGCAGCAGGTCGGTCAGTACGCCACAGGCGGTGACCGCGGCAAAGGTCTTCAGGGTGAATTCCCAGCCCATGCGCCGCACCGCCACCCAGTAGAACGGCAGGTTGACCAGCACGAACACCACGCCGAAGTTCCAGTCCAGCGCGTAGTGCAGCAGGAAGGCCATGCCGGCCATGCCGCCGATCATCAGCCCGCTCTTGGCAAAGATGGCCAGCCCCAGCGAGGCCACCATGGTGGCCAACACCATGCCCTGCACATCCTCGGCGATCGAGTGGCGCAAGGCTTTTTCATCGGCGGTGGTACCGGCGCTGTCCGGCGGCGGGGTCAGCGGACCGGCGGTGACCAGGTGGCCGTCAGCGTCGTCGCACGGCGCGGGGCCATGGGAGGGAAGGGACATACGGGCGGGGGAACAGCAGGTGGGGAGCGGTATTAGACACGATCTGCATGACAGTTGCAGATGAAATCGTTCAGCTGAATGCGCCCCACCCCATCCTGTCCCGGCCGCCGATCAGCCTTTCCCGGCCAGATGATGCGCCACCAGCGCGTTGGCGTGGCCGTGGCCCAAGCCGTGCTCGCTCTTCAGGAAGCTGACCAGCTCCATGTGCTTGCGCCCTTTCTGCTTCGACAGCAGGCCGAACCAGTGCGCCACCGGCTGGCCGTAGGTCTTCTCGATGGAGGGGAAGTACGAGGCCGGGCCTTTCGGCTTGGTGTCAGTGCTCATGTGCAGCTCCGGTTGAAGTCATTCATTCGACGAACCACAGTCCCTGAAATCGACATCCCCACACCTCTACACAGAATGGGGTCGGAGCCCGTCGCGCAGCAACGGGATCCGACCCCCGCTTCGCCCGACAGACCGCAGCCAGCTGTCGAAGGCGGGATGGGTCCGATTGCAGGGGTGTCCGCGGCATGGATGCCGCGGCCAAGCCCCCATGGACGGGTTTACGGCGTCCCCTGCAACCGGACCCACCCCGCCCCCCCAAGGGATAGCCAGCATTTGAAGTTGACGTGGCCGTTGACGTTGTTTCGGCAGGTGCCGGGCGCAGCCCGGCCGTATCATTCGCGCATGCCCCGTGAAAACCTCAACGACCTGCAGGCCTTCGTCCACGTCGCCCGCGAGGGCAGCTTCACCCGGGCGGCCGCGCAGCTGGGCGTTTCCCAGTCCGCGCTCAGCCATGCCATGCGCGGGCTGGAACAGCGCCTGGGTGTGCGCCTGCTGACCCGCACCACGCGCAGCGTATCCACCACCGAAGCCGGCGCCCGCCTGCTCGACACACTGGTTCCGCGCCTGGCCGAGATCGAGGACGGGCTGGCCGCGCTGGCCGAATACCGCGAGCGCCCGGCCGGCACCATCCGCATCAACGCGACCGGCCATGCCGCCGAGTACATCGCCTGGCCGCGACTGGCGCCCCTGCTGCAGCAGTACCCGGACCTGAAGGTGGAACTGACCGCCGACTACGGCCTGGCCGACATCGTCGCCGAGCGCTACGACATCGGCATCCGTCTGGGCGAGCGGCTGGCCCGGGACATGATCGCCGTGCCGGTCAGCCCACCGCTGCGCATGCGCGTGGTCGGTGCGCCCAGCTATTTCCGCCAGCACGCGGTGCCGCAGCATCCGGACGAGCTGGCCGCGCACAACTGCGTCACTCTGCGCCTGCCGACCCACGGTGGGCTGATGCCCTGGGATTTCGGCAAGGACGGCAATGAACTGAGCGTACGCGTCAGTGGCCAGTGGATCTTCAACAGCATGGGCATGACCCGCGCCGCCGCACTGGCCGGCAGCGGCCTGGCCTGGCTGCCGGAGGACCAGGTACAACCGATGCTTGATGATGGACGGCTGCTGTCGGTGCTGGACAATTGGTGCCCGCACTTCGATGGGTACTACGCGTACTACCCGTCCCGCCGGCATGTAACGGTGGCGATGCGCACGGTGCTGGATGCGCTGCGCGGGCCAATGGGGTGAGGGTCAAGGAGTGCGGACCAACGGTCCGCACCCACCACACTCTGCACCCACCGGGCGGTCAGCCCTTGGCCTGTGCAGCACGCTGCGCGTTGTAGCGCTCGCCGACGATCGAGACTTCCTCCAGCGCCTGCGCGATGCGCTGCAATTCTTCCGGCGCCAGCTGCAGCGCGGCCGCGCCCAGGTTCTCTTCCAGGCGATGGACTTTGGTGGTGCCCGGAATCGGCACGATCCACGGTGCCTGCGCCAGCAGCCAGGCCAGCGCCACCTGCGCCGGGGTCGCAGCGCGTGCGGCCGCAATCGTGCTGATGCGGTCCACCAGCGCCTGGTTGGCGCGACGCGCTTCCACTTCGAAACGCGGCACGGTGTTGCGGAAGTCGTTGGCGTCGAAGGTGGTGTCGGCGTTGATCGCACCGGTCAGGAAGCCGCGGCCGAGCGGGCTGAACGGCACAAAGCCGATGCCCAGTTCCTGCAGGGTCGGCAGCAGCTCGCGCTCCGGCTCACGCCACCAGAGCGAGTACTCGCTCTGCACCGCCGCCACCGGCTGTACTGCATGCGCGCGGCGCACGGTGGCGGCACTGGCCTCGGACAGGCCGAAGTGGCCGACCTTGCCCTCGGCGATCAGGTCGCGCACCGTGCCGGCCACATCCTCGATCGGCACGTTCGGGTCAACGCGGTGCTGGTAGAACAGGTCGATATGGTCGGTACGCAGCCGCTTGAGGCTGGCCTCGGCCACCGCGCGGATGTTCTCGGGACGGCTGTCCAGGCCGGTATCCACCCGCGCATCCTTGAAGCCGAACTTGGTGGCGATCACCAGTTTGTCGCGGTACGGCGCCAGCGCCTCGCCGAGCAGGTCTTCATTGGTGTACGGCCCATACACTTCGGCGGTATCGAAGAAGGTCACGCCGCGCTCGACAGCGGCGTGCAGCAGGGCGATGCCCTGGCTGCGCTCGACCGGCTGGCCGTAGCCATGGCTCAGGCCCATGCAGCCCAGGCCCAGGGCGGAAACCTTCAGGCCGCTGCGGCCGAGTTCACGTGTCTGCATCGTCGTGCTCCAGAGGGGGAGCGCTGACGATACGCCTGCAAGGGCGGCGGATTGAACCGACAGGATGGCAGTCGGTCATGACTGGAATTCATCAATCAGCCGCGGTGCCCGTCATTCCATCGCCTGCAGGGTATCGGCGCATCCCGCCAGTTCCACCATCATCCTGCCAGCATTGCGGAACGTCGGATCCCGCGGCACCCACCGCGCGAACCAGCGCTGCTCGCCGTCCACCACAGACTCGAAAATCCACGATGAGCCATCAAGTCCAGCGCTCGAATCTTCGCCCTGCAGCAGCGCAAACGCGCTGGCAATGGCCTTCCATTCTTCCGCACTCAGCGCGCGCGGTGGAGGACACGCCCCGCCCTTGATGAGGGTGGCTGGGCCGTCGGACGGCGATGCGGGAATCTCGAAATCGCGTGCACTGCGCCCGACGATCCACGCCTGGCCCGCTGCGTTGCGCTGCGCGCGTATGACCACACCCGGGAAGAACGCGGGTTCCCAGACGAAGCGATACGCCTGGACCGGTACGCTGCCGCAGCGGAACGACGGCTCCGGCAAGCCATCGAGATCCCGCAACCGGTCGCGGTATGACGCCCTTGCAAACCCGGTGAAATCGATGAACGGAAGCGGGTCCCTGCTGCGCCTCTGTGCAGGCGGTGGCAGTAGATACCAGGCATGCGCCTGCGGATCGTCGCAGTCCCCGGCCGGGGCGGCGGACTCGGGAGTACGCGCACAACCGACCTGCAACAGCACGGCCATTGCCAACATCACGCGCGCCGTTTCACGCATGCACACCTTCCTGGCAGGTTCACGCCGGAATACAGCCGGCGTTGTGGTCATCACGAAGCAGAAGGCGCCCGCAGGCGCCCTGGCGGTCACCGGATCTCGGAAATCTCCACGCCGTCCAGCCCCTGCGACAGGGTGCGCGCGTCGCCGCCCTGGCTGAGCTTGATGCGCAGGCGTACCTCGTTCTGCGAATCGGCGTAGCGCAATGCGTCCTCGTAGCTGATCTCGCCGGCCTGGTACAGCTCGAACAGGCTCTGGTCGAAGGTCTTCATGCCCAGCTGGACCGAATCCTTCATCACTTCCTTCAGCTTGTGGATCTCGCCATCGCGGATGTAATCCTGCACCAGCGGCGTGCCCAGCAGGATCTCCATCGCCACCTTGCGCGAACGACCATCGGGCGAAGGCACCAGCTGCTGCGCCACCACACCCTTGAGGTTCAGCGAAAGATCCATCAGCAGCTGGTTGCGGCGGTCTTCCGGGAAGAAGTTGATGATGCGGTCCATCGCCTGGTTGGCGTTGTTGGCATGCAGCGTGCACAGCACCAGATGGCCGGTTTCGGCGAAGGCGATGGCATGGTCCATGCCCTCGCGGGTGCGCACCTCGCCGATCATGATCACGTCCGGCGCCTGGCGCAGGGTGTTCTTCAACGCCGCTTCCCAGCTGTCGGTATCAATGCCCACTTCGCGCTGGGTGATGATGCAGCCTTCGTGCTTGTGCACGAATTCGATCGGGTCTTCGATGGTGATGATATGGCCGGTCGAATTATGGTTGCGATAGCCGATCATCGCCGCCAGCGACGTCGACTTGCCGGTACCGGTAGCACCGACGAACAGGATGATGCCGCGCTTGGTCATCGCCAGCGTCTTGATGATCGGCGGCAGGCTCAGCTCTTCCACGGTCGGGATGCGCGTCTCGATGCGACGCAGCACCATGCCGACCTGGTTGCGCTGGTAGAAGCAGCTGACACGGAAGCGGCCGACACCGGACAGGCCGATGGCGAAGTTGCACTCGTGGGTCTTCTCGAACTCCTCGCGCTGCGCCGGGGTCATCACATTGAGGACCAGGTCGCGGCTCTGCTGCGGCGTCAGCGGCGTCTGCGTGATCGGCGAGATCTTGCCGTTGACCTTCATCGCCGGCGGCATGCCGGCGGTGATGAACAGGTCCGAGGCGCGCTGGTGCGCCATCAGCTTGAGGAACGAAGTGAAATCGATGGTGGTCGCGGTGGTGTTCACGGCGGGCTCCCAATGGGGCATGGACCAGGAAACGGTCGGTGGAGGAAACAGCACGGCAACGGCGGCGCGGTGGCGCACGCCGCCCGTGGTCGTCCCGCCTTACTCGAACAGGCGCTTGTCCTTGGCGTACTCGCGGGCCTGATTGCGGGTGATCAGGCTGCGCTTGACCAGGTCCTGCAGGTGCTGGTCCAGGGTCATCATGCCGTACTGCTGGCCGGTCTGGATGGCCGAGTACATCTGCGCCACCTTGTCCTCGCGGATCAGGTTGCGGATGGCCGGGGTGCCCACCATGATTTCCCACGCTGCGGTACGACCGCCGCCGACCTTCTTCAGCAGCGCCTGCGAGATCACCGCGCGCAGCGATTCGGACAGCATCGAGCGCACCATCGGCTTCTCGCCGGCCGGGAACACGTCGATGATGCGGTCGATGGTCTTGGCCGCCGAACTGGTGTGCAGGGTGCCAAACACCAGGTGGCCGGTTTCCGCGGCGGTCAGCGCCAGGCGGATGGTTTCCAGGTCACGCAGTTCGCCGACCAGGATGATGTCCGGGTCTTCGCGCAGCGCCGAACGCAACGCTTCGTTGAAGCCGTGCGTATCGCGATGCACTTCGCGCTGGTTGATCAGGCACTTCTGCGAGGTGTGCACGAATTCGATCGGATCCTCGACGGTGAGGATGTGGCCGTATTCGTTCTTGTTGATGTAGTCGATCATCGCCGCCAGCGTGGTCGACTTGCCCGAGCCGGTCGGACCGGTCACCAGGATCAGGCCCTGCGGCTGCTGGATCACCTCGCGGAACAGCGGCGGGCAGGCCAGGTCCTCAAGCGTGAGCACCTCGGAGGGAATGGTACGGAACACCGCACCGGCACCACGGTTCTGGTTGAACGCGTTCACTCGGAAGCGCGCCAGCGACGGGATCTCGAACGAGAAATCCACTTCGAGGAATTCTTCGTAATCGCGGCGCTGCTTGTCGGACATGATGTCGTACACCAGCGCATGGACCTGCTTGTGGTCCAGGGCTGGAATGTTGATCCGGCGCACGTCGCCGTCCACGCGGATCATCGGCGGCAGGCCTGCGGACAGGTGCAGGTCGGACGCTTTGTTCTTTACGGAAAACGCCAGCAGTTCGGCGATATCCATGAGCGGCTACTCCCCAATAACGGCTTCGACTGGAAGGATCTTTCCCCGGGCGGCAGTATAGCCTCCTGATTCAATGGAACGCGTTACGTGGCCACTCCCCTGCCCCAGATCCTGAGCAACCTGCATGCCGCCGCCGCAGCGGCCGGCCGGCCCGACCCGCGCCTGCTGGCGGTGTCCAAGACCCAACCGGCCGAAGCCGTGGCCGCGCTGGCCGACCAGGGCCAGCAGGCGTTCGGCGAGAATTACGTGCAGGAAGCGCTGGCCAAGATGCAGGCGCTGCAGCACCTGGCGCTGGAATGGCACCTGATCGGCCATCTGCAGTCGAACAAGGCCGACGCTGTCGCCGCCCACTTCGACTGGGTGCAGAGCGTGGACCGGCCCAAGCTGGTGACCGCGCTGGCACGGCACCGCCCCGAGACGCGTGGCCCGCTGAACGTGCTGATCCAGGTCAACATCGACGACGAATCCAGCAAGCACGGCTGCGCACCGGAGGACGTGGCGGCACTGGCCACCGCGATTGCCGCCGAACCCCGCCTGCGCCTGCGTGGCCTGATGGCCATTCCCGCGCCGTGGCCCGAGGCCGAGCGCCGCCGCGACGCGTTCGTGCGCATGCGCACACTTTTCCAGTCACTGGCTGCCCAGCACCCGCAGCTGGACACGCTGTCGATGGGCATGAGCAGTGACTACGCCGAAGCCATCGCCGAGGGCGCCACCCTGGTGCGCATCGGCACCGCCCTGTTCGGCGCACGCCCGCGCCCGGCCTGACATTCGAAGGAGACCTCCATGGCAACTGATTCCATCACCTTCATCGGCGGCGGCAACATGGCGCGCAGCCTGATCGCCGGCCTGATCCGCCAGGGCGTGCCTGCTGCGCGCATCCATGTGGCCGAGCCGGTGGCGGCCTTGCGCCAGGCGCTGGCCGCCGACTTCGGCGTGCGGGTGCACGACAACGCCGCCGACGCGGCCGCGCAGGGCAGCACCTGGCTGCTGGCGGTCAAGCCGCAGGTGCTGCGCGAGGTCTGCCAGTCGCTGCAGGCGCTGGCGCAGGACAACCGCCCGCTGGTGGTTTCGATTGCCGCCGGCATCACCAGCGCGCAGCTGCAGCGCTGGCTGGGTGGCCAGCTGCCGGTGGTGCGTGCGATGCCCAACACCCCTGCCCTGCTTGGCGCCGGCGTCACCGGCCTGTTCGCCACGCCGGCGGTGGATGCGGCGCAGCACGGCCAGGCCGAACAGATGCTGGCCAGTGCCGGGCGCACCGTGTGGATCGACAACGAAGCGCTGATGGATTCGGTCACCGCGGTCTCCGGCAGCGGCCCAGCCTATGTGTTCCTGCTGGCCGAAGCGATGGAAGCGGCGGGCATCGCCCAGGGACTGCCGGCCGAGGCGGCACGCACGCTGGTGGTGCAGACCCTGCTGGGCGCCTCGCGCATGCTCGATGAGGCCGGCGAAAGCCCCTCGGAACTACGCCGCCGCGTCACTTCGCCGAACGGCACCACGCAGGCCGCGATCGAGAGCTTCCAGGCCGGAGGTTTCGAGGCGCTGGTGGACAACGCCCTGCGCGCCGCGCAGGTGCGTGGGCAGGAACTGTCTGCGGCCAATGATTGACCCGATCTACCGCCCCAAGGTGGTCATGACGAAATCCACGAAGCACTGCAATCGCGGGCGCGGCCTGCGGTCGGGCAGGTAGATCAGATGCATCGGCCGCGGTTCGGGCAGGTAGTCGCGCAGCAGCGGCTTCAGGCGCCCGGCGGCGATATCGCCCGCCAGCAGCGCGGTCGGTTGCAGCACCAGTCCCGCTCCGGCCACGGCCGCTTCGCGCAACGCGAACCCATCATTGCAGGTCAGCCGCGCTTCCCAGTCGACCAGCTCGCCATTGGCCAGCTGCCAGCCATGGCCACCGCGCCAGGCCAGATGACTCAGGCAATCGTGCCCTTCCAGATCGGCAGGTGTGCGCGGGGTGCCGCGCCGGCGCAGGTACGACGGCGCCGCGCACAGGCTCATCGCATACGGCGGCAGCGGCCGCGCCACCACCTCCTGCGACGGCAGCGGACCCACCCGGATCGCCACATCGAACCCATCCTCGATCAGGTCCACGCGCCGGTTGCTCAGATCCAGCTCGATGTTCAACTGCGGCTGCGCGCGCAACAGCCCGGCCAGTCGCGGCGCCAGTACGCAGCTGCCCCAGGTGGTCGGCGCGCTGACCCGCAGCAGGCCGCGCGGCTGCACCTGCAGGCCGGCCACATCGGCCTCGGCCTGCTGCACCTGCTCCAGCACCTGCCGGCACCCGGCCAGGTAGGCGCTACCGGCTTCGGTCAGGCGCTGGCGGCGGGTGTTCCGTTGCAGCAACGCGGTGCCCAGGTGTGCTTCCAGCTGCTGGATGTATTTGCCCACCATCACCGCCGACACCTGCAGCTGCTCGGCGGCACCGGCAAAGCTGCCGCACTCGGCCACGGCGACAAACGCGTGCATGCAGCGCAAGGTATCCATTACTAACCCACCGTTAGGAATCTGCGAAGCATACGCCACTTACCTAACCTGGCTGTGACGGCGCAGACTGCGCCCATCCCACTCGCAAGGAACGGCCATGAAGATCCTCCTCGTCGGCGCGAACGGCACCCTCGGCCAGGCAGTCGCGCGCCAGCTCGGCCAGCAGCACCAGATCCTGTCTGCCGGCCGCCACAGCGGCGAACTGCGCGTCGACCTGACCGACGATGCCAGCGTCGCTGATCTGTTCGCGCGCACCGGTACGGTCGATGCGGTGATTTCCACCACCGGCGCAGTGCACTTCGGCCCGCTGCAGGAGATGACGCCAGCGCAGTTCAACCTTGGCCTGCAGGACAAGCTGCTGGGGCAGGTGCGATTGGCGCTGGCCGCGCAGCATCACCTCAGCGCCGGCGGCTCGATCACCCTGACCAGCGGCATCATCAGTGCTCATCCGATCCGCGATGGCGTCAACGCCACGGCGGTGAATGCCGCACTGGAAGGCTTCGTGCGTGCCGCCGCGCTGGAGCTGCTGCCGCGCGGCCTGCGTATCAACGTGATCAGCCCCAACGTGCTGGTCGAGTCGATGGCCGACTACGCGCCCTATTTCCCCGGTTTCGAACCGGTCAGCGCGCAGCGCGCGGCACTGGGTTACCAGCGCGCGGTGGAAGGTATCCAGAGCGGCGAGACCCTCACCGTCTGGTGATCCGCCGGGCATGGCGCTAACGGGAACCGGCCTCTTCTTCGCTCATTCCCAGCGCATCGGGCCGTCGCCGCGTTCGCCGAGGATGTCTTCGGGGTTGGCCAGCCGGCAGCGCTTCAGCGACAGGCAACCGCAGCCGATGCAGCCGGTCAGTTCATCGCGCAGCAGCTGCAGCATATGGATGCGCTGTTCCAGTTCGGTGCGCCAGCGTGCGGACAGCTTGGCCCAGTCGGCCTTGGTCGGTGTCCGTCCCTCGGGCAGGCTCTCGAATGCCCGCGCGACCGCCTCCAGCGGCATGCCCACCCGCTGCGCCACACGGATCACCGCCAGCCGGCGCAGCACGTCGCGGTTGTAGCGGCGCTGGTTGCCGGAGGTGCGCAGGCTGCTGATCAGGCCCTTGCGCTCGTAGAAGTGCAACGCGGAAATGGCCACGCCACTGCGCTGGGAAACCTCTCCCACGCTCAATTCCTGGGATGCCATGCCTTGACCTCAACTACGGTTGAGGTGTCATGCTGCTATCTTCGCCGCTCGTTGACAAGCGCGGCCCGCCCCTGCCTGGTATGAACACAACACTCTCGCCCGCCGACACGCACCCGCCGGCCGCCATGTCGATCCTGTCCTCCCGCTACCGCGCCACCACCCTCGGCATGGTGGCGCTGGTTGCACTGCATGCGTTCGAGGCGCTGGCGGTGGCCGCAGCGATGCCGACCGTGGCCGAGGCGCTGGACGGCCTGCGCCTGTACGCGCTGGCCTTTGGCGGCACGCTGGCCACCAGCGTGATCGGCATGACCCTGGCCGGGCGCTGGGTTGACCGCCATGGGCCGGCGCGCCCGCTGTGGTACGGCCTGGCCTGCTTCGTGCTGGGCCTGCTGCTGGCCGGCTTCGCGATGCGCATGGGCGTGCTGGTGGCCGGGCGCCTGCTGCAGGGCCTGGGCGCCGGTGCGATCTCGGTATCGCTGTACGTGATGGTGGGCCGCAGCTACCCCGAACACCTGCGACCGAAGGTATTCGCGGCGTTCTCCGCCGGCTGGGTAGTGCCGTCGATGATCGGCCCGGCACTGAGCGGCCTGATCGTGCAGCACCTTGGCTGGCGCTGGGTGTTCCTGGCGGTGCCGTTGCTGGCGGTTCCGGCGGCCCTGCTGCTGCGCCCGGCGCTGGCACGCATGCAGCCCAGTCCTGCCGGCAGCGCCGATGATGGAGGCGGCAAGGTGGTGCGCTGGGCCAGCGGTGCCTCGCTGGCGGCGTTGTTGCTGTATTTCGGCGGCCAGCAGCAGGGATCAGCGGCCCTGCTCTGCATCGGCGTGGCGATGCTGGCGCTGCTGTTCTGCGTGCACCGTCTGCTGCCGGCCGGCACATTGATGCTGCGCCGTGGCCTGCCCAGCGTGATTGCGCTGCGTGGCATCGCGGCTGCAGCGTTCTTTGCCTGCGAGGCCTATCTGCCGCTGCTGCTGCAGCGCGAACGCGGGCTGTCGCCCAGCTGGGCCGGCGCCGTGCTCAGCCTCGGTGCGCTGGGCTGGTTCGCCGGTTCATGGCTGCAGGGCCACCAGCAGCGCGGCTGGTCGCGCCAGCAGCTGCTGCGCACGGGTACGTCATTGATGACCGTCGGCATCGCCGCCACGCTGGCGGTGCTGTTCAACGTGGTGCCCCTGCCGGTGTCGCTGCTTGGCTGGGCCGTGACCGGCTTCGGCATGGGCATGATCTACGCCAGCCTGTCGGTGCTGACGCTTTCGCTGTCGGCGCCGCATGAGCAAGGTGCCAACACTTCCGCGCTGCAACTCAGCGAGGCATTGTCGGTGACCACCGCGCTGGCGGTCTCCGGCGCGCTGTTCGCGTTGTTCGTGGACAGCGCACCGCACACCGGTTACCTGCTGTGCCTGGCGATCACCTTCGGCCTGGCGGTGCTGGCCACGCTGATCGCAAGACGGGTGTAGCGCCGCCGGACGTGGTCCTGCGCTACCGGAAGGCGAGCCACGCCCAGCGAACGCAGCGGTCAGGGTGTGCTGGCGGCGCCTACATCATCAATGTCCCGATGCAGGATGCGGCGCACTTCAAGCACCGCCTGCGGCGTCTCCTGCACGCTGTGCCCGGAGATGATCACCTTCTCCGACAGCGCGCCCGGCAGGTGCGCACTCCAGTACGGCACCAGCCCATCGTCGGACTTCTGCACCGGCAATTCCGGCTTGCGCTGGGCGATGATCGAGTGGTACTTCAGGCCGGCCTCGATCGGCAGCTGTGCGGCCGCCTTCACGAACGGATCGCTGGCCTTGAGGTTGTCGATGCTGTTGGGGATCTTCGGCTTGGCTGTGCCGTCGACCTGCTGTTCGGCCTGCGCCAGCGCCAGGAACACATCCTCGAACTTGCCGAGGATGGTCAGCGGCAGGCGCACCAGGCGGCCGATCAGGCGCCCGACCTTGTTGCCGGCAATATCGGTGCCCTGGTGCGGTGCAGCGATGAAGATCGCACGCTCCACGTTCGGCTGCGCCTTGAAATGCAGCAGCGGCCCCAGCTTGTTCTGCACGCGCTTCAGGCGCTCGCCCTTCAGGTCGTAGTTGGCCAGCAGGTCATTCCACAGCACGTCTCCGGAATCACTGACCAGCAGGCGCGCGAGCACGCCGCCCATGCTGTGGCCGATATAGACCATGTCCTTTGATGCACGCGTGCTGCCGTTGGGATCGAAATGCTTCAGCGTGTCGTTGAACGCATTGGCGATCTCGTAGCGGTTCAGTGCGATCGGCGCATTGGTCGGGTAATAGACCTGCCACACCTGGAACTGCTGGCGCAGCTCGGGGTCGCCCATGATCTCGTTGGCCAGGTTCACCCACGCTTCGGGGCTGCTGGCCAGGCCGTGCAGCATGAAGATGATGCGGCGGTTCGGGTCCCACGGCTGCATCAGGTAGATATGCGGTTCGCCGATGCCCTCGCTCATGCCGAACAGGGTGCGCAGCGACTGCCGGGCGAAGCCACTCTGCGCCAGCCACAGGCCGTAGGCAGCGGTGAAGTTGCCGGCCAGCGGCACCTGTTCGCCATGCAGGGTGATGCGCTCGGTGGCTTCGGGCGAATAAGCATCCAGCTCGACCCGGCGCGTGCGCATCACATCGTCCAGGTTGCTGCCCTCGAAGCGCAGCAGCGCGGTGACATTGATCGAAGACATCTCGCTGAACTCGGGTACCGAGTCGTCATGCCGATGGCGGCGACCGCGGCGCGAATCGTCTTGGTCATCCGGCGCGCTATCGGCCTTGGGGCCATCGGGTGCGATCACCGGTGCCACCAGCTTCGGCGGATCCATCACCATCACCAGCTCGGCACCGAAGCCGTCGCGGCGATAGGTGCTGCGCAGGCCAACGAAGCTCACCGTGCCGGCCGGCACCAGCTGCGCCGGGATGCTCTTCAGGTTCAACTGCTGATAGTTGGAGGCCAATGACCAGCTGCCGACCGAGAGCGGCTTCGTATAGTCCTCGCCGGCCAATGCCGCCGCACGCGCGCGCACGAACAGCACCACCGCGGCCTTCTCGGCCGCATAGTTGTAGTAGTCGCGCACCTGGGTCTGCCGATCCTCGAAGGCGCGGTCGGACGGTGATCGGCCGCTGTAGAACAGGTAGGCATACGCGTAACGCGCCGCTTCCAGCCAGGCATCCAGCGCCGCGTCGCTCATCGGTGGATCGCCGGCGGCGGTCTTCTTCGGGGTCAGTGCCAGCGCCGCCTTCACCCACAGCTCGGACAGCGCCGACAGCCGCTGCTCGACGTTGAGGTCATCGGTCATCAGCAGCGTGCTGCGGCAGACCAGGAAGTCCTTCTCGCACTGCGATTCATCCAGGCCCGCCGCGCTGAGCGTCTCGCGCGCGGCGGGGCTGAGCTTGCCGGTGTTGAGTACGTCGGCACGCTTGTTGACCAGCGAATCGCTGGAGGTGACCTGCTTGACGGTGACCATCGCACAGCCACTGCTGCCCAGCAGCAGGAAGGCGGCGAACAACGCCGGCAGCAGGCGCTGCCAGCGGAAGGGGAAGAATGGTGTCATTACTGCGGGTCCTGCTCGGTGCCGGGCACGCCCTGGCGGATCACGGTGGAGAAATGAGCGCCGTCGCCCAGGTCCAGCGCACGCTGGGTGATGCGGGCCTTGTCATGCAGTTCGGCATACGTCACCCCCGGGGTCAGCGCGCCGACCTCCTGCGCGTACTCGGCCAGATAGCCGGACAGGAGCAGGCGGTAGTCCAGCGGCAGACGCGGCGCGATATGCCGGGCCAGGTCGAAGACGATGGTGGTGCAGTTGCTGGTCAGCGTGTTGTAGAAGCCCGGCTTCGCATCCAGCTCGCGCGCCTGCGCGATGTAGGCCGCGAACAGTTCCTTCAGCTGCGCGCGGTCCATGCCATGCAGGCGGTACAGGTAGACATCCTCGCCACGCGCGTTGGTGCGGGTGCGGATGATGTCGGTCTCCTCCGAGGCGACCAGGGTCATCTCGAATTTGCGGAAGAAGCCGCCCAGCGCCGAGAACGATTCACCGCGTTCCTTGCGGATCTCCAGCGAGAACACCACATGGCGACCGTCGTCGAAGCCGAACGAGATCAGCGTGTGGGCAATGGCCGGGCCCATCCAGTACGACAGCACCAGGTCGGCCGAGCGCAGCTGGTCAAGATCGTACTCGCGGCGCACCCAGCGCGCGTCGTAGTCGGTCTCGCTGCGCCAGGTGAAGTCACGCACGTTGTCCAGCACCACATGGCGGCCGTCGAAAGACACCACATGCAGGCGCTGGGCAACATCGTCGGCCCATACCCGGTCCTGGCGCGGGGTCAGCAGCAGCCACCACAGCCCGGCCAGCGCCAGCGATGCGCCGAACGCCAGGCCCAGGCGGCGCGTGCCGTGGCCGCGCGCCACCTGCCACGCGGCCCACAGGGCGGGCAGCAGCCACAGCATCGCCACGCCCGTGGCCAGCCAGCCCGGCCCTGGCAGCTGATAGGCCAGCAGGCCGGTCACCCACAACGCCGCCAGCGCCATGGCACTTCCTGTCATCCAACGTCCTGCGGCGTTCACTGGCATCCTGTGGCGGTCTTGAAGCCGCATAGTTAGCCACAAGCCGGCTCAGCGTGGCATCTACGGCCCGTTCAGGCCGGCCGGCGCAGGGTCTTGGACCACGTTCCACCACACAGGATCAACAATGGGCATTACGTCCGTGGCCGGTGTTCCGGTCCACCCCCGGCACCGCGCCACCTGCCACTGCGGCGCGGTCGAACTGCTGCTCGATCTGCCCGATGGCATCGTCGACCCGCGCCGCTGCGACTGCTCGATGTGCCGCCGCCGTGGCGCCATCGCCGCCAGCGTCACCCGCGCAGGCCTGCAGGTGGTGCGCGGGCAGAACCACCTGCAGCGGTACCAGTTCAATACCCACGTGGCCGAGCACTACTTCTGCGGCGTGTGCGGCATCTACACCCATCATCGCCGGCGCTCCAACCCCGACCAGTACGGCTACAACGTGGCCTGCCTGGAAGGCATCGACCCGTTCGCGCTGGGCGTGATCCCGGTCAACGACGGGGTCAACCACCCCGCCGACCGCAACGCCTAGTGGCGACTGCGCCGCGGCGGTGCGGCGATCTTCTGCCAGGGCGCCATGCCGCTGCGGCCGGCCCGCGCGGGGCGTTTCAGCCAGGGCCGGCGGGGCATCGCCGGCGGCTCGGCGGCAACCGGGGCGGGCACGGGCCTGCGGCCGGGCCAGAGATGGTCGAGCAGCCACATGGCGGGTCTCCGTGGGGGACGGGGACGATCAATACTGGGCCCATGGCGGCATGCACGGCGTGATGCGCGGACGACCCCCGGATGACACGCCATTGAGAATCATTTGCATCATGCGCGATCGGTCCTGATAATCCGCGGCGATCTCCTGTGGACCGACCGCCATGCCCGCCCGCCGCACCCTGTTGTCGCTTGCGCTCTGCCTTCCCGCCTGTCTCACCGCTCCGCTGGCCCTGGCCGATGACGCGCCTGATGCGCGCACCCTGGACCGGCTCAGCGTCGTCGCCGACCGTGCCAGCACCGCGACCAAGACCGATACCGCGCTGACCCAGACGCCACAGGCGATCAGCGTGGTCACCCAGCAGCTGTTCACCGATCGCGGCGCGCACAACCTGCAGGAAGTGCTGCGCTACAGCGCCGGCGTCACCGCCGACGCCTGGGGCCTGGATACCCGCAACGACGCCAGCTCGGTGCGCGGCCTGGACCCGGTGCAGTACCTCGATGGTCTGCGCCGCAGTTATGGCTTCAGCCCGCTGGCACGACCGGAGATCTACGGCCTGGAACGGGTGGAGGTGCTGCGCGGCCCCTCTTCGGTGCTGTACGGCGCCGGTGCCACCGGCGGCATCATCAATGCGATGAGCAAGCGCCCCACCTTCTCCGCGCCCAGCGGCGAGCTCGGCGTGCAGCTCGGCAGCTTCGACCGGCGCCAGCTGCAGGGCGATCTCAACGGCACGCTGAACGCCGATGGCAGCGTGGCCGGACGCTTCGTCGGGCTGGTACGCGCGTCGAACATGCAGACCGACACGCTCAAGGATGATCGCGTCTACCTGGCCCCGTCGATCAGCTGGCGCGGCGAGCGCAGCAACCTCACCCTGCTGGCCAGCTACCAGCATGACAAGACCGGCTCCAGCCAGCAGTTCCTGCCCCTGGCGGCAACCCTGCTGGCGCCGCCCGGGCGCCGCCTGGATCCATCCACCTTCATCGGCGACCCCGGTTTCGACCGCATCGACTCGCGCGTCTACAGCCTCACCGCACTGTTCGACCACAGCTTCAACGATGTGCTCAGCCTGCGTTCGGCACTGCGCTACATCGACGGCAGGACCACGCTGCAGCAGATGTACGTGGACAGCTACAGCAACCCGGCCGATCCGTTCATCGACGCTGCGCGCCGCGTGGTCAACCGCACTGCCTACGGTACCCGCCCGGACGTGCAGATCCTCAGCGCCGACAACGCACTGCAGTTCGACTTCGCCACCGGTGCCTTCCAGCACCTGCTGCTGGCGGGCGTGGATTACAGCCAGTACAAGGAACAGCTGCAGCGCCTGGATGCCACCGGCACGCCGATCGACATCTACGACCCGGTGTCGGTGGCGCCGACGGTGCGCGGCTGGGAAAGCCAGCCCGACCAGACCTCCAGCCAGCTGGGCCTGTACGTGCAGGACCAGATCCGCTGGGCCGACCGCGTCTCGCTGGTGCTCGGTGCGCGTCGCGACCATGCGCGCTCCAAAACCGAGGGCCAGCCCAGCCAGACCGACAACGCCACCACCTATCGCGCCGGCCTGATTGCCGACGTGGGAGCCGGCGTGTCGCCCTACCTGAGCTACAGCGAATCGTTCCTGCCGGTATCCGGCCAGGACCTGTTCGGCCAGGCCTTCAAGCCGATGCGCGGCCGCCAGGCCGAGGCCGGCATCAAGTGGCAGCCGGCACGCAACCTGCTGCTGACGATGGCGGCCTATCGCATCACCGAAACCAACCGGCAGACCAACGATCCGGACAACGTGCTGAACGTGGTGCAGACCGGCCAGATCCGCTCCAAGGGCATCGAGCTGGAAGGCCAGTTCCAGTTCGCCAACGACCTCACCGTCACCGCCGCCGTTGCACGCAACGAAGCCGAAGTCAGCCGCAGCAACTTCGCGCTGGAAGTGGGCGAGCGCCTGAACGATACGCCGCAGGACCTGGCCTCGGCCTGGGTGTCCAAGGGCTTCCAGCTGGATGATGCCGCACGCCTGCGCCTGGGCCTGGGCGTGCGCCACGTCGGCAACACGGTCTCGCTGGGCAACGGCGGGCGCATCGTCACCCCCAGCTACACGCTGGCCGATGCACTGCTGGAGGTGCAGGTAACCGATTGGACGATGGCGTTGAACATCACAAACCTCACCGACAAGCGCTACTACGCACCGTGCCGCACCTTCGGCGACTGCTTCGCCGGCTATCCGCGCGTGGTCACCGGCACCATCAGCTATCGGTTCTGAGCCGGACGCCTGCAGGCCGGCACCACGGTCCGGCCTGCAGAAGGGCATCTCCCGGTTCGGGGACGCGCACTTTCAGCCAGCGTTGGCGGTCTCCAGGAAATTGCGCAGCACCGGTGACGGTGCCTCCGGACGCGTGCAGAACTGCAGGGCGAAGCGCGCTGCATCGCCTTCCAGCTGGAAATAGACGATTTCTTCCGGACGAAAGCTGGCCATGCTGGCCGGCACGATCGCCACCCCGGCTTCCACCGCCACCAGTGACAGCACCGCGTGCATGCCCTGTGCTTCCTGCACCACGTGCGGGGTGAAGCCTGCGGCGGTGCACAGGCCCAGCACCTGCGCATGGAAACCGATGCCTTCGCCCGCTGGCCAGGATACGAACGGTTCGTCGGCCAGCATCGCCACACTGACCTGCGCTGCGTCGGCCAGTGCGTGTGCACGCGGCAGCGCAATCGCCAGGCGGTCGTGATCGAAGTCGTGCAGCAGCAGCTCGGCGGCCGGAATCGGTGGAATCAGTAGGCCGACGTCGATGCGCTGCTCCCGCAGCCATTGCTGCTGCTGGCGCGAGGTGGCTTCGTGCAGATGCAGCTGCACCTGCGGATACTGCTGACGAAAGTGGCGGATCAATCCCGGCAGGCGTCCGTACAGTGCGCTGCCCACGTACCCCACACGCAGGCTGCCACAGTGCCCGGCGGCGGCGGCGCGGGTGCGCTGCAACGCCTGCTCGGCCTGCTGCAGGGTGGCCCGCGCTTCCACCAGCAAGGTCTGCAGGGTGCGGTTGCCGCGCACGATCAGCTCGCTGCCCAACGCGTCTTCCAGACGCCGGATCGCCGCGGTCAGCGGCGGCTGTGACATGTGCAGGCGGGCCGCAGCGCGGTGGAAGTGCAGTTCTTCGGCCACGGCCACGAACTGGCGGAGCAGGCGCAGGTCGATCATCTGGATGCAGCCGATGGAAACCTGCCTAGCGTACGCCCTCAGCTGCGCACGTCCACGCTGGCGCGGGCGATGGCCGGCCACTGCAACGCCACCGCTTCGATGCTGTCGGCGCTGATCGCGCGCAGATCGCGTGGGTAGGCCACATGCTCGGCCTCCTGCAGGCGCAGCGCGTGGAACTGCCCGTTGCTCGCGCGCAGCGCCCACCCGCCCTGCAGGCAGCGCGGCGAGGCGAGGTAGGCCACGCCGTGTGCGACCGCCTCCGGATGCAGTTCATCCGGCTCGCCGTCGATGCCCCACATGCGCGTCTTGGCCACCGGCGACACCGCGTTGACCACGATGCCGTGTGTGGCCCCTTCCAGCGCCAGCACATTGACCAGCCCGAGCGCGGCCAGCTTGCCCATCGCATAGGCAGACAGCCCACGCTGTGCGTACTGCGGATACAGCGCGCGATCGGAGGTGGTGATGACGATCCGCCCTCCCCCCGCATCGCGCATGGCCGGCCATGCCGCCTGCGCCAGCCACAACGGCGTCTTCGCCGCCAGGCACAGCATCCGCTCCAATGCCTCGTCCTCAATGGCTTCCAGCGCCTGGTACTCCACCCAACCGGCGTTGTGGATCAGGAAGTCGATACGGCCATGCTGCTGCAACAGCGAATGCAGGACAGCGTGACAACCGGCGCGGTCGTCGATCGGTCCGCTTGCGCCCTGCACCGACAGGCCCTGCGCCCGCAGCATCTCGGCACTGTGCAGGATGCGCTGCGGGTCGCGACCACGGCCATCGGTACCCGCACCCACGTCATGCATCACCACGTGCGCACCGCGCTGGGCCAGCAGGCGGCTGTAGGCCAGCCCCAGCCCACCGGCGGCACCGGTCACCAGGCCCACCTGGCCCTCAAAGGAAATAGGGGAAATCGGCTGCATCCGCCCAGCTTCAACCAGGAGCGACGGCGCTGGCCAATACCGTTGGCCACCCACCACGATACGCCCACGCTATCGCCAGAAGAGGGGACGGAGGGGATTAAGTCGCAATCGCCCATGAAGTGCCAGAAGCGACTTAATCCCCTCCGTCCCCTTTCTTCAGCGGCTGAAGCGGCGGGCGCCGGCCACGCAGATCACCGCGGCCAGCGTCACCAGCACCATGCCCAGGCTGACCGACTCGTGCAGCAGCAGTGCAGCCAGCGCCAGGCCGAAGAACGGTTGCAGCAGCTGCAACTGGCCGACGGCCGCGATGCCGCCTTGTGCCAGGCCGCGGTACCAGAACAGGAACCCAAGCAGCATGCTGAACACCGCCACGTACCCCAGCGCCCACCATGCCGAGGCATCCACCGCAGCAAACGAGACCGGGCGCATCAGTACTGTCAGCGGCAACATCACCGGCAGCGCCAGCAGTAGCGCCCAGCTGATCACCTGCCAGCCACCGAGATGTCGCGCAAGCCGGCCGCCCTCTGCATAGCCCAGCCCGCACACCACGATCGCCGCCAGCATCAGCAGGTCGGCCTGCAGCGAGGCCTCGATACCGTTGCGGGCCGCGTAGCCGACCACGCAGGCACTGCCCAGCAGCGAGAACAGCCAGAACGCCGGGCGCGGACGATCACCGCCCCGCAGCACGCCGAACAACGCCGTGCTCAACGGCAGCAGGCCGAGAAACACGATCGTGTGCGCCGAGGACGCATGGCGCAGGGCCAGCGCGGTCAACAGCGGAAAGCCCACCACCACGCCCAGGCTGACTACCGCCAGCCCGGGCAGGTCTGCGCGCCGGGGCCAGGGCTGGCGCAGCAGCAGCAAAAGCCCCAGCCCGAGCACGGCGGCGATGCTGGCGCGCGCGGCGGTGACGAACCCCGCATCCAGCTGCAGCACCGCCAGGCGAGTGGCCGGCAACGAGCCGGCAAAAATCACCACACCAATGAAGCCATTGACCCACCCACTCGCCGACCGTTCCACAGCTGTGCTCCCGCAATGCCGGGCGATGCCCGGTGGACGTCCATGGAAGCATCGACCGCCGCATCTCCCCAGCTACAATCCAGTACAGTTTCAAGAAACTGTACTGCTCACACTTCCACTACAGTCCCGCCATGAACCGCCCCCTTACCCGCATCGAATCGGTCATCCACACAGTCCGCAGCCGCATCAGCGCACGGCTGGACGGGCCGGGCTCGCGTCTGCCCTCGGTGCGCGCGCAGGCGGCGGCGATGGGGGTGTCGGTGTCCACCGTGGTCGAGGCCTACGAGCGCCTGACAGCGGAAGGCGTGATCGCCGCCCGCGCCGGGTCCGGCTTCTACGTCAGCGGCCCGGTGGCGCCGTTGGCCCTGGCCGAGATGGAACCCCGGCTGGACCGTGCGGTGGATCCGCTGTGGGTGTCACGACAATCGCTGGAAACACCCGCCGGCCACCTCAAGCCCGGCTGCGGCTGGATGCCCAGCGCCTGGCTGTACCACGATGGCATGCGTCGCGGCCTGCGCCGGCTGGCGCGCGTCGATGCACCGCAGCTGGTCGACTACGCCGGACCGCTCGGGCTGCCC
Source organism: Stenotrophomonas maltophilia (assembly GCF_023518235.1). NCBI lineage: Bacteria > Pseudomonadati > Pseudomonadota > Gammaproteobacteria > Lysobacterales > Lysobacteraceae > Stenotrophomonas > Stenotrophomonas maltophilia. The sequence goes on from NZ_CP090423.1 coordinate 2,332,088, forward strand.
GTCCTGCGCCAGCTGTTGCAGCGGCGTGCGGCCATGCTGGGCATCGACGCGCCGATGGAGCAGATCCTGCTCACCGAATCGGGCACGCATGCCGTCGACCTGATCTGCCGTTTCCTGCTCAAGCCCGGCGACTGCGTGCTGGTCGATGACCCCAGCTACTTCAATTACCACGCCCTGCTGAAGGCCCACCAGGTACAGGCGGTGGGTGTGCCGTACACGCACGCCGGCCCGGATCTGGACGCGTTCGCGCAGGCCCTGCAGGCGCACACACCGCGGCTGTACATCACCAATTCCGGCCTGCACAACCCGACCGGCGCGATCCTCTCGGCCAGCACCGCGCATCGGCTGTTGGGGCTGGCCGAACGCAGCGAACTGATCATCATCGAAGACGACATCTTTGCCGACTTCGAGCTGCACCCTGCGCCGCGGCTGGCCGCGCTCGATGGCCTGTCGCGGGTGATCCATGTCGGCAGTTTCTCCAAGACGTTGTCGGCCGCCTCGCGCTGCGGTTACATCGCCGCGCGCCCGGAGTGGATCGAGGCGCTGACTGATCTGAAGCTGGCCACCAGCTTCGGCGGTGGCCACCTGACCGCGCAGCTGATGCACATCGCATTGACCGACAGCGGCTATCGCCGCCACATGCAGTCGGTGCGCTCGCGCCTGGCCGATGCGCGCCGGCACACGCTGCGGAAACTGCACGCGCTGGGCATCACCGCGTGGCTGCAACCGGAAGCCGGCCTGTTCCTCTGGTGCCAGCTACCCGATGGCCGCGATGCCGCTGCGTTGGCGCGGCAATGCCTGCGCGAGGGCATCGTGCTGGCACCGGGCAATGCCTTCAGCCAGTCGCAGCGCGCGGCCGACTATCTGCGCTTCAACGTTTCGCAGTGCCAGGACCCACGGATCTGGCAGGTGCTGGCGCAGGCGCTGCGCTGAGCTGGTAATGCGCCACCAGCGCGTCCACCACCACGCGCACGCCCGGCAACTGGCCGCGACGATGCGGCAGCAGCACGCTGGTGGTCACCTCTCCGGCATGCCACTGCGGCAATACCTGCTGCAGGCGGCCGGCGGCGATGGCCGCCGCACACAGGCTGTGCGGCAACACGGTGATGCCCAGGCCGGCTTCGGCCGCCGCGATCAGCAGCTGCGATTCGTTGCCGACCATCGCCACCTGCGGTTCCACCTGCACGCTGCGCGCGGCCGGCCCCTGCAGTGTCCAGCGCGTTGCGTGGCGCGCGGTCAGCAGCCCGGCATGCCCGCGCAGCTGCTCCGGCGCATCCAGCGCAGGCGCGGTGGCCAGGTATGCGGGCGCCGCCACCAGCACAATGCGTTCGCTGCCCAGCGCGCGCTGCACCAGACCCGAATCCGGCAAGGGGCCGAAGTGGCTGCGCAGGGCGATGTCGATGCCTTCCTGCGCCAGGTCGATGAAACGATCACTCACTTCAACTTCGATGCGCAGCCGCGGATAGCGCCGGGCCAGCGCGGGCAGGCAGGCGGCGAGCTCGCCCTGTACCACCGGAATCGAAGCGCTGATGCGCACGGTGCCGCTGGGTTCGGCCTGGCGGTCGCGGACGATGGCCTCGGCAGCCTCAACCTCGGACAACGCCGCGCGTGCGCGTTCGAAGAACTCCTGACCGACCTCGGTCAGCGCAAAGCGACGCGAACTGCGCTGCAGCAGGCGCACCTGCAGATGCTCCTCCAGCAATGCCACACGCTTGCTCAGGGTCGAGCGCGGCAGGCCCAGATGGCGACCGCCGGCGGCAAAGCCGCCCTGCTCCACGGCAGTCACGAACAGGGCCAGGTCGTTGAGATTGAGCATGCGCAACGTCCACAGATGTGGACTTCAGGATGCCATTCGAATGGCTTCTGTCGCAATGTCCATGCAGGCACGCTTCCCCTACCCGCCGCACCGCGGCTTCAACCGGAAACCTGCCATGACCCCGATCCTCTTCTACGGCGTGCCCTCGGGCTGCTCGTTCGGCTCCATCGTTGCCCTGGAATGGCTGCGCCAGCCCTACCAGCTGTGCCGCATCGAAATGCCCGGCCAGGTACAGGGCGAAGACTATCGCCGCCTCAATCTGCTTGGAGAAACGCCCACCCTGCGCACCGCCAACGGTGAACTGATCAGCGAAAGCCTGGCCATCCTCAACCACCTGGCCGCGCGCGGCATCGCCCAGGGCTGGGGATTCGCGCAGGGCACGCCCGGCTTCGACCGCCTCAACCAGGCGCTGGCCTACCTCAACACCAGCTTCTTTGGCGCCTATGCCCCGCTCTGGCACGCGCTGGAACATGCCGAAGGTGCCGACGGCGAAGCCCTGCGCCGCTACGGCACGGAAAAAGTACGCCACGTGCATCAGGCGCTTGAGCAGATGATCGGCAACGGCCCCTGGCTGCTGGGCGGACAGCGCAGCCTGGCCGACGCCTACTTCGCCGGCATCGCCCGCTGGAACGACTACCACCAGGTGGTCGACCGCCGCCACTTCCCGAAGCTGCAGCAGCTGTTCGAACGACTCCAGGACGATGCCGGCGTGCAGTTCGCGCACGCCATCGAGGCGCAGCGGACGGTAACCAGCAGCGGCGGTTTCCTTGGCGAGGTGCGGTTGCAGGATGTGCTGGAAGCGGAAGCGGCCTGAGCGATCACCTGCCTGTGCGGCAGCGGCGCGCAATGCCCCTTGCGCGCCGCGCTACAGTGGTATGTCGCCCGTTGCAGGAAACCGCGCATGTCCATGTTCTCCGATCCGCAGGCGGTAGCCCGCTACGCCGAAGGCCCACTGCGCCAGGTGCCGGGCTTTCTGGCCCTGCAGCAGATGAGCCAGTTGCTGCTGGCCGAGCGGGTTCCAGCACAGGGCCGCGTGCTGGTGCTCGGCGCCGGTGGCGGGCTGGAGCTGAAGGCCTTTGCCGAGGCGCAACCGGGTTGGCAACTGCTGGGGGTCGACCCAGCCGCGCCGATGCTGGCCCTGGCCGAGCAGACACTGGGCCCGTTGATATCGCGAGTGCAGCTGTTGGAAGGCTATATCGACGATGCGCCGGACATGCGCTTCGACGGTGCCAGCTGCCTGCTGACCCTGCATTTCCTCGATGCCGCGCAGCGCCTGCACACACTGCGTGAACTGCACAGGCGCCTGCAACGCGGCGCGCCACTGGTGGTGGCCCACCACAGCGTGCCGCAGGATCCGGCCGGCAAGCGGCGCTGGTTGCAGCGCTATGCAGCCTTCGCCGAAGCATCCGGCGTGGCACATGCTGATGCGCAGCGCGCGATCGAGGCCATTGCCGAGCGATTGCCACTGCTGGCGCCCGAACAGGAGGTCGCCCTGCTGCAGGAGGCCGGCTTCGAAGGCGCAGAGCTGTTCTATGCAGGTTTCAGTTTCAAGGGCTGGGTGGCTTATGCGGCTTGACGCCTTGGCGCAGCCGAGGCCAGGTTTGGATGCGGCGTCGGCCGTCGAGCAAGCTCGACGCTACGGGTACGCTCAGGGCACCACCGTAATGCCGATGCGCTTCATCAACAGCGCCACCTGCTGCACGTCCAGCGTGGCGCCGCGCAGGTTGGTGCTGCGCAGGTCCAGCTCACCCAGCTCCGAGTTGGTCAGATCGCAGTCGGTGAAGCTGGCGCTGTTCCAGTCGATGCCCTCGAACTGGCCCCCGGACAGGTCCGAGCCGGCGAAGCTGGCACCGCTCACATTCGCGCCGTCCCAGCAGTTCTCCCACAGCTCGCACTTTTCCAGCGTCACCCGCGAAAAATTGGCATAGCGCAGGTTCGATTTCTTGATGAACGCACTGCAGAACCAGCTGCGCGTGGTGATCTGGTTCATGAAGCTGGCGTTGCTGAAGTCCGCGCCCTGCGCGCGGCACTCGCTGATCTCCAGGCCGAGCGCCTTGATGAAGTTGAAATGGCACAGGCTGAGGTCGCAGCTGCGGAAGCTGGCTTCCTTCAGCGTGGCGCCGTTGAAGCGGCAGCCCAAGCGGCTGTCAGCATCGTAGAAGCTGCAGTTGATGAACTCGGTGGCGGTCAGGTCCACGCCGGAAAAATCGCATTCGTGGAACTGCTGGTCGACCACTTTCTGGCCGGTGTACTGGTCCGCGCCGATGCGCAGCCTGCGGTGAACGATGGGGGACATCAGGGATTCCATGCCAGAAGCGCGGCCATGATGCCGGGCCACTGCCGCATTCCAAAGCCCTACGCCGGCACGGGCTCACCCGCTCATCGGCCGCGCCATTGCCCAATGCCTGTTGTTGCACGTTCATGCACGAACATGCACACTCGTACCATGAGCTCCGAACCCAATTCCCTCCCCGCCGAGCGCACCCGGCTGATCCTCGAGGAACTGCGCCAGCAGGGCCGCGTGGTGGCCGCCGAGCTGGCGCGTCGTTATGCCGTCTCCGAAGATTCGATCCGCCGCGACCTGCGCGAACTGGCTGCCCAGGGCCTGTGCCAGCGCGTCTACGGCGGCGCCGTGCTGCCGCCGCCGAAGGAACGCCCGCTGCGCGAGCGGCTCACCCGCGACCGTGGCGACAAGGCCGAACTGGCCGCGCGCGTCTGTGCCCTGCTGCAACCTGGCCAGCTGGTGCTGCTCGATGCCAGTTCGACCAACCTGGCCATCGCCCAGCAGTTGCCGCCCGAACTGGCACTGACGGTGATCACCAACGCGCCGCAGATCGCCACCGCCGCCAGCCTGCATGAAGGCACTTCCGTGCAGCTGATCGGCGGCCGCCTGGCCAGCGGTGGGGGCGCGGTGGGCGCCGAAGCACTGGCCCAGGTGCAGCGCCTGCGTGCCGACGTGTACCTGCCCGGCCCGTGCGCGGTGGACGGCGACACCGGTGTGTGGGCGATGGATGCCGAAGAAGCCACATTGAAGCGTGCCATGGTGGCCTGCAGCGGCCGTGTCATCGTCGCCGCCACCACCGAGAAGCTCGGCGCCCGTGGCCACTGGCAGATTGCCAGCCTGGACGAGATCGACGACCTGGTGCTCACCACCAGCGCACCACCGGCCTTGGCCGCGCGCTTCCGCGCCGCCGGCATCGCAGTGCACCCCACTCCCCCCTGACCGTACCGCTCATGTCCCTTGCCAACCGCGCGCGTGCCGAACAGCACGCGACCCGCGCTGCGTTCTTCATTCCCGGCTTCGCCACCGCGCTGTGGGCCACCCTGGTGCCGTTCGCCAAGGCACGTACGGAGATCAACGACGCCACATTGGGCCTGGTGCTGCTTTGCCTCGGTGCCGGTTCGCTGCTGGCGATGCCGTTGTCCGGCGTGCTGGCCGCGCGCCTCGGCTGCCGCCGGGTGATGGTGGCCAGCAGCCTGCTGATCTGCCTGACCGTGCCCGGGCTGGCACTGGCCGATTCGGCGTGGCTGCTGGGCCTGGTGCTGTTCGTGTTCGGTGCCGCCGTTGGCGCGATGGACTGCACCATGAACGTACAGGCGGTGATCGTCGAGCGCGAGGCACGGCGCGTGATGATGTCCGGCTTCCACGCCTTCTTCAGCATCGGCGGCTTCCTCGGTGCAGCGATGATGACCCTGCTGCTTTCCGCACAGCTGCCACCGCTGGCCTCGGTGCTGATCGGTGTGGCTGCAATGCTGCTGGCGATGCTGGTGTCGGCGTCGTACTGGCACAGCGAACGCATGCCCCACGACACCCCGATGCTGGCGATGCCCCATGGCATCGTGCTGTTCATCGGCGTGCTGGCCTTCATTGCTTTCCTCGGCGAAGGCGCGATGCTGGACTGGAGCGCGGTGTTCCTCAGCGATGTACGCCGCGTCGATGCGAGCCTGGCCGGCATCGGCTATGTGACCTTCACCCTGACCATGACCGTCGCGCGCCTGTTCGGCGATGCACTGGTGGCGCGGGTGGGACGCGAACGCGCCATCGTGTTCGGCGGCCTGCTCGCTGCCAGCGGCGTACTGGTGCTCACGCTGGTCACGCCCTGGCAGGCCTCACTGGCCGGGTATGTGCTGGTCGGCCTCGGCTGCGCCAACATCGCACCCGCGCTGTTCTCGCTGGCGGGCCACCAGACACGCATGCCGGGTGCGCTGGCGATCACCGCCGTGTCCACGCTGGGCTTTGCCGGCATTCTTGCCGGCCCGGCACTCATCGGCTTCGCCGCCAACCACTTCGGCCTGATCGCTGCATTCATCGGTGTGGCCATCGCACTGCTGCTGGTGGCGGTGTCCACGCGCTGGCTGCGGGTGTAGCGCGCGGCATCAACGGCGCCGGCGCCGCAGCTTCATCCGCACCCGGCGGTAACCGATCACCGTGGCCGTCGCACACAGCGCGGTGCCGGCCATGCTCAACAGCAGCAGCACGCCCAACCGGGCCGTCTCCTGCCGCAGCATCGCCGGCAGGTCCCAGCTGTGCAGGAAGTAGAACAGCCAGCGCCCGGCCCGCTCACGATGCCCCAGGGTCAGCAGTGGGTCACCGCTGGCCAGATCGAAGTAGACGCGCGTTGCTTCGGCATCGCCGAAGTCCGCCACTGCCACCGGGAAGCGGCGCACCGCCGCACCGTTCATCGCCTCCGGCGCACGTGGATAGAAATAGGCATCGGCTGCATGCAGCAGCGTGAACCGATGCATCGGCGCGGCGGACATCGCCTGCGCTTTGTGCTGCAGCCATGCCAGCGGCAGCCACTGCATCAACCGAAGATGCCCTTCGCCCGCGGCCACGATGCGCGTATCGCCCTGCCCGTCCAGCAGCAGCGCGAACAGCTCACCGCCGATGCGCCGCCACTGGATCTCCACCGGCATGAACGCCCCCTCGTGGGCCGCAGCCAGCAGCGCTGCCGGTTGGCCCAGCGCGCCATTCACCGCCACCGCATCGCCGCGATAGTGCGCCGTGTTGATCGCTTCGCGCGTACTGCTGAAGACGCCCAGTGGATTCATCGACATCAGACCACTGAAGATCCAGGTGAACACGAACGCCGCAGCCGCCAGACCGATCAGATGATGCCAGCGCATCCACGGCTCGACGTACGGCGTCTTCGCACCGGAACGATAGTGCCCACGGAAACGCCAGCGCCACACGCCCACCACGATGCCGCTCACTGCCGCCAGCGTGCACAGCGCGGACAGCACGATCACCACCCACGTCCACACCGGGTCCACCGACTGCATGCGCAGGAAGTACAGCCAGTGCAGCCACGCCCCCACATAGTTCCAGCGCTGCTGCACATGCGGTGCATCCAGTACCACCTCACCGGTGCGCGAAGACACATACAGGTCGCCCGGCTGCGCACCGCCCACCTCCACCCGGTACAGCGGCCGATGCGCGTCCAGCGCACGCGAATGGGTCCAGCGGTCCTCATCCACGCGCATCGCACCGACGAAGGCTGGCCCGCCGGCAAACTGCGCCGCCGAGGCTTCGGCGCGCTGTGCCGAGACCGACAGCAGGGCCTGCCCGGTGTGCGCCGACCACGCCCCCACGTGGTTGCCACTACGCACCACGTAGGCAGGCTCGCCACGCAGCGTGGTCAGCACCACGCTCTCCGGCTCGGCGTGCACTGCTGCCGGCAACGCCGACAAGCCAAGCAGCCCGTGCGCATCGCCCAGCACAGGCAACGCCGCCAGCCGCTCACCGGGTGTCAGCTTCGGGTAGCCGATGAACAGCATCACCATGCCGCTGACGAACCACAGCAGCATCAGCAGGCATCCGCCGATGCCCAGCCAACGGTGCACCAGATAGGTCCAGCGCTTGGCGGTGGATCGCAGCGACATGGCCGGCGTCCTCAGAAGCGATGGTCGAGCGTGAACTCGACGCGGCGGTCCGCGCCCAGCAACCACTGTGTGCTGGTGTAGTACGCGGTGGCGTAATACGCCTTGTCGAACACATTGAACAGGCGCGCGCTCACCCGCGTACGCGGTGCCGCCTGCCAGGTCAGCGCCAGGTCGGTGGTGCTGTAGCCGGGCAGCTCCAGGGTGTTGGCGTTGTCAGCGTAGCGCTTGCCGACGTAACGCACGCCTGCGGCCGCGTTCCAGTCGGGCAGGAACTGCCAGCTCACCCACACATTGGCCAGGCGCTCGGCCACGTTCGGCGGCACGTTGCCATCACGCGACACCAGCATCGCCGGCGAACCGGTGGTTTCCAGAAAGTCCTCGAACTCGGCCTTCAGCAGCGTGGCGTTGGCATCGAGCGACCACTGCGGCGCGAAGGCCCAGGTCAACGACGCTTCAATGCCGCGCGAGGTCTGCGCTCCCACCTGCACGCGGCGATCCGGTTGCAGTGGGTCACGGCTGAGCAGCCCGGTCTTGCGGATGCGGTACGCCGCCAACGTCCACTCGCCACCGTCGAAGGCCTGCTTCAGGCCCACCTCGATCTGCCGCCCCTTGGCCAGGTCGAAGGCACCGTTGGCCGGGCTGATCATCAGCAGGCCGCTGACCGGGTCGGCCGCCTGCGAGTACTGCGCATACAGGCTCAACGTCGGCTGCAGCGCGAACACCGCGCCAGCGCGCCAGCCCGTGCTGTTGTAGGTCTTCGAGAACGCGTTCTGGCCGCTGATCAGATCGGTGCGATCGATGCGCGCGCGGTCATGGCGCAGGCCGCCCAGCACCGACCAACGCTCGCTCAGCGTCAGGTGGTCTTCCACGAACAGCGCGTACTGCTCGGCGGCGTTGCGGTAGCGCGGCAGGTTCGGCGCATCGCTGGCGAACTGGCCCGGCACCGGATGGAACGGATCGACCGGGCCGGAGCTGCCGGCATAGGTGTTGTTGGTGTGCTTGAAGTGCGCGCGGTTGGCATCCATCCCCACCGCGAAACTGTTGGCAAGACCGCCCACCTCACCCTGCACGCGCAGCGTCGAGGTCAGCCCGGTCTGGTCCTGGTTGTGGGTGATCTGGGTGTTGCCCGAGCGGTCAATCAGGCCGGTACGCGGGTTGTAGACATAGGCCTCGGCGTTGCGCCAATCGCGCTGGCTGTCGGTCTGGTAGACGCGCGTGCGCCATTCCACCTTCGCGCTCGGCGTCCACAGCGCATCGAGCTGGGTCCAGCGGTCACGGAAGCGGATATCACTGTCTTCCACGTTGTAGTTGCGGTGGCGCAGTGCGTCCAACTGGCGTCCCTCCACCAGCGGCGTGCCGAAGTAGCGCATCGGCTTCTGATGCCCTTGCGCATGGGTAAGCGTCAGCTGCAGGTCGGTGCGCGGCTGCCACAGCACTGCGCCGGAGAAGGTGGCATCACTGTTGCGCCCACGGTCGATCCAGCCACCGCTGTAGTTGCCACTCAGGTCCAGCCGGTAGGCCAGCTCGGGCGTCAGCGCGCCCCCACTGCCGAAGCCCAGACGCGCGGTATCTTCACTGCCCACCGTCACGCTGATCTCGTTGTCGATGGCCCCGCGCGAGGGTTTCTTCGGCACGATGTTGATCACCCCGCCGATCGCACCATCGCCGTGGATCACCGAGGCCGGCCCGCGCAGCACTTCGATGCGCTCGATCGACCAGGTATCGAAGGGGAAGGTGATGCCCACGCCGCCGTACTGGCGCAGCCCGTCGTACAGGCGCATCACCGAAGCGCCATCGGTGAAGCCACGGCTGGACAGCGCACTCAGGCCGTTGCCCGGGTGCGGCATGGCACTGATCGCACCGGCCCGGCTGATCGCATCGTTGAGGTTGCTGTCGCCGCGCTGCTCCAGCTGTTCGCGCGAAATCACCGTCAGGCTGGCCGGCGTCTGCAGCACGCTCAGGCCCAGCGCAGAGCCGGCGCTGGCGGTGGCTGACAGCTCGCCGCTGCGGGTATCGATCACGCGTACGGTATCCAGCGTGGTCGGTGGTGCCGCATCGGCGGCAAGTACGGGAGCGGTGTTCAGGAGCAACGCGCACATGACAGGCAGCGTCGCCCGGCGCGGGTGCGCGGCGTTGGGATTCGTTTTCATTTGTTCGCGGCATGCAAGGCCACCCCGCAATGGCAGGGCAGCAATCAGAAAGGGACAAACACGCGCGTGCGGGCACCGGCCGTGGCCGGCAACCTCATGGAAGGAAGATCAATGCAGCGCGCGTGGGGCTCAGGCAGCCATCAAGACCGGCGGCCCACGCGCTCCCAATGTGCCCCTGACGCGTTGTGGCAACGCCTGCACCGCACCGCGCAGCGCGCGGCACACCGCGGCCATCGGCACCAGCAGCAACAACGCCGCTACCAACAACGTGATCAACCGCGCTGCGATCAGGCAGTAATCGCAATCCACGCCCATCTCATGATCGGCATGGGGATCGGCGGGCGGCTTCGTTGCAGCCTCGCCGTGCGGCATCGCCATCGCGTGATGGTCGTGATGGCCCTCCATCGCGTGCTGCGCATGCTGGGAGTGATCCATCGCCGCCACCGGCACCACCGCGGCCACGTGCCCGTGCGCCAGCCAGCGGCTCACCAGCGGGGCGAGCAGCACCAGCAGCAGGGCAAGCCAAGCCAGGGCCTGGAACCGGCGGTGGAGGACAGAATGACGCACCCGGCCATTCTACGGGCCCGCAGCCAACCTTGGACCCCGTTCAGGGTTTGCCCCCTGCGACACGGTGACGCAGGCCTGTGCGGCCGGCCAGCTCGATGGGCATGCCCTGCCCCAGCGCTCTGCAGATCCACGCCATGCGTGGATGCTTTTCGCCCATCAACTCACGTACTGGGCCACACCATTACCGAACGACCAGTTTTCCTTCTTCACTTCCACCAGATTGATGAACACATCTTCGCGGCGGATGCCCACTGCCGCGTGCAGGCCCTCGGCAATGCCCAGGTACAGCGCCTTCTTCTGCTCCAGCGTGCGCCCTTCGTTCCAGGTGATCTGGATGCAGATGAAATCGTCGGTACGGTCCACGCCCAGGTAGCCGGGGTCGTAGATCAGCGTGCCGGGCGCGTGTTCCTGGAAGATCTGGAAGCGGTCGTTTTCCGGTACCCCCACCGCGCGCATGGCCTGGTAGATGGTTTCACCGACGCGTTGCAGGTAGTCGGCGGATTTGCCTTTGCGAAGATCGATGCGGGCGAGCGGCATGGCGGGGCTCCAGAGTGGATGGGCGCGGCAATGGGCTGAGACTACGCCTGCCCGAGGTGGTGGGACAGCGCAGGGATGGAATCCTCTGCTCTCATGGATGGCACATTCGGTAGGGCCACGCCGGATGACGTGATTGCCACGTGGAGACGACCGTCGAGCGGCGCAATCCGGTTCAGGCGCGGGCGGCGGGTTGCGCCATGGAGGATGGGGCGCACATGGAGCGAGTGCTGGGCTGCACAGATCCGGAAACGCCGGCTCCTGCCGGGCGTACTTACAACTTTCCTCACTGACTTCCGTGTTTGCACGAATCGATGATCGCCTCGCCGAGGCAGGTTGCCTTGGTCGGGATTGGCGTCTCGAATAAACGAACAAGCTTCAAGGCCTGCGAAATCAATCGCAGCTGAGAGAATGCACCGACTGCCGTCAATGGCGGACGGTGCGTGGGGATCGCAAGATCCGCCAGGCGTTCTTCTCCCTTGAAGCTTGTTTGCCTTGGTACGCCAACCCGCACCGTCCGCCACCTTCGCTTCGGAAGGTGGCTTCATGCCAGTGAGGGTTTCGCCATGACCAACCGCACCGCCGTCCATCCCCGCCTCTACGCTCTGATCGGCGACATCGCCGCCGACGTGCCCGAGGACCTCGCACGCGAGATCGAGTGCGCTTTGCACGAACAGCATCTGCCCGTGCAGTCGCCTGCCTTCTTCTCTTGCCTCAATGCCATCAACCGCGCCGACGGCGATGACGGACAACCGTGCAGCAGCCTCACCCTTTGCGCCAGCAATCACGCCTCGCTCCGCCGCTCGCTGTCCGGGCTCAGTGCATTGCTCGACCTGCTGCAGGCGGGCGATCGAGCGCGCGCCGAGGGTGGCGCGGGCCAGCAGTTGGGTGCCTTCCACACTGATGGACTGATCGTGGCCGCGCGACAACTGGTGCGCGAGGCGCATCACTGCCTCTCCGGCGGCGAGGCCTGACCCGCCCGGATACGCTCCCGCTACAATCGCGCAGGGAGCGCAGGAGGCCGCAATGGACGCCGAACACCTGGAGTACTTCAAGGCCGCACTGGAAGGCCGCGCAAGCGTGGGCTGGAACGTGTGGTTTGCCGCCAACCAGCAGGCGCTTTCGCAGCAGTTGAGCCGCCCTGCGCTGCTGCGGTTGAAGTTCAATCAGCTAGATGAAGCCGAACGCCTGCTGGCCGAGGCAGGCATCGTGCCCGCCAGCACGGCGGGCAAGCGCTACGAGATGTACTGCGCACAGTTCGCACTGGACGTGCTGGATGAAAAAGGCCGGCCACTGCCGGCCATCTGGCGCGCGGCGCATGGCGGTGCCATCGGCCTGCTTGCCGATGGCGAACATGAAGCGGGCCAGGCGAAGCTGCTCGCGGAATTCCGCCGCGTCCGCAAGCGCGGGCTGCAGCAGGCCCACGAATGGTTGGCCGATCTGTGCTTTGAAGGCGAGATGGAGCTGACCAGCGGCAATGCCGAGGTGGGCCGTAGTCTGTTGGCGGTGGTGGTGCAGGCCGGCAGCGGCCACGACCTGCTGGATGCTACGTCGATGATCGCGCGGGAGCTATTGGACGAACACGGCTGAAACGGTGTGCGCATCCAGCTGATCCTGCTGGATCGCAGGCAACAAAAAAGCCCCCATTGCTGGAGGCTTTTTTCGTTCTGCAACATGGTGGGCGGTACAGGGATCGAACCTGTGACCCTTGCCGTGTGAAGGCAATGCTCTACCGCTGAGCTAACCGCCCGGTGTGTTGCTGAGCCGCTCATTATAGGGGCTTTTCAGAGGCCGTCAACACTTTTTCACATTCGTGTTCACGGGCGTTTTCCGGGGCATGCAGCCGAGCATGGCTCGGCTCTACAGGAAGGCCCCCGCGCAGCCTCACATCGTATGGGTCGGCTTGTCCGAGCTGGTCAGGCCGGCCAGCAGGGTCTCGATCTTGTGGCGCACGCCCTCGCCTTCGGCACCGTCGGCCAGCTGCACGCCGATGCCGGCGGTGCGGTTGCCCTGCGCGCCGGCCGGGGTCACCCAGATCACCTTGCCGGCCACCGGCAGGCGCTCGCTGGAATCGGGCAGGGTCAGCAGCAGGAACACCTCGTCGCCCAGGAAGTAGCGCTTGGGCGTGGGCACGAAGATGCCGCCGTTCTTCACGAACGGCATGTACGCGCTGTACAGCGCGGCTTTGTCCTTCACAGCCAGGGACAGGATGCCCTGGCGGGCGTTGCTGGCACTCATCGATTTCCCCTTGCGGCAGGCCGCTCGTTCACCTTGTTCCAGGCCAGCAGCAACTCGACCACGGCAAGGTCTGCACGCACTGTGGTGCGCAGCAGGTCGCGGGTGCGGTTGGCCGCATCGAACCAGGCTGCAAGCTTGTGCAATCGCTCCGGCGTGGTCAAGGCATCGGTGCTGGCCTGGGCCAGCGCCAGGTCGGCGGCAAAGCGCAGGCGCAGCGCCGCGTTGTCATCGCCGCACCACTTCTGCGCCAGCTCCACCGCGCCGGTCTTGCCGGTGGCCAGCTGTTCCAGCTCGCGGCCGACCTCGCGGCGCAGGCTCAGGCCGTCTTCGCGCAGCCAGTTGTCGGCCTGGCCGGGATGGCCGCGCGTGGCCTCCAGCGCTTCGCGTGCCGACGCCTCGCTGTGGCCCTGCTGCTGCAGCCAGGCCAGCGCTTCGTGCTGCGGCGGCAACTTGAATTCCAGGCGCTGGCAGCGGCTGCGGATGGTCTGCGGCAGGCGCGCCGGGTCGCTGCTGATCAGCCACAGGTAACGGCCGGGCTGCGGCTCTTCCAGGGTCTTCAGCAGTGCATTGGCGGCCGAGCGGTTGATCGCATCGGCCGGGTCGACGATCACCACCTGTGCCACGCCGTACTGCGGGGTCAGCGCCAGCTTGTCGGTGATCTCGCGCACCTGTTCGATCACGATCTCGGTGCGCAGCTTGTCGCCGCTCTTGTTGGGAATGAAGCTGACCAGCTGCAGGTCCGGATGCGTACCCGCCGCGATCAGCTGGCGCGTGCGTGTGGCGTGTGCAGCGTCGCCACGGGCCAGCACGTGGTCGGCCAGCGCCAGCGCCACCTCGCGCTTGCCCAGCCCGGCCGGGCCGCAGATCAGCAGGCCGTGACCGAGACGATCGGCATCGAGTGCCGCCACGGTCTGGTCGAAGGCGCGCTGCTGCCACGGCGAAAACGTGCTCATGCGCCCTCCCCGTCCCGCAGCCAGCGCTCGACCTGCGCGACCACATCGGCGGCCACGCGTTCCTGCACCTGGCCGGCATCGATCAGCGCGAAGCGCTGCGGGTCCTGCTGCGCGCGGCTGCGGAACACTTCGCGCACGCGCTGGAAGAAATCATCCTGTTCGCTTTCGATGCGGTCCGGCCACAGGTCGCGCCCGTTGGCGCGCGCGCGGCCGACGGCCACGTCCACATCCAGCAGCAGAGTCAGCCCCGGCAGCAGGCCGACCGCACGGCGCTCAAGGTCGGCAATCCACTGCGGATCGAGGCCACGGCCGCCGCCCTGGTAGGCGTAGCTGGAATCGGTGAAGCGATCACTCAACACATACGCACCGCGCTGTAATGCCGGCTGGATCACCTGGCGCACATGCTGCGCGCGCGCGGCGAACACCAGCAGCAGTTCGGCTTCGGCGCTGAGCGGCTCGGCGGCGATCTCGGCATCGGGCTTCAGCACCAGGCCGCGGATGCGCTCGGCCAGCGGCGTACCGCCGGGCTCGCGGGTCAGCACCACTTCGTGGCCGTGGCTGCGCAGGCAGTCACGGATGGCATTGATGGCGGTGGTCTTGCCCGCGCCCTCGCCGCCTTCCAGGCTGACGAAACGTGGGTGGCGAAGCAGCGCGGGACTCATTGCGCCGGGGTCTCCTGGGTACGTTGCTGGCGCAGCTGCTGCAGGTAGCGGGCCACTGCGGCGTTGTGCTGGTCCAGGCTGGGCGAGAACACGTGCGCGCCACTGCCATCGCCGACGGCGACGAAGTACAGCGCATCGCCCGCAGCGGGCTGCGCGGCCGCCATCAGCGCATCGCGGCTGGGCATGGCGATCGGGGTCGGGGTCAGCCCGGCACGGGTATAGGTGTTGTAGGGCGTATCGGTGGTCAGGTCGCGGCGGCGGATGTTGCCGTCGTACGCAGCGCCGATGCCGTAGATCACGGTCGGGTCGGTCTGCAGGCGCATGCCGATCTTCAGGCGGCGCATGAACACCCCGGCAATCTGCGGGCGCTCGCTGGCCAGCGCGGTTTCCTTCTCGATGATCGAGGCCATCGTCAGCAGTTCATACGGCGTGTTGATCGGCAGGTCCGGCGCGCGGCTTTCCCAGGCTTCATCCAGCGCCTTTTCCATCGCGGCATGGGCGCGCTTTAGCACGTCCAGATCGCTGTCGCCACGCTGATAGACGTAGGTCTCCGGCAGGAAGCGGCCTTCCGGATGCTGGCCACCGAAACCGAGACGCTGCATCAGTGCGGCGTCATCCAGGCTGTCGGTGGTGTGCACCAGCGGTTCGGCGCGCTTGAGCGCGGCACGCACCTGGCGGATGTTCCAGCCCTCGATGATGGTGAGGCGGTGCTGCAGCACCTTGCCGGCGCGCATGCGCAGCAGCAGCTCGCGCGGGGTCAGCTCGCCACTGAGCGCGTACTCGCCCACCTTCAGCTTGCCGGCGGCATCGAGCTGGCGCGCCAGCAGCTGCCACTGGGTGTCCTGGCCTTCATCCACGCCGGCCTCGCGCAGCTTGCGCAGCACGCTGTTCATGCCATCACCGCTGGCGATGACCACACTCTCGGCAGAGGGGGTGATCGGGGCGTCGGCGAAGCGGGTCTGCTGGTAGAAGAACCACGCGCCCGCACCGGCCACGACGGCGGCCAGCACCACCACCAGCGTTACCACGAACAGACACCCGCGCTTGGCTCCCGCCATGGACTACCTCTGAACTCGATTCCGTCGTGCAGGATACCGTGCCGGTGGTGTGGGGTCATGACCGGGGCCTGTGCCCGTGCCGACCAACGGTCGGCACCCACCACAACAATGACACCCACCGGTACTACCCCTGCTGGCCCAGCGCGCGCAGCAGGCCGCGGGCCTTGGCGCGGGTCTCGTCCAGTTCCTTGTCCGGCTCCGAATCCACCACGATGCCGGCGCCGGTGCGGAAGCTCACCTCATGGCCATCCACTTCGGCAGTGCGGATCAGGATGTTCAGGTCCAGGTCGCCATCGCGGTTCAGCCAACCGAACGCGCCGGTGTAGGCCCCGCGCGGCACCTGTTCCAGCTCGCTGATGATCTGCATGCAGCGCACCTTCGGGCAGCCGGTGATGGTGCCGCCCGGGAAGGTGGCGGCAATCACCTCGCCGGGGGTGACCTCCGGGCGCAGGTGGCCGCTGACGTTGCTGACGATGTGGTGCACATGCGCGTAGCTCTCCACGGTCATCAGCTCATCGACCACCACGGTGCCAGGCTGGCAGATGCGGCCCAGATCATTGCGCTCCAGGTCGATCAGCATCACGTGCTCGGCACGCTCCTTGGGGTGGCCGACCAGCTCCTGGATGCGCGCGGCATCATCATCGCCTTCGAAGCGCGGCCGCGTGCCGGCAATCGGCCGGGTCTGCGCATGCCCGGCATGCACGGAGACCAGCCGCTCCGGCGAGGAGCTGACCACGTGGCGGCCGTGTGCGCTGAACAGGCCAGCAAACGGCGCCGGGTTGGCACGGCGCAGCTGCGCATACAGCGCCTGCGGGCTGACCGGCGCGGCGAACTGCGCGCTCCAGCGCCGCGACAGGTTCACCTGGAACACGTCGCCGGCGCGCAGGTAGTCGATCACCCGGCGCACGCCATCGGTGAAGCGCTGCGGCGCGTCTTCGCCGACCGCCTGCGGCGGCTGCCAGCCCTGCCCGGCTTCGGGCAGCGCGGTCGAAGCCAGTGCCACCAGCGCGTCCAGCAGCGCCTGCTCGCCGGCTTCGGCGATGACGAAGCTGGCGTCGTTGTGATGGTCATGCAGCACGGCGGCCGGGCAGCGCAGCGCCAGCGCGGTCGGGCGGCCGTCGTCGCGTGCACGTGCCGGCAGCACCGGTTCGATCTGGCTGGCCACTTCGTAATCCAGCATCAGCGCCCAGCCGCCACGGAACGGCAGGCTGTGGCTGCCATCATGCGGCAGGCGCTCATGCTGCCAGGCACGGTCCAGTGCCTGCAGGAACCTGCCGGGCTGCACCACGTCGTGCAGATCGCGCACCTGGCCATCGGCATCCAGCCGCAGGCCATCGCCCTGCGCGGCCAGCAGCAGGCTCCAGCGTCCCTGGGCGGTGCCCGAGGCGGTGGATTCCATCAGCAGCGGGAAACGCGCCGGGTCGTGCTGCTGCAGGGCCAGCAGGTCGATCGGGTGCGGTAGCGGGTGGATCAGCGGTGCGTGGGTCATGGCGGCCAGTTCGGGGGTTCAGATGCACGGAAGCCGCCTTGCGGCGGCTCCATGGAACGCGGAGTCGAGCATGGCTCGACTCTACAACTCGGTCAGATGCGCTTGAAGATCAGCGTGCCGTTGGTGCCGCCGAAGCCGAAGCCATTGGACATCACCACGTCCACCTTGGCCTGGCGTGCTTCGTTGGGCACGTAGTCCAGGTCACAGCCTTCGCCCGGCTGCTGCAGGTTGATGGTCGGCGGAATGACGTTGTCCTGCAGCGCCATCACCGAGAAGATCGCTTCCACGCCGCCGGCCGCGCCGAGCAGGTGGCCGGTCATCGACTTGGTGGAGCTGACCATCATCTTGTAGGCGTGGTCGCCGAAGGCGGTCTTCATCGCCATCGTTTCGCCGAGATCGCCCAGCGGCGTGGAGGTGCCGTGCGCGTTGAGGTAACCGACCTGTTCCGGGGTCACGCCGGCGTCCTTCATGGCCATCACCATGCAGCGCGCGGCGCCTTCGCCGTTCTCGCTCGGGGCGGTCATGTGGTACGCGTCGGAGCTGGCGCCGAAGCCGGCCAGTTCGCAATAGATCTTCGCGCCACGGGCCTTGGCGTGCTCGTACTCTTCCAGGATCAGGATGCCGGCGCCGTCGCCCAGCACGAAGCCGTCACGGTCCTTGTCCCACGGGCGCGAGGCCTGTTCCGGAGCGTCGTTGCGGGTGCTCATCGCCTTCATCGCGCAGAAGCCGCCCAGTGCGGTCGGCGAGGAGCCACGCTCGGCACCACCGACCACCATCACGTCGGCATCGCCGTACTGGATCATGCGCATCGCGGTACCGATCGAATGGTTCGAGGTCGCGCATGCCGACACCGCCGAGAACGACGGGCCCTTCAGGCCGCTGATGATGCTCAGCTGGCCCGGCAGCATGTTGATGATGGTCTTGGGCACGTAGAAGGGCGAGATCTTCTTGCCCTCGTGGAACTCGATGGTCTGCTCTTCGATACCGAGCAGGCCGCCGATGCCGGCGCCGACGATGGCGCCGATGCGCTCGGCATTGGCTTCGGTGATTTCCAGGCCCGAGTCGTGCAGGGCCATGAACGAGGCACCGAGGCCGTAATGGATGAACGGGTCCATCTTCTTGGCATCCTTGCCGCTGACCCGGTACTTGCCGAACAGTTCGTTGTCGGCGGTGATGTCAAAACCCTTGACCTCACCTGCAATCTTGGTGGTGAACCGGTCCAGGTAGGCATCGGCAACGTTGGTCAGCGGACCGATGCCCGAACGACCGTGGGTGATGCCTTCCCAGCTGCTGGCCAGATCATTGCCCAACGGCGAGACGATACCCAGGCCGGTTACGACGACGCGACGCTTCATTGCTGATTCTCCTGACCCGAAGGTTCAATCGGGTAACACGGTTTGCTTCGGTGTGATGCTCAAACACACGGGGCCGCAACTGCGGCCCCATGGGATGCGGTGCGCGGCGAGCGGAGACCCGCGCGCGCACTGCCGTCTGACATCAGGCCTTGACGTGGGCCTTGATGTAGTCGATGGCGGCCTGCACGGTGCTGATCTTCTCGGCTTCTTCGTCCGGGATCTCGCACTCGAATTCTTCTTCCAGGGCCATCACCAGCTCGACGGTGTCCAGCGAGTCAGCGCCCAGGTCATCGACGAACGATGCGCTGTTGGTGACTTCTTCTTCCTTGACGCCAAGCTGTTCGACGACGATTTTCTTGACGCGTTCTTCGATGGTGCTCATGGGATCTCGCTCCAGATGGAGTTGTGGTTCAAAAGTGGTCGCCATCAAAGGCGATGGCCGTGGGATAGTGTAGTGGAAACCGGCGCGGCCTTGCATCGCAGCAAAAACCTCAGCAGATCAACCACTTGCGGCGCAATCCCTGCGCCCCTTGCTTACGGCATGTACATGCCACCGTTCACATGGAGGGTTTCGCCGGTGATGTAACCGGCAGCCGGGCTGGCCAGGAAGGCCACCGCATGGGCGATGTCTTCGGGCGAACCCAGGCGTTCGAGGGCGATGTCGTTGATCAGCGCGGTACGCGCCTCTTCCGGCAACGCCTTGGTCATGTCGGTGTCGATGAAGCCCGGTGCGACCACATTGACGGTGACACCGCGCGAACCGATTTCCTTGGCCAGCGACTTGCTGAAGCCGATGATGCCGGCCTTGGCCGCGGCGTAGTTGGCCTGGCCGGCATTGCCGGTCACGCCCACCACCGATGCGATGTTGATGATGCGGCCCTTGCGCGCCTTCATCATGCCGCGCATGACCGCCTTGCTGGTGCGGAACACGCTGGTCAGGTTGGTGTCGATGATCGACGCCCAGTCCTCGTCCTTCATGCGCATCAGCAGGTTGTCGCGGGTGATGCCGGCATTGTTGACGAGGATCGAGATCGGGCCGAATTCCTTGGCGATGCCATCGAGCACGCTGTCCAGTGCGGCAGCGTCGGTGACGTTCAGCGCGCGGCCGTGACCGCCGTGGGCGGCCAGGCGCTCACCGATCGCGGCGGCGCCGGATTCGGTGGTGGCGGTGCCGATGACGGTGGCGCCCTGGGCGGCCAGCAGATCGGCGATGGCGGCACCAATGCCACGGCTGGCACCGGTGACCAGTGCGATTTCACCCTGCAGGGGCTTGCTCATGATGTTTTCCTCAGGCGGGAGCGGCCGCCGCACCCGGACCGCGTGCAGCGGCCACCGGTACGGTCGGCAGGAACAGGGAAGGTCAGGCCGACCATGCCTCGCGGGCGGCTTCGAAGTCGCCCGGCGTGGCCAGCGAACGGCCGTCGATGGCCTTGTCGATGCGCTTGACCAGGCCGGTCAGCACCTTGCCCGGGCCGCACTCGGCAACCTGGGTGATGCCACGGGCGGCCAGCGCCTGCACGCAACCGGTCCACTGCACCGGCTGGTACAGCTGCTGCACCAGCGCGGTTCGGATGGCATCGAGGCCGTCATGCACCTTGGCATCGACGTTCTGTACCACCGGCAGCTGCGGCGCCTGCCAGGACAGCCCCGCCATCACTTCGGCCAGGCGGTTGGCGGCTTCGCGCATCAGCGGGGTGTGCGAGGGCACGCTGACGGCCAGCTTGACCGCCTTGCGCACGCCCTTTTCGGCCAGCAGCGCCAGCGCGCGGTCGACCGCCTCGGCGTCGCCACCGATCACGATCTGGCCCGGCGAATTGAAGTTGGCCGGCACCACCACCTGGCTGCCTGCGGCTTCGGCGCAGACGTCCAGCACCAGCTGGTCTTCGGCACCGAGCACGGCGGCCATGGCGCCGACACCGGCCGGCGCGGCTTCCTGCATGAGCTGGCCGCGCAGGCGCACCAGGTGGGCGCCGTCGTGCAGGCTCAGCGCGCCGGAAGCGACAAGGGCGGTGTACTCACCCAGGCTGTGGCCGGCCAGCACCGACGGACGCGGACCGCCGACGGCGTTCCAGGCACGCCACACGCCGATGCTTGCGGCCAGCAGGGCCGGCTGGGTGTATTCGGTACGGTTGAGCATTTCCTCCGGGCCGCCCTGGGACAGCGCCCACAGGTCGACACCGGCACCGTCGGATGCCTCGGTGAAGGCTTCACGCACCTGCGGGTGCAGTTCGGCCAGCTCGGCCACCATGCCCACAGACTGCGAGCCCTGGCCGGGGAAGACAAAAGCGAGGGTGGATACGGTCACGCGGTCATCCGCTTGCTGCAATCGAAGCGGGCCATGATAAGGGCGAATCCGCTGTGTCGTCTGTACGTGCGCGTATGCAGGCGTATGGAGCGCGGCCGGGCAAGCGCAACCGGGTCAGACCCCTTTTCCGCAGGAAAAGGGATCTGACCCCTATCATCCATCAGCAGAACAGCTGCAGCACGTCCAGATCGCCGTCGGCGAGGAAGTCCACGCACAGCCCAACCAGCATCAGCACGCCAGCGGTACTGGCGCCATGGGTGATGAAGATCGAATGGGCCAGTGCGCGCGCTGAACGGCCCAGCTTCATGCAGACCCGGGCCAAGCTGCGCAGGCGGCCACTGACGGCGTGAACGTGCTCACGCACCGGCGCCTGAACCGCGCCCATCGCCTCGCCCATCATCGCCTGCAGCTGCTCGGGGCGGTCGGCGTAGTACTTGGCCACGCCGTAGCCGAACATCAGCCAGTCACGGGCCTGCGCTTCGGCCAGATCCATCACTTCCAGCGGATCTTCCTCGAAGTCGATGAAACCGACCTTTTCCCCATCCCAGGTCAGATTACGCGGCAGCGGCTGGCCGAAGTAGGCGCCGCGCGCGTGTGCCTCGGCGAGGGACTGCATCGCGGCCATCACCAGGCGGTCGCGCTGTGCGTCGTCGGCCTCGCGCAGGCAGGTATTGAACGAGCTGCCGTTGTCGCCGATCACCAGCGCGGCATGGCCGCTGCCCAGCACACCGGGCACGTTCACACCCTGCGCCTGCAGCTCAGCCAGGCGACGGGCCTCGGTTTCGCGCGCGGCATCGCCGCCTCGGTGCGGCGGCGGGCGCAGGGCATCGAGATGAAAACGGCGGGCGATGACATTGAGCAGGCCCAGGGCCAGTGCGCGGCTTCCCTTGCCGTACTGCTTCAGCCAGGCGCGCTGCCCTTCAATGACGATGGGCTCAACCATGACAGGACCTCCTAAACGCGTTACGGCCCCAGAGGGGCCGTAACGACAGACTTCACGTTGTCGTAACTTGCACTATCAATAGCGCAGCAGGGCCGAACCCCACGTGAAGCCGCCACCGAAGGCTTCCAGCAGCAGCAGCTGGCCACGCTCGACCTTGCCCGAGCGCACCGCGGCGTCCAGCGCCAGCGGCACCGAACCGGACGAGGTGTTGCCGTGCTTGTCGACGGTCACCACCACCTGCTCCATCGACATGTCCAGGCGCTTGGCCGTGGCTTCGATGATGCGCAGGTTGGCCTGGTGCGGAATCAGCCAATCCAGGTCGGATTTGTCCAGGCCATTGGCGGCCAGGGTTTCGTCCACGACCGAGTCCAGCGCCTTGACGGCGTACTTGAACACGTCGTTGCCCTTCATGTTGATGGTGCCACCCCCATTGGCGCCGCCCTTGAAGCCGGTCGAGACGCCCACCGGGTTCCACAGCAGTTCCTTCTTGCTGCCATCGGCATGCAGGTGGGTGCTGAGAATACCGGTTTCCTCGTCGGCCTTGAGCACGACAGCGCCGGCACCATCGCCGAACAGCACGCAGGTGGTGCGATCGTTCCAGTCGACCATGCGGGTCAGCGTTTCGGTGCCGATCACCAGCACATGCTTGCAGTCGCCGGAACGGATGAACTTGTCGGCCACGCCCAACGCGAACACGAAGCCCGAGCAGGCGGCGTTGACGTCAAAGGCAGGGCACCCCGCTACACCGAGCTTGGCCTGGATCAGGCACGCGGTGGAGGGGAAAATGAGATCAGGCGTGGTCGTGCCGACCACGATCATGTCGAGCTGCGAAGCATCGATGCCGGCCGCTTCAAGTGCGCGCAGCGCGGCCTGGTAGCCGAGATCGCTGGTGGTTTCGCCTTCGGCCGCGATGTGCCGTTCACGAATACCGGTGCGCGACTGGATCCACTCATCCGAGGTTTCGACCATTTTTTCCAGGTCGGCGTTGGTCAGGACTTTTTCCGGCAAATAGCTACCGGTGCCCGCGATCCTCGAGTAGATCCGCTTGCTCATCATGTTTCCTGTTGCGCGGGCCGCCGATCACCGGCACGCCCGGGAAAGAAGGCAAAGGCCGCTGCCCGGAGGCAGCGGCCTTCCCGGCACATCAATCTTCTTCGACGGCCGAGGTCTTGGTCTGGATGACCTTCTTGCCGCGGTAGAAACCGTCAGCAGTGATGTGGTGACGCAGATGCACTTCGCCGGTGGTCGGGTCGGTCGACAGCTGCTTGGCGCTCAGGGCGTCATGCGAACGGCGCTGGCCGCGACGGGACGGGGTAACACGGGATTTCTGGACAGCCATGGGATTGCTCCAAACTCGGTTCGTTTTGCTTCGTCGTTTCGTCGCACAGGACGCCAGCGCCCAGCACACTTTTCGCTTTCGCCGCAGCCGCCGACGACAACCGGCTGCTATTGTTTCTTCAATGCCGCCAACGCCGCAAACGGGTTGGCCTTCTTCGTTTCTTCTTCGCTCGGTGCCCAGTCCTTGTCGACTGCTTCACCGTCGGGCGACAGCGGTACCACCGGCACCGCCAGCACCAATTCGTCCTCGACCAGATCCAGCGGCTTCAGCTGGCCATCTTCCGGCACCAGCAACGCCTCGTATTCCTCCGGCAGGGACGATTCCTCGTCCTCGTCGCGGATCAGGCCAAGCCTCTGAGTCACCTTCACCGGCAACAGGAATCGCTGCATGCTGCGCTGACAGATCAGCGGCAGCGCGGTATCGATGGTCAGTTCCACATAGGATACCCGCAAGACGTCGTCGCGACCGAATTCAAGCGAGTAGACACACTCGCCGTCGGTATCGGCGACCAACCCCTGCAGGCGGGTCAATTCAGCCAGGGAGACCTGGCCGTCGAAGCGCCTTCGCGCTACAACCATCCGCCAGGCATCCAGCGTTTCGGGCACGTTCGCGGACATAAGCCGCTGAATACTAAGGATCGGGGCTGCGGCTGTCAAATGCCCGCCATACAGGGTCTTGCTGCGGGCGCCAGCGACGGGCCAGACTGCCCCGCCCTGCCCCGGTATTGTCGCATGTCACTGGTCCTGGCCTCCACGTCCCGCTACCGCCGCGAGCTGCTGCAACGGCTGGGGCTGCCCTTTGACTGCGCACGCCCGGAGGTGGACGAGACCCCCCTGCGCGGTGAGGCACCGCAGGTCCTTGCCGTGCGCCTGGCCGCCGCCAAGGCCGCCGAGGTGGCCGCCCGCCATCCCGGCGCTTGGGTGATCGGCTCGGACCAGGTGGCGGACCTGAACGGACAGCCGCTGGGCAAGCCTGGGACGGCCGAGGCGGCCTGCGCGCAGCTGGCGGCGATGTCCGGGCAGACGGTGCGCTTCCATACCGCCATCAGTCTCACCCGTCACGGAGAATCACTGGCCGCGCTCGACATGACCGAGGTGCGCTTCCGCACGCTGGAACGGGCGGAGATCGCCCGCTATGTGGCCGCTGAACAACCGCTGGACTGCGCCGGCAGCTTCAAATGCGAAGGTCTGGGCATCAGCCTGTTCGAGGCAATCGACAACCGCGACCCGAGCGCGCTGATCGGCCTGCCGCTGATCGCGCTGTGCCGGTTGCTGCGCAAGGCCGGATTCGCGGTGCCGTAGAGTCGAGCTTGCTCGACTGCTTCTTCGGCCTCTGCAACAAGCGCAGTCGAGCAAGCTCGACCCTACAGAAGCGTGCGCCTCAGCGAACCTCGAACGGCTGCTCCTGCCATTCTTCAACGCTGCCATCACGCCCGTGCAGGCGCAGGCCCAGCCAATGCCGGCCGGGTTCGAGCGTGGTGGTATCCAGCGTCGAATCGAAACCCACCGCCGGATGTTGCGGATCGGTGCTGTCCGGCCAGGTGTGACGCACGTCGAACACGCGTCCATAGCGCGCATCGCCGATGCGGCGGCCATCGACCAGGATCTCCACGCGCTCCAGCCCGACACCATCCTTGAACGCCCACCCCTTGATCGCCAGCGTGCCGGACACCCGCTGGCCGTTGGCCGGCGAATCCAGCCACGCCATGGCCGGGGTGACGCAGGGGCCCGGCGCGCGCTGCGCGGGCAGGCGGAACAACAGGAAGCGCTGGAATCCATGATCGCTGCTGACCACACGCGGCGCAGGCAACGGCCCCACCTGCTCGCAGATGGCGTGGTAGCGCGCCAGCAGATCGCGATAGCGCTGATCGCTGGGTGACAGCACCAGCAGCATCGGCGCACCACGCTGGCCATCGTGCAGCAGGTTCCACTGTGCCAGCTGCGCGGTCCGCCCGTGCTTGTCGTTGAGCGGATGCGGCAGCACCTCGATATCACCGGTACGCAGCTGGAAGCCCAGTTCGGCGCCCACCTTGAAGTTGCCCGCCAGGATGCGCGTGCCCTGCGGCATCTGCCGCAGTTCATCGCGCACCGCCACTGCCAGCGGCTGCCAACCGGCGAAGTTGCGCGGGTAATACTTGCTGCCGGCCAGCTGCTCGCGCAGCGCCGGGGTCGACGCCATCAGGTAGTAACCGAAGGCCAGCACCGCGCCGGCCGCGGCCAGCCACCACCCGGCACGGCGCAGCCAGCGCGGCCAGCCATTGAGCACCACCGGCACCGCCACCAGCAGTGCCAGGTAGCCCGGCAGCGGCCAGTGGAAGCTGATCCGTTCGACATCGGTGAAGAAGCCGAGCACGAAGATGCCCAGCGTCGACACGCCGCCGACCAGGCCGAAGTAACGCCACTGCACGCGCGCACCGCCACCGCTGCGGGTACCGGCCAGCGCCACCTTCCACATCGCGATGCACAGGATCGGCGTCACCAGCATCGGCTGGATCACCAGGAACCACAGCCCGTTCCACTCGAAGGCCCAGGGATGGCGCTCGACCACCTGGAACTTCAGGCCGGCATCGTGGTTGTCCGCATTCCACGCCAGCAGCGGCAGCCACGCCAGCACGCCCACCGCCAGTGCCACCCAGACGCGCGGATCGGCCAGCATGCGCCGGCCCTGCGGCAGCGCCAGCAAGGCGATGAAGCCAACGCCGATGACACCGATGAAACGGTAGTGGCTGAGCGCACCGATCAGCAGGCCCAGTGCCAGCTTCATCGCCGAGGACGCCTCCACATTGTGCAGCAGGCGTGCGCCGGCACTCAGGCAGATCACCGCCGCCAGCGCCATCGGTACATCCGGCACCGCCAGCAGGCCCAGCGTGGCCGACAGCGGCATCAACAAGGTCAGGCTGCCGGCCTGCCAGCCGGCGACGTTACCGAACCAGCGCGTCGCAATGCGTACCACCAGCAGCGGCAGCAACGCGCCGATGGCCAGGAACGGCAGCCGCAATCCGAGCACGTGCCCGCCACCGATCTCCGCGCCCAGCCGCGCCAGCCATGCGGTCAAGCCGGGCAGATCGGAATAGGCGGCGGCCAGGTGCTGGCCTTCCTGCCAATAGAACGCTTCATCGACAAAAAGCGGCAGGCGCGCAGCCACCACCAGCTTGGCCGCTGTGACCAGCGTCCATAACCAGAGAAATATCGTCCGTGCGCGCTGTTCGCCTTGCATTGCTCTATGGATAATCGATGGATTCCAGACGTGAGACGATCATGCCAGCTTCGTCCCCCAATCCCAGCATGCTAACCGATCAACTGCGCCAGGCCCTGCGGGAGGCACAGGATCAGGTGAACGCACTGGTGCTGGGCAAGGTGCCGGAAGTCAGGCTGGCCTTTGTCGCCCTGCTCTCCGGCGGCCACCTGCTCATCGAGGATCTGCCCGGACTGGGCAAGACCACACTGGCGCACGCGCTGGCCAGCAGCCTGGGCCTGGGCTTCCAGCGCGTGCAGTTCACCTCCGATCTGCTGCCGGCCGACGTGCTCGGCGTATCGGTGTACGAGGCCGGCAGTCGCCAGTTCCAGTTCCATCCCGGCCCGGTGTTCACCCATGTGCTGCTGGCCGACGAGATCAACCGCGCTCCGCCACGCACTCAGAGCGCCCTGCTGGAGGCCATGGCCGAACAGCAGGTCACGCTGGACGGACAGACCCATCCGCTGCCCGACCCGTTCTTCGTGATCGCCACCCAGAACCCGGTTGATCTGTCCGGCACGTTCCCGTTGCCGGACTCGCAGCTGGACCGTTTCCTGCTGCGCCTGGCGATGGGCTATCCCAGCGCACAGGCCGAACGCGAACTGCTGCGGGGTACCGATCGTCGCGACCTGATCGCGCGTGCGGTGCCGAAGCTGGATGACCGTCAGGTGCGTGCGCTGCGCGAGGCGGTCGGCCAGGTGCATGCCAGCGACGCGCTGATCGACTACGTGCAGGCACTGCTGACCCGCAGCCGCCAGCACGCCGGCGTGCGCGTGGGGCTGTCGCCGCGCGCCGGCCTGGCGCTGCTTCGCGCGGCCCGGGCGCACGCGCTGCTGCTCGGCCGCAACCACGTGGTCCCCGAGGATGTGCAGACCCTGTTCGTGGCGGTGGCCGGGCATCGGCTGGTTGCCGAGGCCGAATCCAGTTCGGGACCGGCCATGGCGCGGGCGATCCTGCAGACCGTCGCGGTGGATTGAACATGGCCTCGCGTTGGGCACGCCTCCAGCTGCTGGCCCGACCACGCAGTCCCGAAGCCCTGCCGCAGCGGCTGGACCGCCATCGCATCTATGTGCTGCCCACCCGCTTCGGCCTGTTCGTCGCCGGTGTGTTGGCAGCGATGCTGCTGGGCGCATTGAACTACAACAACAACCCGGCCCTGCTGCTGGCGCTGCTGTTGGCCGCTGCGGCCATCGCCAGCGCCATCGCCGCGCACCTGCAACTGTCCGGTGTGCAGGTCGATGCGATCGCCGCCGAACCGGTGCCGGCGGGCCAGCCGTTGCGCCTGCGGGTGGACCTGTCGCTGCGTGATCCGCGCGCACGGCATGGGCTGCATCTGCAACTGGGCGACAGCCAGGCCTGGGCATCGCTGCCGGCGCACGGCCGCTGCGAGGTGGAACTGGATGTGCCCAGCGAGCGACGCGGCTGGCTGGAACTGCCGCGCATCCGCCTGTCCACCACCCAGCCGCTGGGGCTGGTGCGGGCGTGGTCGTGGGTGTGGCCGGAACAACCGCTGCTGGTTCATCCGCTGGCCGAAGCGATGGCGCCGGCGCTACCCGAAAGTGGCAACGACCCGCTGCACACCCGCGCCCACGCCAGCGGTGAAGAACTGCACCAGCTGCGCGCCTACCGCACCGGCGATGCGCCGCGCAGCATTTCCTGGAAGCACTCGGCGCGGCGTGACAGCCTGCTGGTACGTGAGTATGAGAAGCCCATCGGCATCGACGTGGTGCTGGACTGGCACACGCTGGCGCCACTGGGCGGCGAAGCACGCATCGCGCGGTTGGCACGCTGGGTCGACAGTGCCGAGCGCGAAGGACGCCGCTACACGCTGCTGCTGCCGGCACATCCGCCCTTCGGGCCCGGCCAGGGCGCCAGCCACCATCAGCTGTGCCTGCGTGCACTGGCCCTGATGCCCCATGACTGACACCGCCATCGAACTTGATCGCGCCACACGCAACGCGACGCTGGCCAGTGCCGCGCTGGCCCTGTTGCCGCTGCTGCTGCAGCTGCCGCCGGTACTGGCGACGCTGATCGCCGTGGCCGCCCTGCTGACCGCCGCGCTGTCGTGGCGGCGCGTGCTGCCGATGCCGCTGCGCCTGCTGCTGGTGCTGGGCATGCTTGCGGCGATCGTGTGGCAGATGGGCCTGGTGCGACCCGGACGCGATACCGGCTGTGCGCTGCTGGCGGCGATGCTGGCCATCAAATCCAGTGAACTGCGCAGCCTGCGCGATGCCCGCAGCCTGCTCGGATTCGCCCTGTTCTCGCCCTTTGCCGCATTCCTGCTCGACCAGGGACCGCCGACGACCACCCTGGCCGCGCTGGCCGGGGTCAGCGCGCTGCTGGCACTGCAACGACTGGCACAGGATGAGGGCCACGCCGGCCGTCTGCCGCTGCGGGGCCAGCTGCGGGGCGTCGGCCGCCTGCTGGCGATCGGCCTGCCGCTGGCACTGGCCTGCTTCTGGCTGTTCCCGCGGCTGGCCACCCCGCTCTGGGGCGTGCCCGAGCGCGCGGTGGGTACGCCGGGGCTGTCCGACAGCATGGAGCCGGGCCAGTGGCTGGACCTGATGTCCGATGACACACCGGCACTGCGCGTGCAGTTCTTCGGCGCGACGCCGGAGCCGGCACAGCGTTACTGGCGTGGCCCGGTACTGACCGCCTTCGATGGCCGGCGCTGGACCCGGGACCGTGCCAGCGCGCGACGACCGGCGCCGCAGGTGGAGGCCGCGGCCAGCGGATGGGACTACCAGATCGACTACGAGCCCACCGACCGCCGCCAGCTGGTGGCGCTGGATCTGCCCAGCCAGGCACCGGCCGGCAGCCAGCTCGATGCCGACATGAGCCTGGGCAGCGAACGCCCGCTCACCTCGCTCAGCCGTTGGCGCCTGCACTCGGCGCCAGTGCAGCGCTTCGACGCCAGCCTGTCGCCCTATCTGCGCCGCGCCACCCTGCAGCTGCCTGCCGGCTTCAACCCGCGCACGGCGACCTTGGCCCGGCAGTGGCGGCAGCAGGCCGGTGCCGACGATGAAGCCCTCGTGCGCCGCGCACTGCAATGGATCAGCACCGACTTCTCCTACACGCTGGATACGCCGCCGGCCGGCCGCGACCCGGTGGACGAGTTCCTGTTCGATCAGAAGGCCGGCTTCTGTGAACACTTCAGCTCCTCTTTCGTGGTGCTGATGCGCAATGCCGGCATCCCCGCGCGCGTGGTGACCGGCTTTGCCGGCGGCACCCGCAACCCGATCGGCGACTACTGGGTGGTGCGACGGATGGACGCGCACGCCTGGGCCGAAGTGTGGCTGCCGCCGCGCGGCTGGGTGCGCATCGACCCGACCGCTGCGGTGGCGCCGGAGCGCATCCTCGATACGCTCGATGACCGCCTGCTGGCCGCCGCCGATACCCCGCTGCAGCAGCGCTGGCTGCAACTGGGCCAGGTGGGCGACTGGCTGCGCCGCGGCTGGAACGACCTGGTGCTGTCCTTCGACGCCCAGCGCCAGCAGCAGCTGCTCAAGCCGTTCGGCCTGGACGATCTGGCGCCTGCCCAGCTGCTGGCCGGCTTTGTGATCGCCGCGTTGATGGCGCTGGCCTGGATGGCCTGGCTGCTGGCCCGGGGCGAACGCGAGCGCGACCCGCTGCTGCGCGCCTGGCACCGCCTGGCCCGTCGCTACGCCCGCTTCGGGCTGGCCCGGGAGCCGCACGAAACCGCGCACGACTGGGCGCAGCGGGTGCATGCCGCGCGGCCCGATCCGGCCCTGCTCGCACTCAGCCAGCGTTTCGCTGACGCGCGTTACGCTGGAACTTGCACCGACCTCGCTTCATTATTGCGGGACCTGCGCAGGCATCGCCCGACTTCCGGAGCCTCCCCATGAACACCAAGTTCCTTCTCACCGCTGTGGCCACGCTGGCCCTGTCGGCCTGCGCCACGGCCCCCAAGCCGCTGCAGGGACAGTTCAGCCTGGTTTCCCCCCGCGACTCGGTCGCTACCCAGCAGGTCGGCACGCCGGTCCGGTGGGGTGGCCGCATCATTGAAACCAAGCCCGGCCAGGGCGAGACCTGCTTCCAGATGATCTCGCGCCCGCTCAACGCCAGTGGCCGCCCGAACACCACCTCCTCCGATGCCAGCGATGGCCGCTTCATTGCCTGCCGCGCCGGCTTCTACGATCCGGCCGTGTTCGAAGCCGGGCGTGATGTGACCTTCATCGGCAAGATCGATGGCTACCAGAACACCCGCATCGGCGAATACGACTACCGCCTGCCGAAGCTGTCGGCCGATGTGATCTACCTGTGGCCGGAACAGCGCCAGGTCGACGTGGTGCCCTATCCCTATGGGCCGTGGGGCCCGGGCCCGTATGGCCCGTACTGGGGCGGCTACGGCCGTTGGGGCTGGTGGTGATCGCCACGCGCCACGCTTGACGGAAAAGGCCGCCTTCGGGCGGCCTTTTTCATCCACGCATGGCGTGGATCTACTGGAGGGATGCCGGGCGCATCACCGCCCCGGCGCACCGAAATGCCCCAGCGGCGCACCGGCCAGCAGGTGCATGTGGATGTGGAACACGGTCTGCCCTGCGTCCTCGCGGCAGTTCATCACGATGCGGTAGCCGTCCTGCGCGAAGCCTTCGCGCCGTGCATATTCGGCCGCAGCCAGCGCCAGCTTGCCGATCAGGTGCGCCTGCGACGGCTGCAGGTCATCCAGGGTCGGGATGATCTCGTTCTTCGGAATGAACAACACATGCACCGGTGCCTGCGGCGCGATGTCCTTGAAGCCCAGCACCTCATCATCCTCATAGACGATGGTGGCCGGGATCTCGCGGCGGATGATCTTGCTGAAGAGGGTTTCGGTGCTCATGGTCGGCCTCGGCGGAGATGTCATCCGCATTGTAGGCCGCCCGCGCCGGGCAATGCCCGGCCTGCGCTCAATCGCGGAACTCGCTGCGCGTTCCGAACGCGTGCGACAGCGTGCCGCGGTCGACGTACTCCAGCTCACCGCCCAGTGGCAGCCCCTGGGCCAGGCGGCTGGGCTGCACCTTGCGCGCCCGTGCCACCTGCGCCAGGTAATGCGCCGTCGCCTCGCCTTCGACCGTGGCACTGGTGGCGATGATCAACTCCTGCACCTCGCCTTCGGCCAGGCGTTGCTCCAGCTGCTCCAGCCCCAGCTCGCGCGGCCCGACACCATCGAGCGGCGACAGCCTGCCCTGCAGCACGAAGTACACACCGCGAAAGCCGGTAGCGTTCTCGATGGCCAGCCGGTCAGCCGGTGATTCGACCACGCACAACTGGCTGCGCTCACGGCTGCTGTTGGCGCAGGTCGGGCACAGCTCGGTTTCGCTGAAGTCGCGGCACTGCGCGCAATGGCCAATGCGTTCCACCGCCAGCGCCAGCGTTTCGGCCAGGCGCTGTCCACCTTCGCGCTCACGTTCGAGCAGGTGGTAGGCCATGCGTTGGGCGGTCTTCTGGCCAACGCCAGGCAGCACCCGCAGCGCATCGATCAGTTGTTCAAGCAGGGGTGCGGACACAGCGGCATGCTTTGTAGAGTCGAGCTTGCTCGACTGAGGGGCTTGGTAGGGTCGAGCTCGCTCGACTGCTTCATGCATGCAGTCGAGCAAGCTCGACGCTACGAGGAAGGCAGTCAGGCAAGCTCGACGCTACCCGCTATCAGAACGGCAGCTTCATGCCCGGCGGCAGCTGCATGCCGGCGGTGGCCGAACCCATCTTCGACTTCGACTCGGCATCGATCTTGTTCGATGCGTCGTTGAAGGCAGCGGCGATCAGGTCTTCCAGCATTTCCGGATCGCTGGTCAGCGACGGATCGATGCGCACCTTGCGGCACTCCTTGGCGCCGGTCAGGGTCACACTGACCATGCCGCCACCGGCGCTGCCGGTCACTTCGATCTTGGCGATTTCTTCCTGGGCCTTCTGCAGGTTCTCCTGCATCTTCTGGGCCTGCTGCATCAGTTGGGCGATGTTTCCGCGCATGGTGTCTTACTCGTCAAAAGAACGGATGGAATCGGAAACGACCCGCGCACCGTGCTGTTGGATCAGCACCTGCACTTCCGGGTCGTCCATGAAAACAGCCTCTGCCAGCTGCTGCCGCTCGCCACGCTGGC
The DNA here is from genome assembly GCF_023518235.1 of Stenotrophomonas maltophilia. Taxonomy (NCBI): domain Bacteria; kingdom Pseudomonadati; phylum Pseudomonadota; class Gammaproteobacteria; order Lysobacterales; family Lysobacteraceae; genus Stenotrophomonas; species Stenotrophomonas maltophilia. Next base: position 2,364,715 of record NZ_CP090423.1, read on the forward strand.
GGTCGGCACGCTGGTGCAGGGTCTCGGCCGGAACGTGCTCGGTCTCCACGGTCTCGACCACGATCTTCGGCGCCTGGCCGAGCGCCTTGGCCAGCATCTCGCCCAGGGCGGTCAGCGCGCGCTCCGAACGCAGGTATTCAAATCCGGGCGAAAGGCCCAGTTTCAAGGTCCCGTGCTGGCAGCTGATGAACGCGGCGTTGGCGGCCAGCTGCCGCGACGGGCCGCTCAGGCCACTGTTGGCCACCAGATCCAGCCAGTCTTCAGCCGTGGCCAGCTCGCTGACACCCTCCTGCGCGGCGACCTCGAGCGTCGAAGCGGGCTCGGCGGGCGCGATGGCAATGCCTTCGGCGCGGAACGGACGCCCCGGCTCGGCTGGCGCGGGTTCAGCAGGCGCGACGGCCGGGGCCGGCGGCTCGTGCCAGGGCGCGACCATGGCCGCATCCGGGCCCGCCATCTCGGCCGCCAGCGCCGCATCACGGGCCTCGGCTTCGTCGGTGGCCCACGGCGGCAGATCATCGCCCGCCCCAGCGTCAGGGTTGGCCGTCGGCAGCGCAGCCTCCACCTTCAGCGGCGGCGGCGACACGGGCTCTTCGACCGGAACCGGCTCCGGCTCCGGCTCGGGTGTCGGCTCGGGTGTCGGCTCCGGTTGCGGGGCCGGCTCACGTTCGGGTTCAGGCTCACGCGGCGCAGCCTGTACCGGCGCGGGCGTCTGCGCTGCGGCCTGGGCGGACGAGGCGCCAGCGGCGGCCGGCGCCGCTTCGGGAGCAGCGGCGCCACCACCGGCAGCAGTGCCGCCCTGCACGCCACCGCCAGCAGCGTCGACCGACTTCGGCACCGGCGGCACCGCTGCGGCTGGACGGAACGCCAGCATGCGCAGCACGGCCATCTCAAAGCCTGCGCGCGGGCTCGGCGCCAGCGGCAGGTCACGACGGCCATTGAGCGCCATCTGGTACCAGAGCTGCACCACTTCCGGGCGCAGGCGCTCGGCGAATGCAGCCGCATCCAGACCTTCCGCAGTCGCGGCACCCGGCACCAGCTGCTGCACCTGGATGCGGTGCAGGCCTTCGGCCAGCGCGTCCAGCACGCCACTCCAATCCGGCGAGAACTCGGCCAACGCGGCCACCACCTGCAGCAGGCGCGGGCCATCGCCCTCGGCCAGCGCATCGAGCATGGCCGTCACCTGGGTGCGATCGACCGTGCCCAGCATGGTGCGTACCACGTCCTCGCGCAGCGCACCACCGGCGTAGGCGATGGCCTGATCGAGCAGCGACAGCCCATCACGCAGGCTGCCGTCGGCGGCCTTGGCCAGCTGCACGATGGCACTGCCGTCGGCCTCGATCTCCTCGGCGGCCAGGATGCGGGTCATCTGGCCCTGGATCTGGTCTTCGTCCAGGCGCTTGAGGTTGAACTGCAGACAGCGGCTGAGCACGGTGACCGGCAGCTTCTGCGGGTCGGTGGTAGCCAGCAGGAACTTCACATGCTCCGGCGGTTCTTCCAGCGTCTTCAGCAGCGCATTGAACGCCGCCTTGGACAGCATGTGCACTTCGTCGATCAGGTAGACCTTGTACTTGCCGCGCGAGGGCATGTACTGCGCGTTCTCGATCACCTCGCGTACGTCGTCCACACCGGTGTTCGACGCAGCGTCGATTTCCAGCAGGTCGATATAGCGGCCGGCGTCGATGTCCAGGCACGCCGCGCACTGGCCGCACGGGTCGGCGCTGGTGCCCTGTTCGCAGTTCAGCGACTTGGCGAAGATGCGCGCGATGGTGGTCTTGCCCACGCCGCGGGTGCCGGTGAACAGGAACGCATGGTGGACCCGGCCGCTGTCCAGCGCGTTGCTGAGCGCACGGACCACGTGTTCCTGGCCCACCAGCTCGGCAAAACGCTTCGGACGCCACTTGCGGGCAAGGACGAGATAGGACATCAGGCCACCGTTTTCCATCGGATGTTCCATTGTGCCATGCCTGTCCAGCCCTCTCGCTTTCAACGCCCCGGGATGTATCCCTGATCGGGGTGCTTGTGTCCTGCCGCGCCGCCCGCTAGAATCTGCGCCCCTGCTGAGGCGTTTGCCGATGGCAGGGATCCGGAGAGGTGTCCGAGTGGTTGAAGGAGCACGCCTGGAAAGTGTGTAAGCGTCTAAACCGCGCTTCGGGGGTTCGAATCCCCCTCTCTCCGCCAGATAACTGAAAAGGGCTGCCCGAAAGGGCAGCCCTTTTCAGTTATCTGGCGCGGGACGCGAAGTGCGCTGCGCGCGCTTCGCCCCAAACGTTGCTGCGCAACCTTTGGGCCCCTCCCTTTGCCTGCCTCTCCCCGCCCCTGTCGGGGCAGCCCCTCAACAGAGGGGCTTGTTCCTCCAGACCGATCCGTAGATCCACGCCATGCGTGGATGCTCTTCGCGCCCCCCTGCTTCCCCACATGCTCCTCAACCAAGCTGGCGCGGGACGCGAAGTGCGCTGCGCGCGCTTCGCCCCAAACGTTGCTGCGCAACCTTTGGGCCCCTCCCTTTGCCTGCCTCTCCCCGCCCCTGTCGGGGCAGCCCCTCAACAGAGGGGCTTGTTCCTCCAGACCGATCCGTAGATCCACGCCATGCGTGGATGCGCCTGGTCACTTTCCACACTCTCGCGGCCCCTCAAACAAAACTGAACGAACCCTGAAATTTCGCTATCGTAGGCGCCTTCAATCCGACGCGTCGCCCATCGCCCATGAGCTCGACTGACAGCGCGCACGCCGCATGCGAGAACTGCAACACCGCCCTGCAGGGTCACTACTGCCATCGCTGCGGGCAATCGGCGCACAACCCGCTCAAGCACGTGGGCCATGCCATCGAGGAGGTGTTCGAATCGTTCTGGCATCTGGATGGGCGCATCTTCCGCACGCTGCGCGATCTGTGGATACCCGGCCGCATCGCGCTGAACTACCTCAACGGCCGCCGGGTCGGCTATGTACAGCCGCTGCGCCTGTTCGTGATCCTCACGCTGTTCACCTTCTTCATCGGCAAGCTGTTCGTGCATGTCGACGATTTCGGCATCAGCAGCGGCGGTGGACACGACGCCCTGTTTGCCCGCGCCACGACCGTCGAACAGGTCGATGCGCTGCGCACAGAGCAGATCACCCTGCTCGAACGGCAGCAGGCCGACGCGGCCACGGCCGGCCCGGCCGCCTTCGCGATGGCCAGGGCAGCGCTGAATGCTGCGGCGGCCCAACGCCGCGCCGAGCTGACCGGCGGGCAGCAGGATGCCGGCAGCGAGGACAACGCCCCCGGCGGGGGTTCGTTCTTCAGCCACACCGTCAACGGCAAACCGTGGGACGCCGACCGCAATCCGATCGTCATTGCTGGTTGGCCACAGTTCGCCAACAAATGGCTCAACAAGCGCCTGCAGAACGGCAACGCCAACATCCAGCGCATGGGCGGCAAGACCGATCTGTACATGCAGGCGATCCTGACCGCGCTGCCCGGCGCGCTGTTCTTCCTGATGCCGGTCTTCGCACTGGTCCTGCGAGTGGCCTACATCCCACGTGCGATGGGCTATCTCGAGCACCTGGTGGTGGCGCTGTACAGCCACTGCTGGCTGATGATGGTGCTGCTGGCCACGTTCCTCATCGCCGGCCTGGGCACGGCTTTCGCCTCGCCAGCGTTCTCGGCGGTCAGCTCGTGGCTGTACGCGCTGCTGTGGCTGGCCGTTCCCATCTACCTGCTGTGGATGCAGCAATGCGTCTATGGCGGCAACAAGGTGCTGACCCTCGTGCGCTATCTCATCATCGGTGGAATCTACCTGTGCCTGGTGAGTTTCGTGGTGATGTACGCAACGCTGGCCGGCATTTCGGCGTAAGCGGGAACACGCAGGGCATCCAGGCAGTGAATCCACGCGTGGCGTGGATCTACCGCCGATCGTCTATCGTGGGCGCATGACACTCCGACTCTACCGGCACACGGATGCCAACGCCTGCCTGTCGATCTTCGAGGGCAACGTGCCCACGTATTTCGCGCCCGAAGAGCGCAGTGATTTCGAACGCTTCCTGCGTGAGCAGGCGATGGGCTGCGCGTTCCAGGTCATCGAGCGCGATGGCCGCATCGTGGCCTGCGGTGGGCTCTCGCGCCGCGACGATGGCAGTGCCGGCTTCTGCTGGGGCATGGTCGAACGCGCGCTGCACCGGCAGGGCATCGGCCGCGAACTGGCCCTGGCGCGCCTGCACCAGGCTGAAGCGGATCGGTTGATCACCCGCATCACGCTCAGCACCAGCCAGCACACCCAGGGGTTCTACGCCGGCCTCGGCTTCCAGGTGACGCGGGTGGTAGCCGATGGCCACGGCGCCGGGATCGACGCCGTGGAGATGGAGCGGAGGGTGTAGTCCTCCGCCCCGGCCCGGATCCACGCCGCGCGTGGATCCCCTGCTGCCCTACTCCCCTCAGAAGCCCACGCGCAGGTTGATCTGCCCGCCTACATCGCGGCGACCATCGCCGTGCTGGCCCTGCACGAACATCGACAGCTGGCTGTTGCGGCCCAGACCCACCGCCACGCCGACCTGGCTGACCAGCGCATTGCGTGCCATCACCGCGCTGTAGACATCGAAGGCATTGCCGCCGACCGCGAAGCGGTTGCGACTGGCCACGTCGGTATCACCCGACGCGTGCTGCCAGCCCAGGCCAACCGTCAGCTGCGCCGGGAAGCGCTCGCCGCTGCCCACATCCCAGCGGCCACGCACACCCACGGTGCTGACATTGAGCGTGTCCTTGCCGCCTTCCAGCACCAGCGCGGCAGTCCCGCCCTGCTCCACTGCGCGATCACTGTCGACCCAGTGCTTGGTGAACTGCACGTACGGCTGCAGCTGGGTCCGACCGTGGCTCCAGGTCCAGCTGCCTTCGACCTGGGCGATGGTCACGTCCGAATCCTGGCGGCTGTACAGGGTCTGCCCCAGCAGAGGCACTTCTCGCGTGGTGCGCGTACGGTAGTCACCGCGCGACACGCTGCCACCGACCGCGAAACCGTTGTTCCACTCGCCCTGCGCATACAGGCCGAAGGTGTTGCCACGCAGGCGGGCACGCGAGCTGCGATCGTACAGGCGCGTATCCAGGCGTTCATTGCCGGCTGCCGCACCCAGCACCACGTGCTCGCCGAGCTGCCAATCGACACCGGCCATCAGCGCATTGCGGTTGGCGCGGATCTCCTCCCCGTTGCCATCGCCATCCTGCTTGAACACCTTGCCGCTGCCGGCCAGCCAGGCCGAGGCGCGCTCGCCACGCACGGTCGGCAGTTCGCTGCCCAGGCGCTGGCGGATGCCTTCTTCAAGGTAGTTGTCGTACAGCAGCACCGCACGGCTGGCCGCATGTACTTCACCGGACAACTGGTCGAACGCGCTGCGCGCGGTGGCCGCGTCATAGATCAGCACGGTGTTGTACAGGCCCAACGCCGGACCACTCTGCGGCAGGCTGTCCAGCGCGGCCGCGGTGTTGTACTGGTTGCGGCTGTTGGCTACCGAAGTGAACGCTGCGGTCTGCGCCACGTCGATCTTCAGGTTGGCGGTGTTGGCCGTATATACCGGCGTGATGGTCAGGAACGCCGATGGCGAAGTCGCCGAAGCGAACTGCCCGCTCACCCCACCGGCCGCGTTGACCACCGTGTACTGCTGGCCCTGCTGGTAGCTGGTGCTGGGCGAAATGGTGTTCACCTGCACGGTGCTGCCGCCCACCGTCGCGCTGCCGCCGACCTGCACGGTATCGCTGCCGGTGGCGCCCAGATCGATGCCCAGCGTGCTGCCCGGCGACAAGGTCAGGTTGCCGCCCACGGTGATCGTACCGGTGCCGTTGCCGGCGCCACTGCCGTTGCCCGGCCCATTGCCCGGCGACAGCACGCCGCCGCTGGATACGGTCACGCCACCGCCGGTGCCACCGATGGTGCCGGTGCCGGACAGGGTGGTGCCGCTGCCGATGGTCCACTGGCCACCGATGGTGCCGGTGACATTCAGGCCGCCGCCGGTGACCTGGCCGGTGCCGCTGAAGCCGCCGCTGTTGCCGCCCAAGTTCAGCCCACCCGGGCCGGCCTGTACGATGCTGCCGCCGCCGCTGATGGTGCCGCCCAGCGTGGTGGTGCCACCGGTGTTGATGATCAGGCCACCGTTGTTGGTGATGTTGCCGGTGATCGCGCCGCTGGCGCCGCCCGTGCCGACCTGTACGGTGCCGCCGGCATTGATGGTGGTGCCGCCGGTGTACGTGTTGTTGCCGGTCAGCGTCAGCGTGCCACTGCCGGCCTGGGTCAGGCCGCCGCTGCCGCTGATGGTGCCGCCCACCGTGGTGTTGCCACCGACGTTGAACACCAGGCTGCCGTTGTTGCTGACATTGCCGGTGATGGCACCGCTGGCGCCACCGTTGCCGACCTGCAACGTGCCACCGGTGTTGATGGTGGTGCCACCGGTATAGGTATTGTTGCCGCCCAGGATCAGCGTGCCGCTGCCGGCCTGGGTCAGGCCACCGCTGCCGCTGATGGTGCCGCCGACGGTGGTGTTGCCACCGACGTTGAATACCAGGCTGCCGTTGTTGCTGACATTGCCGGTGATGGCACCGCTGGCGCCACCGTTGCCGACCTGCAGCGTGCCACCGGTGTTGATGGTGGTGCCGCCGGTGTAGGTGTTGTTGCCGGTCAGCGTCAGCGTGCCGCTGCCGGCCTGGGTCAGGCCGCCGCTGCCGCTGATGGTGCCGCCCAGCGTGGTGTTGCCGGCCACATTGGACACCAGCGCACCGTTGTTGGTGATGTCGCCGACGATCGAGCCGGTCGCGCCGCCATTGCCCAGCTGCAGCGTGCCGCCAGCGTTGATGGTGGTGCCACCGCTGTAGGTGTTGTTACCGGTCAGCAGCAGCGTGCCGCTACCGGCCTGGGTCAGGCCACCGCTGCCGCTGATGGTGCCGCCCAGCTGCGTATTGCCGGCCACGTTGGAGATCAGCGCACCATTGTTGGTGATGTCACCGGCAATCGAACCCGTGGCGCCGCCATTGCCCACCTGCAGCGTGCCACCGGCATTGATGGTGGTGCCACCGGTGTAGCTGTTGTTGCCGACCAGGGTCAGCACACCCGCGCCGGCCTGGGTCAGCGCGCCACTGCCACTGATCGCGCCACCGACGGTGGTGTTGCCGGCCACGTCGAACACCAGGCTGCCGTTGTTGGCGACATTGCCGGTGATGGCACCGGTCGCGCCACCGTTGCCGACCTGCAGCGTGCCACCGGCATTGATGGTGGTGCCACCGGTATAGGTGTTGTTGCCGGTCAGCAGCAGCGTGCCGCTGCCAGCCTGGGTCAGGCCACCGCTGCCGCTGATGGTGCCGCCCAGCGTGGTGTTGCCGGCCACGTTGGAGACCAGCGCGCCGTTGTTGGTGATGTCACCGACGATCGCACCACTGGCACCGCCATTGCCGACCTGCAACGTGCCACCGGCATTGATGGTGGTACCGCCGGTGTAGGTGTTGTTGCCGGTCAGCACCAGCGTGCCGCTGCCAGCCTGGGTGAGGCCGCCGCTGCCGCTGACCACGCCACCCACCGTTGCAGTGGTGCCCAGGTTGTAGACCAGGCTGCCGCTGTTGGTGATGTCGCCCAGCACCGAACCGGTGCTGCCACCATTGCCGATCTGCAGCGTGCTGCCGCCATTGACGGTGGTACCCCCGGTGTAGGTGTTGTCGCCACTGAGGGTCAGCGTGCCGGTACCGCCCTGCACCAGGCCACCGGTACCGCTGAGCACGCCGGCGAAGGTGGTGCTGGCGTTGCTGCCGCCAGTGGTCAGCGTGGCACCGCCCAGCGCCACTGCGCTGCCGGCAACACCGGCCAGGCCGCCGATGCTCTGATTGCCACCGGCACTGATGTCCAGGGTGCCGGTGCCGGCCAGGTTCACCGTGCTGGCGCCGGACAGGCTGCCGCCCGCGCCCACCGCCAGCGTGCCGCTGTTGAGGGTGGTGATGCCGGTATAGCTGCTGGCGCCGGTCAGGGTCAGGGTGGCCGGGCCATCCTTGATCAAGCCGCCTGCGCCGGAAATCGCGCCACCCAGGGTCAGATCGTTGCTGCCGAGCACGTCCAGGTTGGCGCCGGCGCCCAGGGCGACATCGTTGGCCAGGGTCACCGCCGCGTTGGCATCGAGCGTGCCGTTGCCGGCGACGGTGAGCGCACCACTGCCCAGTGCCGCGTTGTTGCCGACCACCAGGCCACCGGCATTGAGGGTGACCCCGCCAGTGAAGGTGTTCGCACCGCCCAGCGTCTGCACGCCCGCGCCGTCCTTGATCAACGCGCCGGTGCCACCGATCACACCGTTGAACGCGGTGTTGCCGACGCCGCCGAGGGTGAGCGTGTTGCCGCCCAGCGACACAGCCGAGCCCGTCACGCCCGCCAGCGAACCGATGCTCTGGTTGCCGCCTGCGGAGATATCAAACGCGGTGCCGGCATTGGCCAGAGTGACCGCACCGCTCGCCGCCAGGCTGCCGCCGGCGCCGATCGCCAGCGTGCCGGCGTTGATGGTGGTGCCGCCGGTGAAGGTGTTGGTGCCGGTCAGGGTCTGGGTACCGGTGCCTTCCTTGATCAGCCCACCGGTGCCCGCCACCGAACCGGCGAAGGTGCCGTTGGTGGCATCACCAATGGTCAGCGTGTTCGCGCCCAGGTTCACCGTACCGTCGCCGATCAGCGTGCCGAACTGCTGCGTACCGGCGCCGGCCGACAGATCGAAGGTGGCGCCGCTGGCCAGGTTGACGATGCCGTTGGCATGCAGGCTGGCCCCTGCCCCCAGCGCCAGCGTGCCGGCATTGATGAACGTGCCGCCGGTATAGGTGTTGGCGCCATTCAAGGTCAGCGTGGCCAGGCCGTTCTTGGTCAGCGAACCGGTGCCGCTGAGGCTGCCGTTGAGGGTCAGGTCGTTGCTGCCCAGCACGGTCAGGCCGGCATTGAGAACGAAGTTGTTGCCCAGGGTGATCGCGCTGTTGGAATCGAGCGTGGCATTGCCACCCACGGTCACCGTGCCGGTACCCAGCGCGGCGTTGTTGCCCACCACCAGGCCACCGGCGTTGAGGCTGACGCCTCCACCGAAGGTATTGGCGCCGGTCAGTGTCTGCACGCCGGCACCGTTCTTGATCAATCCGCCGCTGCCGCTGATCACGCCGTTGTAGGTGCTGTCGGCCACGCCGCCCAGGGTCAGCGAGTTGCCGCCCAGCGCCACGCTGCTGCCGGCCACACCGGCCAGCGAACCGATGCTCTGGTTGCCACCGCCGGAGATATCCAGTGTGCCGGCACCGGCAAGATTCACCGCGCCGGCGGAGGCCAGGCTGCCGCCGGCCCCGATGGCCAGCGTGCCGCTGTTGATGGTGGTACCGCCGGTGTAGGTATTGGCGCCGGTCAGGGTCACCGTCGCCGCACCACTCTTGACCAGGCCACCGCCACCGCTGATGACACCCCCCAGCGTGAGCGCATTGCTGCCGAGCAGGTTGAGGTTGGCACCGGCGGTGAGGTCGATGGCATTGCCAAGGGTCACCGCCAGGCTGCTGTCCAGCGACGCATCGGCACCGACGTTCAACGCACCGCTGCCCAGTGCCGCGTTGTTGCCGACCACCAGCCCGCCACCGTTCAATGCCACGCCGCCGCTGAACAGATTGGCGCCGCCGAGGGTGAGAATGCCCGCGCCGTTCTTGACCAACCCGCCGGTACCGGCAATCGCGCCATCGAAGGTGCTGCTGCTGACGCCACCCAGGATCAGGGTGTTGGCGCCCAGGCTGACCGTCGAGCCGGCCACGCCGGACAGCGAACCGATGGTCTGGTTGGCGCCGGAGGCCGAGATGTCGAAGCCCGCACCCGGCGCCGCCACGTTCACTGCACCGGTCGCCGCCAGGCTGCCACCGGCACCGATCGCCAGCGTGCCGGCGTTGATGGTGGTGCCGCCGGTGTAGGTGTTGATGCCGGTCAGTGTTTCGATACCGCTGCCGACCTTGGTCAGGCCACCGGTGCCGGCGATCGAACCGCTGAAGGTGCCGTTGGCGGCACCGCCCACTTCGATGTTGTTGGCCCCCAGGTTGACCGTGCCGTTGCCCACCAGCGTGCCGAACACCTGCGTGCCGTTGCCGGCCGACAGGTCCAGCGTGGCGCCGGTGGCGAGATTGACGGTTCCACTTGCGGCCAGGCTTGCGCCGGCGCCGAGCGCCAGCGTACCGGCATTGATGTTGGTACCGCCGGTGTAGGTGTTGATGCCGTTCAAGGTCAGCGTTGCAAGGCCGTTCTTGGTCAGGCTGCCGGTCCCGGAGAGCACTCCGTTGAGGGTGAGTGCGTTGGTGCCCAGCACGGTCAGCCCGGCATTGAGCACAACGTTGTTGGCCAGCGTCGCCAGCGCGGTGGTATCCAGTGTGGCCGCGCCACCGACGGTAAGTGCGCCGGTCCCCAGCGCCACGTCATTGCCCAGCACCAGGCCGCCGGCATTGAGCGTCACGCCGCCGCCGAAGGTGTTGGCGCCGGACAGGGTCTGCACACCCGCCCCCACCTTCACCAACCCGCCGCCACCACTGATCAGTCCATCAAACGCGCCGTTGCCAGCGCTGCCGAAGGTCAGCGAATTGCCGCCCAGGGCCAGCGAAGTTCCCGCCACGCCGTTGAGCGCACCGATGGTCTGGCTGCTGCCTGCGCCGGAGATGTCGAAGGTCGCCCCTGCAGCGCCCAGCGTGACATCACCTGCCGCCGCCAGGCTGCCGCCCGCGCCCAACGCAAGCGTGCCGGCATTGACGGTGGTGCCACCGGTATAGGTGTTGGCGCCGGACAGTGTCAGCGTCGCACCACCATTCTTGATCAGGCTGCCATTGCCGGCCACGATGCCGCCAAGGGTCAGCGCGTTGCTGCCCGGCAGCGTCAGTGCCACGCCCGATCCCAGGTTCACGGAGTTGCCCAGCGTCACCGCAGCGCCGGCATCCAGCGTGGTGCTACCGGACACATTCAACGCACCGGTGCCCAGCGCGCCGCTGGCGCCAACCACCAGGCCGCCACCATTCAAGGTCAGGCCGCCGCCAAAGGTGTTGCTGTTGTTGAGCGTCAGCAGACCAGCGCCGTTCTTGACCAGGCTGCCGTTGCCGCTCAGCACGCCGCCCAGGGTGACGTCATTGCTGCCGCCCAGGGTCAGCTGCGTGCCGGCACCGAAGTTCACCGCGTTGGCAAGGTTCAGCGCCACCGTGTTGTCGAGGCTGACGGTACCACCCACACCGAGCGCGCCGGTCCCCAGCGCATCGGCGTTGCCCAGCACCAGCCCGCCGCCATTGAGCGCCAGGCCACCGCTGAACGTGTTGGCACCGGACAGCGTCTGGATGCCGGTACCGGTCTTGACCAGGCCGCCGGTGCCACTGACCACGCCATCAAAGGTGGCGTTGGCATTGCTGCCGAAGGTCAGCGAATTGCCGCCCAGCGTCAGCGCGGTTCCGGCCACGCCGTTCAACGCAGCGACGGTCTGGTTGCCGCCGGCCGCGGAAATGTCGAAGCCCGCTCCGGCATTGCCGAGCGTCACATCGCCGCCCGCCGCCAGGCTGCCACCGGCACCCAGCGCCAGCGTGCCGTTGTTGATGGTGGTGCCGCCGGCATAGAGGTTGGCACCGCTCAGGGTCAACCGTGCCGCGCCGTCCTTGATCAATCCACCGGCGCCGAACACCGGCCCACCCAGCGTCAGGTCGTTGCTGCCCAGCACGGTGAGATTGGCACCTGCGGCCAGGCCGACGCTGTTGCCCAGGTTCAGTGCGGCGCTGGCATCCAGCGACGCATTGCCACCCACATCCAATGCGCCCGTGCCGAGTGCGCCGGCATTGCCCAGCCGCAGCACACCGGCATTGAGGCCGACACCACCGGAGAAGGTGTTGGGGCCATTCAAGGTCAGCGTCGAAGCGCCGTTCTTGACCAGTTCGCCGGTTCCGGCGATGACACCGCCCAGCGTCACGTCCTGGCTGCCCAGCAGGTCCAGCACCGCGCCGCCTGTCAGGTTCACGCCATTGCCCAGCGTGAGCGCGACGCTGCTGTCCAGGGTCGTGTTCCCCGCCACATTCAATGCCCCCGTGCCCAGCGCGCCGGCATTGCCCAGCAGCAGGCCACCGGCATTGAGCGACAGGCCGCCGCTGAAGGTATTGGCTCCATTGAGCGTGAGCGTGCTGGCACCGTTCTTGACCAGCGCGCCGGTGCCGGAGACCACGCCGCCAAGGGTGGTTGCCTGATTGCCCGGCAGTGTCAGCGAAGCGCCGCCGCCCAGGGCGATGTTGTTGGCCAGGTTGAGCGCGGTCAGGCCATCAAGCGTGGCCGCACCATTGACGTTCAGTGCGCCGCTGCCCAGCGAGGTGCTGTTGCCGAGCAGCAGGCTGCCGGCATTGAGCGTCAGCCCGCCGCTGAAGGTATTGGTACCGGTCAGGGTCAGTACCGAAGCGCCGTTCTTGACCAGGCTGCCGGTCCCGGCCACCACACCGCCCAGGGTCAGGTTCTGTGCGCCCGGCAGGGTCAGCGAACCGGTCAGGTTCACCGCATTGCCCAGGTTCAGCGCGGCGGTGCCGTCCAGCGTGCCGTTGCCGCTGACCGTCAACGCGCCGCTGCCGAGGGCACCGTTGTTGCCCAGCACCAGCCCACCGGCAGCCAGGTTCAGGCCACCACTGAAGGTGTTGGCTCCACTCAGTGTCTGCGTGCCGGCGCCCTGCTTGACCAGGCCGCCGGTACCGGTAATCACGCCTGCCAGGGTCTGGTTGGTGGCGTCGCCGAAGGTCAGCGTCGTGGCGCCGAGCGCCAGCGTGCTGCCGGCCACGCCACTGAGTGCGCCCACGGTCTGGTTGCCGCCGGCGGACAGATCCAGCACCGCGCCGACGCCACCGAGGGTGACAGCGCCGGTTGCGGCCAGGCTGCCACCGGCACCGATCGCCACCGTGCCCGCATTGATGGCGGTGCCGCCGGTGTAGGTGTTGGCACCGCCCAGGGTCAGTGTTGCGGCGCCATTCTTCACCAGGCTGCCGCTGCCGCCGATGACACCGCCCAGCGTCAGTGCATTGCCGCCGAGCACATTGAGCGACGCACCGCCGCCCAGGTTGATGCCATTGCCCACGCTCAGCGCCGAACTGGCATCCAGCGTCACCGCGCCACCGACATTCAGTGCACCGGTGCCCAGCGCGCCGGCATTACCCAGCACCAGGCTGCCGGCATTGAACGCCAGCCCGCCACCGAACGTATTGGCACCATTGAGCGTCAGCGTTGCCGCGCCATTCTTGGTCAGCCCACCCACGCCACCGATCACACCGTTGAGCGTCAGCGCCTGGTTGCCCAGCAGGTTCAGCGTTCCGCCAGCGCCCAACGTGATCGCATTGGTCAGGGACAGCGCGGTGGTGCCATCCAGGCTCACGTTGCCCCCCACACTGAGCGCGCCGCTGCCGAGTGCAGCGTTGTTGCCCAGCAGCAGGCCACCGGCGTTGAGCGCAACACCGCCGCTGAGATTGTTGACACCCGACAGCGTCTGCACGCCGGTCCCCAGCTTGATCAGACCACCCGTGCCGGCACCGAACGTGCCGCTGTAGCTGGTGTTGCCCAGCCCGCCCAAGGTCAGCGTGTGGCTGCCCAGATTGACCGCGCCGCCGAGGCCGGCCAGCGAGCCGATGGTCTGGTTGGCCGCTGCCGTCAGGTCCAGCGTGGTGCCAACGCCCAGCGTCATCGCACCGGTGGGTGACAGGCTGCCGCCCGCGCCGAGCGCGAGCGAGCCCCCGGCAAGGCTGAAGTTGCCGGTCAGCGAATTGGCACCGTTCAAGGTGAGAGTGCCGGCACCGTTCTTGACCAGGTTGCCGGCACCGGAAATCGAGCCGTTCAATGACAACGGATTGCTGCCCAGCAGGTTCAGCGAACCGCTGCCGCTGATCACCAGGTTGTTGCCCAGCACGAAGCCGGCGCTGGTATCGAGCGAGGCGGCGCCACCGACGGTCAGGTTGCCGCTGCCCAGCGCACCGGCATTGCCCAGCAGCAGGCCGCCGGCATTGAGGTTGACGCCGCCGCCAAACAGGTTTGCAGCGCCCAGCGTCACCACCCCCGTGTTGCTGACGGTCAGGCCACCGCCACCGGACAGCACGCCATTCAACGCGAAGCCCTGCGTGCCGCCCAGGGTCAACGCGTTGTTGAGGGTGAAATTGTTGCCCAGCGCCAGGCCTGCGCCGCTGGCAGCGATGGTGCCGCCGTTGACGGTGAACAGACCGGAGCCGAAAGAAGTGCTGCTGTTGAAGTTGACCAGACCGCCGCCGAGGGTGATCGCGCCGGTTCCCGACCAGGGTCCCTGCAGGTTCCAGGTGCCGCTGTTGACCATCAGCCTCTGGAACCCGACGTAGTTGCTCCAGCCGATGCTGGTGGCCGGTCCGTTGTTGCCGGCATTGTCCTGCAGCACCAGCGTGTTGTTGGCCGCACCGGTACCGGCGCCGGCGTCGACGAATCCGGCGGCCGCCACCTTGACGCCGGCCACGCCCACCAGCGTGCCCGCTGCAGCCAGGCCACCGCCCGCAGCGACACTGGAGCCAGCCACGGCCGTGAAGGTATTGCCCCCGGTGGAATCACCCAGATGCACGCTGCCGCTGACCGTGCCCGCATTGGTGAAGGTATTTCCGGCCGAAGCACCCAGGCCGACACGGCCGGTGATGCTGCCGCGGTTGGTCACGTTGGCCTGTGCTCCGCCGTAGGTCACCACCGAGGTTGCATCGGCCACCTGGCCCAAGCCCAGCAGCGACATTCCGATCGAACCATCGTTGACCAGGGTGGTCGTGCCACCGGCAGCATTCTGCGCGGTCACCGCCTGACCGCCGAAGCCGAGCAGGGTACCGATATTGAAGATGCCCTTGATCTGGCCACCGGTCTCGTTGTTGACCGTGATCGTGCTGCCACCGGCGGTGTTGTTGCCGACCACCAGGCCGGCAGCGGCCAGGCTCAGCCCACCGGTCAGGGACGGATCGATCGTGCCGGCATTGTTGACCGTGGTGTTGCTGCCGGTCAGCGTCACCGCATTGCCGCCCAGCAGCGGCGGCACGCTGAACACTGCACCGCTGGCAATGTTCAGGGTCAGCCCGCTGGTGCCATTGGCGTAGTTGTTGAGGTTGGTTGCGCCATCGCAATTGACCGTAGTGGTTCCCGTGCACGCAGCGAACGCCGAACCACTGGCCAGCGTGGCGGCCAACGCCACCGCCAGCTGATGCGCCCGCAGGCGCGGTGGCCTCCCGGTGGAAACTGCGCTTCCACCCGGATTCTGGGCAACCTCCGATGCAACCTGCATTACGCCGAGGGCGCGATTGAAAACCAGACGGTAAATGCGGTTCATCGGTAAATCTCCATGAAGAGACCGGATGGCACTGCGGGCAGTTTTTTTGAAGACGATGCGGCCCATCCCGGTTCCCGCTGCGGAAACAAGGCCTGGCGCATTAACTTCGGAAAATCTTCACATCCTCACATCTTCACGCGGGCGCGCATCGAGAGCGGCGCTCCAGCGTATCCATCGGCACGGAAACTCCCCGATTCCGCGCGACGAATGGCGGCACTGTGCGACGGATGCCGCCAGTGCCGCGTGAATCACTCAACGAAATTTCATGACGCGCGTCAAATAAAACGGGCAGGTAAATCTATTTTGCCGAAAATGTACATTGCATATTCACAGCAGGCAGATCCTGCCCTGCATAATCCGGCCGGGATAAACCCTCAGCTGCTGGAGAGTTTCATCAGGACCAGGCCGGAAACGATAAGCACCGCCGCACCAATCCGCATCGGGCTGACCTGTTCGCCGAGGAAAACGATGCCGACCACGAATGCGCCGACCGCACCAATGCCGGTCCAGATCGTGTAGGCGGTCCCCAGCGGCAGGCTGCGCATGGCCACCGCCAACAGCCAGAAGCTGGCGATCATGCCGATGATGGTCACCACGGTGGGGGTGAGCTTGCTGAAGCCTTCGGACTGCTTCATGGACACGGCCCAGACGATTTCCAGCAGGCCGGCGAACAACAGATAGATCCAGGCCATGACGGCCCTCCTCTTGGTAGGGCCAGGCCGTCCTGGTCTTTGATTCCCGATGTGGGGGAGGTCGTTCCTCCTGGCCGGCATTCTAGCAACGGGGAACCGCCACGGCCGGCGTGGCCGGGAACGGGTTACAGCCGATTCAGTGCGTGAAGCTGGCGTCGGTGCGTGCGCGTGCGGTAGAATGCGCGTCTGCCATCGGCCAGCCGATGCGCAGTCCGGCTGTGGTCTCCGGCGCAACCCGCGCTGCTTCCCCTGATCCGTGAACTGGCCGCCCACCGGGCGGCCAACGTCTCTATGGTGGCCCCGTCGGCCCCTCGCGACGCTAGGTCGAAAACCCCGCCAGGGCCGGAAGGCAGCAACGGTATCGATCGACGCGGGCGCCGAGGCCAGCCGGCGGGGCCACCGCCTTTTCCGGCCACGCCCGGCCCGGGTAGCTGCCAACCTTGGTTGGCGCCCCTCGCCGGGCATGCCCCGGCGCTACCGTGCCTCCGGCGTGCCCTGGTGGAACAACACCCGCCACCCCTGCGCGTGCCGGCGCCACAGCGAACTGCGCAGCACCCAGCGCTGCGCCTGCCCATCGACGTGATAGCGGCTGCGGTAGCGCACCTGTGCCAAGCCATCGGCCAACAGCCGCACCGCGTACCGATCCGACTCGATCAGCACCTGCGCCCGCGCCAGCGGGATCTCCGCCAGCACGGCCGCACGGCCATAACACTGCCCGGAACTGCCGATCTCGCTGAAATCCTCGTCCAGCAATGCAGCCAGGCGCTCACTGTCGGCGCGCACCTGCGGTGCATGCAGCGCACGTTCCAATGCCTCCAGTTCAGCGGCCAGTGCCGCGTCGGCGGGCTGGCCGGTGCCGCTCACGGCGGATCCTGCACCGACACGTGCGGCGCCGTCGGGCTGGCCAGCGGCACGCACTGCCCCGGCTGCGCGACACGGTGCCCGCGCGCGGCCAGCGCCGCACCATCGGCCACGCTGGCGTAGTGGTACAGCATCATCCGCGCCCGTAGTTCAGCGCTGTACTCACGCTCCAGGTCATCCACGCCGGTGTGCGACGGGTTGCCGTGCAGGCCGCAGTCGTGGGCGACCAGTTCGTTGTCGCTGGCGAAGCGGGCCAGCATCTCCGGAATCGGCCGGGTATCGCCACTCCAGGTCAGCGCGCCCTGCAGGCGCAGGCCATAGGCCGTTTCCGGCCAGTGGTGGCGCACCGGGAACACCTCCAGGCGCACCCCCTCGTGCCAGAACGCATCGCCCACCACGATCAGCTGGAACGCGTCCCAGAAATTGGCACCGCCCTCGGCCAGCACGTTCGGGTAGTCACCGATGCGTTTGTGCAGCAGCGGCACCACCGTGGCCGGCACATACAGGCGCACCTTGCCACGCCGCTGCGCACTGAAGAAGGTATCGACGAACAGCCGCTCGAAGCCGGCCACGTGGTCCAGATGCACATGGGTGACGAACAGCGCCTGCGGCATGTGCCCGTAGTGCGCCTTGAAGGCGGTCAGGCCTTCGCCGCCACAATCGATGGTCAGCCAGGGCCGGCCATCGCGTTCGATCACCGACATCGGCGAACCCAGCTCGACCGCCGACGCATTGCCGACGCCGAGGAAACGCAACGACCAGTCCATCAGGTGCCCCGGTTCCAGGCCATGTCATAGGCGCGGCGCAGCCGCGCGTAGTCCTTCTGCACGTCTTCCACGCTGCGTTCACCGCGCAGCTTGATCAGCGAGCGCAGCAGGCGCTTGAGATTGCGTTCACGCCAGGCGGTGGCCGGAATACGGATGACGCCACGGTCGAAGTCGATCAACCAGCCGTGGCCGTTGCCATCGAACAGGATGTTGTGCGCGTTGAGGTCGGCATGGTCCAGCCCGGCACGATGGAAGCGGGCGATCAACCGACCGGTCTCCTCCCACGGCGCGCCGCGGCCGGCCACCAGTGCACGGTCGGCCAGCGAGCGCACGCCCTCGATCCGCTCCATCAGGATCGCAGCCCGGTAGCGCAGGCCCTCGCGCATGTAGAACGCGGCGATCGGCCGGGGCACGGGCAGCTTCTTTTCGCGCAGCGCGCGCATCAGCCGGAATTCGGCGAAGCTGCGGGTCCGGTCCGAGCCGCGCCACAGGTACTGGTCATGGCTGAGCTTGGCGGCCAGGCCGCCCCGCAGGTAGTGCCGCAGCACGCTGGCGCCGAACGGCGCATCGACGAACCAGGCACTGCCCCGGCCACCCTCGCCCACCGGCCGGGCCCTGCTGCCCCAGTGCTGCGGCGAGAACAGGCCGATCTCGGCTTGCCGCAGCCGCTCGCGGTCGAACAGAATGGCCCCGATGCCGCGACCCTCGCGGCATGGCGTCAGCGCTTCATTGGCGTCGAATGCGACCATTTCATTGAGTCTAACAACACATGGCATCAGCGTCCTCATCCTTGTGCCTCCTGCGCCTGTCCGCACTCGGCGATGTCACCCATGTCGTGCCCCTGGTGCGCACCCTGCAGGCCGCGCGCCCGGATACGCCGATCCATTGGATCATCGACAAGGCCGGCCACAAGCTGCTCGATGGCCTGCCGGGCGTCACCTTCCACGCCTACGACAAGAAGAGCGGCATGGCCGGCGTCAAGGAACTGCGCAAGCAGCTGCCACCGGGGCGATTTGAAGCGTTGCTGCAGATGCAGGTCGCATTCCGCGCCAATCTGCTGTCGGCCTTCATTCCGGCCGATCGCCGCATCGGCTACGACCGCAGCCGCTCCAAGGACCTGCACGGGCTCTTCATCAACGAACGCATTCCCGACCGCCCGGGCATCCACGTACTGGATGCGATCGGCAGCTTCTGCGAACCGTTGGGCCTGCGCCAGACCGAGGTCAGCTGGGATCTGGCGGTACCGCCGTCCGCCCATGAGTGGGCTGCCGCGCAGTGGCAGGACGACGGTCGCCCGGTGCTGATGATTTCGCCGTGTTCCAGCCACGTGCGCCGCAACTGGTACGCCGACCGCTATGCCGCCGTGGCCAACCATGCCGCACAGCGCGGCTGGCAGGTCGTGCTGTGCGGTGGCCGCAGCGAGCTGGAGCGCAGCATGGCCGATGCCATCCAGGCGCAGCTGCCTGTACCGGCACTGGATCTGGTCGGCAAGGACACGCTCAAGCAGCTGCCCGCCCTGTTGGCCCGCGCCAACCTGGTGATGACCCCGGACTCGGGCCCGATGCATATCGCCAACGCGATGGGCACCAAGGTGCTGGGCCTGCATGCGGCCAGCAATCCGCACCGCAGCGGCCCCTACTCGGACCGCCGCTACTGCGTGGACCGCTATGACGATGCTGCGCGCAAGTACCTCGGCAAGCAGGCGGCCGACCTGAAGTGGGGCACCAAGATCGAGTTCGACGAGGTCATGGAACTGATCACCGTCGAGGACGGCATCGCCGCCTTCGAACGCTACGTGGCGGACCACCTCACCTGAGTCGATGGATCATCGGTAGCGCCGGGCCACGCCCGGCGGGTCTACCTCACCCGCGCTGCGCGTAATCCTGGTAGGACTTCTCTTCCACATAGGCCGAACCCAGCGCCAGGTTGATCGCCTTCTTGATCCGTGCGCGCTCGTCATTGCGCAGGTAGACGCTGCGCGCCAGGTCGATGAAACCCTGGTCGAACGCCTGCGCCTTTTCCTTCAGGCGGATATCGTCCTCGATGTCCCACAGCTGCTCGTTGACCGTCTTCAGCTCGGCACGCAGCCGGGCGATGTCCTTCACCGCCGCCGGGTGCGCCATCCAGGTCTGGTCGAGCGCCGACAGCTCCTTGCGCACGTTGGCCAGCTTGCCCTCGTCACTGATGCGCTCGGACTTGATCTGCAGGATCGAGATCTTGTCCAGCAGCTCGCCGAAAGAAACGGGAACGAGGATTTCAGCGGTCATGGGGAAAGCTCCAGCAGATGATGCAGGCAGTTTAACCCGCGGCCCGCGATGGGATGGGTGGATCCACACGATGCGCGGCTGGTCCAGCCCGGCAGGAACAGCATCCACGCATGGCGTGGATCTACTGATGCATCTGGAGCAACAAGCCCCTCTGTTGAGGGGCTGCCCCGCCAGGGGCGGGGAGAGGCAGGCAAAGGCAGGGGCCCACGCGTTGCGCAGCAACGTGTGGGGCGACGCGCAAAGCGCGTCGCGTCCCGCGCCAGATAAAGAAAAAGGGCTGCCTTTCGGCAGCCCTTTTTCTTTATCTGGCGGAGAGGGGGGGATTCGAACCCCCGAGGCGCTATAAACGCCTGCCTGATTTCGAGTCAGGTACATTCAACCACTCTGCCACCTCTCCGGGTGGTCCCCGGCGGACCGGGGACGCGCATCATACGAGGAAGTGAGGCCGGCGACAAGTCATTCCAGCCAATGAAGTGAAAATTTCCTCGGCGCATGCCTTGCCGGATGCTGGCGGCCCCCCGATGATGCCTGTCTCCCCCGCAATACCCCGCCCACGACCCACCATGATCGAATTCGGACACCTCACCCACCCCGGCCTGCGCCGCGAGCTCAACGAGGACACCTACTACGGTGACAGCGAGCTGGCCCTGTGGCTGGTGGCCGACGGCATGGGCGGTCACGCCTGCGGCGAAGTAGCCAGCGCGCTGGCTCGCGAGACCATCGTCCGCGAAGTGCGGCGCGGTGCACCGCTGGTGCAGGCCATCCGCACCGCCGATGAAGAGATCATCCGCACCTCGCGCCGGCGCAATGACACGCTGCCGATGGGCACCACCGTGGTCGCCGCACGCGTGCAGGGCAATCGTTATGAAGTGGCCTGGGTTGGCGACAGCCGTGCCTACCTGTGGCGCGACGGCCAGCTGGCCCAGCTCAGCCAGGACCACAGCGTGGTGCAGGAGCTGGTCGCGCAGGGCAACCTGACCGCCGAACAGGCGCGCGCACATCCGCACCGCAACGTGGTCACCCAGGCACTGGGTGTGACCGATCCGGCGCATCTGAATGTGGCCACCACCAGCGGTGAGCTGCGCCCGGGCATGCAGCTGCTGCTGTGCAGTGACGGCCTCACCGAAGAGGTGGATGACCGTGGCATCGCACGCACCCTGGCCTTCGACGATGCCAGCGCGCAGGAATGCGTGGACACCCTGGTGGCGGCCGCACTCGATGGCGGCGGCCGCGACAACATCAGCGTGATCCTGGTGCGCTGCCACTGACGCACGGTAGTGCCGGCCGCTGGCCGGCTCATCGGGAAACCTCGTATCACGCAGATGCCGGCGAGCGGCCGGCACTACCTCGATGTATTACGCGCTGGCGGGTTCTTCCACCTTCGGGCCATCCCACAGGGCGTGGCCGGCCTTCTTGCGCAGTCGCTCCAGCCGCGCGGTGTGCGCTTCCAATTCCGACGGCGTAGCCACCACGCGCGGGCGCGGCAGCAGTTTGCTGGTGTCGAACGCGTGCAGCGCCGCACCGGCACCACCGCCCTCGTCATCGCCCAGGCCGAAGCCGATCTCTTCCTGGCCCGAGGTCAGAGCGATATAGACATCGCCCAGGATCTGCGCATCGAGCAGGCCGCCGTGCAGCGCACGGTGCGAGTTGTCCACGCCCAGCCGCTTGCACAGCGCATCCAGCGAATTGCGCTGACCGGGGAAGCGCTCGCGTGCCATCACCAGCGTATCGATCACCGTGCAGCGGTCGGTGATCTTCCCGTACTGCGGGCCCAGCAACGAAAGTTCGTTGTCGAGGAAACCCAGGTCGAACGCCGCGTTGTGGATGATCAGTTCGGCACCATCGATGAACGCCAGGAACTCATCGGCGATCTGCGCGAAGTCCGGCTTGTCATCCAGGAACTCCAGGGTCAGGCCGGTGACTTCCTGCGCGCCCTGTTCGAACTCACAGTCCGGCTTGATGTACTGGTGATAGTTGTTGCCGGTCGGGCGGCGCTTGAACAGCTCCACGCAGCCGATTTCGACGATGCGGTTGCCCTTCTTCCATTCCAGGCCGGTGGTTTCGGTATCGAGGATGATCTGACGCATGGGCTCAGTTTACCGGGCTGGAATCGCGGATCTGGATCGCCGCGTTGCGGGCCAGGGTATCCACCCGTTCATTGTCCGGGTCACCGGAGTGGCCCTTCACCCAGCGCCAGTCGATCTGGTGCCGCAGCGTGGCCGCATGCAGGCGCTCCCACAGCTCGCGGTTCTTCACCGGATCGCCGCCGGCGGTCTTCCAGTTCTTGCGGATCCAGCCGGGCATCCACTGGGTCAGGCCCTGCCGCACATACTGCGAATCGGTGTAGAGCACGATGTTGCACGGCTCGGTCAGCGTCTCCAACCCGGAGATCGCCGCCATCAGCTCCATCCGGTTGTTGGTGGTGTGCGCTTCGCCGCCGCTCAGTTCGCGCTCATGGCCCTTGTAACGCAGCAACGCAGCCCAGCCGCCCGGGCCGGGATTGCCAAGGCAGGAACCGTCGGTGTGGATTTCAATGGTTTTCAATACAACTCCAGGATCAGGTAGCAACGGTGCCGTGCCAGCGCACCGGCAACGGTTTCGGCCCGGGCAGGGCCAGCGTGCGTTTTTCCGCATGGAACAGGCAGGCGGCGCGCAGTGGCGCCCAGCCACCGGGTCGGCGGCTGCCGGCGCCGCGCCAGAGCGGGCCGAGGTAACGCATATCGTCGCACTCCAGGCCATGGCGGCCGAGCAGCAGGCGGATCCGCTGCGGCGTGCGCACCACCAGTCCATGCTGGCGCCAGCGCGTGCGGTAGGGGCTGAACGGATTGAGGCTGCTCAACCACAGGTGCCCACCCGGCATCAGCACGCGTTCGCACTCGTCCAGCAGCCGGTCCGCATCGGCGGCGGTGACATGCTGCAGCACGATGGCATTGACGCTCTCGTTGGCCAGCGGCAACGGCAGCGCGCAGCGGGTATCACCGGCATAGCCGCCCCCCTGCCGGTACAGGCGCAGGCCGCGCCCGCCCAGTGCTGCGTCGCGCAGCCAGGCCGCACTCGGCGCGATCCACAACCAGGGCTGCGCAGGCAGCGCCGACAGCTGCGGCAACAGCAACTGTCGTTCCAGAACGCGCAGGGCCGCCGCCGGTTCGCTATCGAACCACGGGGTCTGGCTCGCTTGACGGGTGCTCTGCAGCGCGGGCATGGTCCAATTCTATGCGACTGACTGCCCTGCCCGCATTTGCGGACAACTACATCTGGACACTGAGCGGCGACGACGGCGCGGCCGTGGTCGTCGACCCTGGCGATGCCGCCCCGGTGCTCGCACTGGCCGATCAGGGCCTGCGCGTGGACACCATCCTGCTCACCCACCACCACGACGATCACATCGGCGGCGTGCCCGCGTTGCAGGCCCGTTTTCCCGGCGTGCGGGTGGTGGCTCCCGTGGAAGAGCGCATCGCCAGCGCGACCGAGCGGGTCGGCGAAGGTGAACGCGTTCAGGCACTGGGGCAGATGTTCCACGTACTATCCGTGCCCGGGCATACCCGCAGCCACATCGCGTTTCACACTGCTGAACATCTTTTCAGCGGAGATTCGTTGTTCAGCCTGGGCTGTGGACGCCTGTTCGAAGGTACGCCGTCCCAGCTGCTGGCATCGATGCGCAAGCTGGGTACCTTGCCCGCGCAACTGCTGCTTTGTTGCGCCCACGAGTACACCGTGTCAAATGCCGTCTTCGCGCGGCATGTCGACCCCGCCAACGCTGCCCTGTGGCAGCGCCAAGAGGAGGCTTTGGCCATGCGCCGCGATGACCGTTCCACCCTGCCGGTAACCCTGGCCAACGAATTTGACTGCAATCCCTTCCTGCGTGTGCACACCGCGCCGATCCGTGCGTCGGTGTCGGCACACCTGGGCCGTGACGTCGTGGACGACGTCGACGTGATGGCCGGTCTCCGGCACTGGAAAGACGGCTTCCGCGCATGATGCGCCGAAGTCTGACGCTGGCCTTGGGGCTCGCCCTGGGGTTGGCCGGGAACGCGGGCGCGCAGTCGCTGGGCGCCGGCATCAGCCAGAACCTGACCGCCGCTGCTGCCCTGCCGCTGGATCCGGCAGCGTTGCCGGCACCATCGGTGCGCAACGGCCAGGAGATCTTCACCAGCTTCCGCGACGGCCTGGCTGAGCCCAGCTGCGACGCCGAGGCCACCAGCCCGCGCTGGCAGAAGCAGTTCGCCCATGCGCCCTCGCGCCTGGCCAACCAGGATGACGATGCCCTGGTGTTGTTCGGCTATGTGGTCGAAGAGCTGCGCAAGGCCAGCCTGCCCACCGAGTTCGCCCTGATCCCGTTCGTGGAAAGCGGCTACCGGCCCAACGCCCGCAACGGCAGCGGCCCCACCGGCCTGTGGCAGTTCATCGCCACCACCGCACGCAACCACCGCGTACCGATGAGCAACGGCTACGATGGCCGCCTGTCGGCGGTGGATTCGACCCAGGCCGCGGTGCGTTACCTGAAGACCCTGCACGGCATGTTCGGTGGCGACTGGCGCCTGGCCACGATGGCCTACAACGCCGGTGAGTACCGCGTGCTGCAATCGCTGCGCAAGGCCGGCATGAACGCGCAGAACGCCAAGCCGTCCGCCCTGCCGGGCCTGTCGCCGGTCACCTATGCCTACGTCGAGAAGCTGCATGCCCTGGCCTGCGTGCTGGAAGACGTGGAAGACCAGCCGGGCGTAATGGCCTCGCTGGACCGCACCGTACCGGTGCTGAAGGACCACACCCTGCCGGCCGGTACCAGCGTGCAGCAGTGGGCCGCACAGCGCGCCCTGGACCCGGCCCGCATCACCCGCCTCAACCCGGCCCTGGCCGGCGGTGGCCGCGCCTCGGGCACCACCCGCGTGCTGGCGCCGGTCTCGGCCGCCAATGCGACGGTAACCGAGACGGCGACCGCGCTGGTCGCCAGCGCCGCACCGGTGGCTGCCGCAGCGCCCACGCCGCAGGCCGCCAAGACCGTTGCGGCGATCGCTGATCGTCCGCGCAGCCGCCGCCACACCGTCCGCGATGGTGAGTCGGCCTGGACCATCGCACGCCGCTACGGCATGCCGGTGAAGGCCCTGCTGTCGCTGAACGGCCTGAGCGGCAGCAGCGTGCTGAAGCCGGGCGCGGTGCTGCGCGTCGAAGACTGACGCGCCCGCCAGGCACTCTCTGTAGAGCCGAGCCCACGCTCGGCTTTTTTCTTGCCCTCGAAACACCGCCCCGTAGAGTCGAGCTTGCTCGACCGCTTCTGTGTACCCAGCCGAGCAAGCTCGACGCTAGAGAACGTGGCAGAGCAGGCTCCACGCTTACGCACACCCACAAAAAAGGCCCGGCAATGCCGGGCCTTTTCCGTTCACCGATGGCGCGACGCTTACAGGTTCGCTTCGGTGGTCTGGATCACGAACTTCTTGCGCATCGTCTCGATGTAGCCCTTCGCAGCGGCCATGCCGTCGATCTGGCTCAGCTGGTCCTTCAGCTGCTTCTGCTGCTCGGCGGTCAC
This sequence comes from Stenotrophomonas maltophilia, assembly GCF_023518235.1. NCBI lineage: Bacteria > Pseudomonadati > Pseudomonadota > Gammaproteobacteria > Lysobacterales > Lysobacteraceae > Stenotrophomonas > Stenotrophomonas maltophilia. Next base: position 2,390,126 of record NZ_CP090423.1, read on the forward strand.
TTCCTTGATGTCGCCCGGGTTGACCTTGTTCACCGCAAACAGCAGCGCGTGGCCGTTGACATCCACCTTGCCGTAGCTCGGCTTGCCTTCGGCCGGCACCGGCGCGCTGAAGATGGCGCGGTTGATTTCCGGGGTCGGCACCGGCTGGCTGCGCGGCAGGCCCGGCATCGGGCTCAGCTGCAGCTTCTCGCTGGCCGCCAGCGATTGCAGGGTGGCCCCACCCTTCAGCTTGGCCAGGATGGCATCGGCGGCCTTGTCGCTGGCCTGGCGCTGGCGATCGGCACGGATCGCGGCGATCACCTGCTCACGCGCCTTGTCCAGCGGCAGCGCCTGTTCCGGGGTGTGCGCGGCCACACGGATCACCACGCTGTGGTTGGTGGCACCGCCCAGGGCGATCGGATCGCTGGCGGTACCGTCCTGCACCAGCACGTCGGAGAATGCAGCACGCAGCACGGCCGGATCGGCGGCAATACCGCTGGCGGTGGCACGGGTGATCGGTCCCAGGGTCTGCAGCGGCAGGTTCACTTCCTTGGCCGCCGCCGCCAGATCGCTCGGGCTCTTGTTGATGGCATCGACCAGACGGCCGGCCAGATCGTTGAAGCCACGTTCGCCATCGGCCTTGAGCTGCTCGGCGGCCAGCGTGTCACGCACTTCCTCGAACGACTTGCCCTGGCCGCCACGCACCGCGGCCACCTTGATGATGTGATAGCCGAAATCGGTCTTGACCGGGCCGATCACCTCGCCCGCCTTGGCCGCGAACAGGGCGTCTTCGAACGGCTTGACCATCGCGCCACGCTCGACCCAGCCCAGGTCACCGCCCTGCGCCTTCGAACCCGGATCTTCCGAATTGGCCCTGGCCAATGCAGCGAAGTCGGCACCGGCCGCCTTGGCTTCGGCCGCGAGCTTGTTGGCCTTGGCTTCGGCACCGTCACCGGTGATCAGGATGTGCGAGGCCTGGCGCTGCTCCGGCGAGGTGAACTTCGCCTTCTCTTCCTCATAGCGCTTGCGCAGGGTTGCTTCGTCGGCCGGGGTCGGTGCCGGCAGGTTGCCACCGTTGATCTCGACATACTCCAGCGAGACGGTTTCGGCCTGGCGGAAATCCTTGCCATGGCTGTCATACCACTGCTTGATCTGTGCATCGGTGACCGGCGCGGTATCGGCCGGCACTTCCGGCAGCGCGGCCAGTTCAACGTCGCGGGTCTCGCCCAGCAGCTTCAGCAGGCGCTCGGTTTCGGCCTGGGTGACGAAGCCGGAGTTCTGAAGGCCGGCCGGGATCACCGACTGCTGCAGGCTCTCGCGCACCAGCTCCTGGAACTGGGTCGGCGTACGCGGCGGATTGCCGCCGGCCAGCGCCAGGCGGTAGTTGTTCTCGTTGAACTTGCCGTTCGCATCGAGGAAGGCCGGCATCGTGGCGATGTACTCGCGCACCGCGCCATCACCGATCACCACGCCGGCCTGCTCGCCGACCAGGCGCACCACCTGCTCGTCGATCAGCTGGTCGAGCACGGCCAGCTTGTTCTGGGTGCTTTCGAACGCGCGCGGGTCGAAGTTCTCGCCCTGCTGCTGGCGCTCACGCATGCGCTCCTGCTCGAAGCGGGTGCGGAAATCCTGCGCACTGATCTCATGGTGCTGCCACAGCATGCGCACCGGCCACCACGACGGTGCCGAACGCCACCAGGTCGGCGGCGCGGAAACCTTGGCCACGTTCTGTGCGCCAACGCCACCGAGGTAGCTGTTGTCGATCACGAACAGGAACGGAATCATCAGCAGCCCCAGGATCACGGTGACGATCCAGCCTGAGGTCTTGTCGCGGAGTTTCTGCAGCATGGTGAGGAATCACAAGGCCTGATTGGCGAGCCCGGCAGTGTAACCCGCTTCGTGGCAGGGACCAAAAGCAGCACCGGCGTGGGCTGCGCACCGCTTCGCGACGACACAAAGAAAAAGCCCCCGGCTTGCGCCGAGGGCTTTTAGAGTTGGCGGAGCGGACGGGACTCGAACCCGCGACCTCCGGCGTGACAGGCCAGCATTCTAACCAGCTGAACTACCGCTCCGCGCTGAAACTTTGCAGGCGCCCAGTATATCCGAAGACTCCCTGGAAACCCAGCCCGGTGAACACTTTTTTCAAAGTTTTTTCACAAGGACTTAAGAATTCTGCAATGGCGGAGCGGACGGGACTCGAACCCGCGACCTCCGGCGTGACAGGCCAGCATTCTAACCAGCTGAACTACCGCTCCGTTCTTGCAAAAACCTTTTCGCCTTCCTCCCGAACCTTCCGGGGAGAAGACAAGGCCCCCAGCGTTGAACCGGGGGCCTCGATGTAATGGCGGAGCGGACGGGACTCGAACCCGCGACCTCCGGCGTGACAGGCCAGCATTCTAACCAGCTGAACTACCGCTCCGCGTTGTTGCTGCTTTTGTTTCCTGCCGGCCTGGACCGGGGAGAAAACAAAGCCTCCAGCTTTTGGCCGGAGGCCTCGTTGAATGGCGGAGCGGACGGGACTCGAACCCGCGACCTCCGGCGTGACAGGCCAGCATTCTAACCAGCTGAACTACCGCTCCACACTCAAACTTTTACCGCGGTGCTGTGGTGGGTGCTGAGGGTTTCGAACCCCCGACCCTCTCCGTGTAAAGGAGACGCTCTACCGCTGAGCTAAGCACCCCAGCGAGCCGCTTAGTTTACAGCATCCTTCAGGGCCTTACCAGCCTTGAACGACGGATTCTTCGAAGCAGCGATCTTGATGGTGTCGCCGGTCTTCGGGTTGCGGCCGGTGCGGGCAGCACGGTCGCGGACCTGGAAGGTACCGAAGCCAACCAGGGTGACCGCATCGCCGTCCTTCAGCGCCTTGGTGACGGCAGCAACGACGGCATCGACAGCGCGGCTGGACTCGGCCTTGGTCAGGTCGGCAGCTTCAGCAACGGCATCGATCAATTCGGTCTTGTTCATTCTCTACAACTCCTTTGGCGGTGGGTTCCGCTTATTCGACAGGGAAGCAACCGCATGCGTTCTGCATGCGGCCGCCATGTGGAAACGGTTCGCCGATTCAGTCATCGCTGCCAGCGATCACTCATTCGCGAGTGCTGCTTTTATACCAGCGGCCCTACCCCCACGCAAGGTGGAAAGCCAGCAACGACGCGGGTTTCGGGCCATTGGACAGCGCGCGTCAATGCTTGACGCGCGCGCTTCCACTCGGTTTCGCCTTGCTGCGCACAGTGACGCGCTGCGCACTCTTACGCGCCTTCTTGGGCGCCAGCGGACGCTCCAATGCCAGATCCAGTACCTCTTCGATGTACTTCACTGGCACGATCTTCAGATCGCGGGTGACGTTGGCCGGGATGTCCGCCAGATCCTTGCGGTTCTCCTCCGGAATGATGACCGTGCGGATGCCGCCGCGCAGCGCTGCCAGCAGCTTCTCCTTCAGCCCGCCGATGGCGGTGACGCGACCGCGCAGCGTGATCTCGCCGGTCATCGCCACGTCGGCACGCACCGCCACCCTGGTCAGCATCGACACCAGCGAGGTGACCATCGCCGCACCGGCACTCGGGCCATCCTTCGGCGTGGCGCCGTCGGGCACGTGCAGGTGCACGTCGTGCTTCTGCAGGAACTCCGGATCGATACCGAAACCGACCGCGCGCGAACGCACCACCGACAACGCCGCCGACGCCGATTCCTTCATCACGTTGCCGAGCTGGCCGGTCAGGATCAGTTGGCCCTTGCCCGGCACCAGCGTCGATTCGATCTGCAGGAGGTCGCCACCCACCTCGGTCCACGCCAGGCCGGTGACCAGGCCGATCTCGTTTTCTTCCTCGGCGCGGCCGAAGTCGAAGCGACGCACGCCCAGGTACTTGTCCAGGTTCTTGCCGGACACGCTCACCAGCGCCTTCTTCTTCGCGCCCTTCTTCACCTTCGCCGCCGGCTGCGGGCCGGCCAGCGCGATCTCCTTCACCACCTTGCGGCAGATCTTGGCGATCTCGCGTTCCAGATTGCGCACACCCGATTCGCGCGTGTAGTAGCGCACGATGTCCTGGATGGCATCGCTGCCGATCTCCAGCTCTTCCGGCTGCAGGCCGTTGGCCTTGATCTGCTTCGGAACCAGGTAGCGGGTGGCGATGTTGAGCTTCTCATCCTCGGTGTAGCCGGGGATGCGGATCACTTCCATGCGGTCCAGCAGCGGGCCCGGAATGTTGAGCGAGTTCGAGGTGGCCACGAACATCACTTCGGACAGGTCCAGGTCCACTTCCAGGTAGTGGTCGTTGAACGCGTTGTTCTGCTCCGGATCGAGCACTTCCAGCAGCGCCGAAGACGGATCGCCACGGAAGTCCATCGACATCTTGTCGATCTCATCGAGCACGAACAGCGGGTTCTTGCTGCCGACCTTGTTGAGGTTCTGCACGATGCGGCCCGGCATCGAACCGACGTAGGTGCGGCGGTGGCCACGGATCTCGGCCTCGTCGCGCACGCCGCCCAGCGACATGCGCACGAACTTGCGGTTGGTGGCCTTGGCGATGGACTGGCCCAGCGAGGTCTTGCCCACGCCCGGCGGCCCGACCAGGCACAGGATCGGGCCCTTCATCTGCTTCACCCGCGACTGCACCGCCAGGTATTCCAGGATGCGGTCCTTGACCTTCTCCAGACCGTAGTGATCGGCATCCAGGGTGTCCTGCGCGGCCTTCAGGTCCTTGCGCACCTTGCTGCGCTTCTTCCACGGCACGCCCAGCAGCCACTCCAGGTAGTTGCGCACGACCGCCGCTTCGGCCGACATCGGCGACATCTGCTTGAGCTTGTTCAGTTCGTTGCGCGCCTTGGCTTCCACCGCCTTGGGCATGCCGGCTTCGGCGATCTTGCGCGCAAGCTCTTCCAGCTCGCCCGGCGCATCGTCCAGGTCACCCAGTTCCTTCTGGATGGCCTTCATCTGTTCGTTGAGGTAGTACTCGCGCTGGCTCTTTTCCATCTGCGACTTCACGCGGCCGCGGATGCGCTTTTCCATCTGCTGCACGTCGATCTCGCCATCGACCAGACCGACCAGCATCTCCAGGCGCTCACTCACCGCCAGCGTCTCCAGTAGGCGCTGCTTGTCGGCCAGGCGCACGCTGATGTGGGCGGCGATGGTATCGGCCAGGCGTGCCGGCTCATCGATGCCCGACAGCGTCTGCAGCAGTTCCGGCGGCAGCTTGCGGTTGGTCTTCACGTACTGCTCGAACAGCGACATCAGCGAGCGTGCGATCGCTTCGACCTCGCGCGCCTCGCGACCGTCAACGGCGTCGATCTCCACCGCCTGGCCGTGCAGCGAGCCGTTGCGCTCGTCGACGTGGGTGACCTGCACGCGCGACAGGCCTTCGACCAGCACCTTGATGGTGCCGTCGGGCAGCTTCAGCAGCTGCAGCACCTGCGCCAGCGTACCGACCTGGTAGAGGTCGGCCGCATGCGGGTCGTCGGTCTCGGCCGACTTCTGCGCCAGCAGCAGGATGCGCTTGTCCGATTCCATTGCCTGTTCGAGCGCGTGCATGGACTTGTCACGACCGACGAACAGCGGGATGACCATGTGCGGGAACACCACTACGTCGCGCAGCGGCAGGACCGGCAGGTCGAGGGTTTCACTTGGGGAACGGGCCATGGGGGCTCCAGGGAAGGGGAAAACCGCCTCCGGGAGGGCATCTTCCGGAGACAAAAAAAGCCGATGGCCCCGTTATGGGGCCATCGGCTTTCAGATGCAAGGCATTCCTTGAAAATCCTTTCCAATCAACAACCTGGAAGGATCACTCGGCGCCTGCGGCCTTCTGTTCAGGGGCCGCCGGGGTCTGGTAGATCAGGTACGGCTCGGACTTGTGCTCGATCACCGACTCGTCCACCACCACCTTGCTGACGTTTTCCTGCGACGGCAGGTCGTACATGGTGTCCAGCAGGACCGATTCGACGATGGTGCGCAGGCCACGGGCACCGGTCTTGCGCTTGAGCGCCTTGCGGGCAATGGCCGACAGCGCGTCCGGACGGAACTCCAGCTCGACGTTCTCCATCTCGAACAGCTTCTTGAACTGCTTGGTGATGGCGTTCTTCGGCTCGGTCAGGATCTTGATCAGTGCCGGCTCGTCCAGCTCCTCCAGGGTCGCCACCACCGGCAGGCGGCCGACGAACTCGGGAATCAGGCCGAACTTGATCAGGTCTTCCGGCTCGACTTCGGCCAGCACCTTGCCCACTTCCTGCTTGCGCTCGCTGCTCTTGACCTTGGCACCGAAGCCGATGCTGCCCACGTCGGTGGAACGGGCCTGGATCACCTTGTCCAGCCCGGCGAACGCACCGCCGCAGATGAACAGGATGTTCTTGGTGTCCACCTGCAGGAATTCCTGCTGCGGGTGCTTGCGGCCACCCTGCGGCGGAACGCTGGCCACGGTGCCTTCGATCAGCTTCAGCAGCGCCTGCTGCACGCCTTCGCCGGACACATCGCGGGTGATCGACGGGTTCTCGCTCTTGCGCGAAATCTTGTCGATCTCATCGATGTAGACGATGCCCTGCTGCGCCTTCTCGACGTCGTAGTCGCACTTCTGCAGCAGCTTCTGGATGATGTTCTCCACGTCCTCGCCCACGTAACCGGCTTCGGTCAGCGTGGTGGCGTCGGCCATGGTGAACGGCACGTTGAGCAGGCGGGCCAGGGTCTCGGCCAGCAGGGTCTTGCCCGAACCGGTCGGGCCGACCAGCAGGATGTTCGACTTCGCCAGTTCGACGTCGTCGTTCTTCTGCCGGCTCTCGATGCGCTTGTAGTGGTTGTACACGGCCACGGCCAGGGTGCGCTTGGCGCGGTTCTGGCCGATCACGTACTGGTCGAGAACCTCGAGGATCTCGCGCGGCTTGGGCAGCGAACTGCGCGCCGACTGCGCCTTTTCCTCAAGTTCCTCACGGATGATGTCGTTGCACAGCTCCACGCATTCATCGCAGATGAACACGCTCGGACCCGCAATCAGCTTGCGCACTTCATGCTGGCTCTTGCCGCAGAAAGAGCAGTAGAGGATCTTGCCGGTGTCCGTGGAACGACCTTGGCGGTCTTCGCTCATGCTTCGCTTACCCAGTTACCCCACCCGCTGAACGGGGGTTCGATTCGAGAATAGCACAGGGCCGAGGGGACACCAGTCCCGCCCGACCCTGCAGGAACGGAGCCTCCCTGGCCCCGTGAAGGCCGGTCAGCCGGCCTGGATCGACTCATCCGGACGACGCTCCAGCACCTGGTCGACCAGACCGTAGGCCTGGGCTTCAAAGGCGCTCTTGAAGTTGTCGCGCTCGGTATCGCGGGCGATCGTCTCCAGCGACTGGCCGGTGTGCTTGGCCAGGATCTCGTTCAGGCGCGAACGCAGGGTCAGGATCTCACGCGCGTGAATGTCGATGTCGGTGGCCTGGCCCTGATAGCCGCCCAGCGGCTGGTGGATCATCACGCGCGAGTTCGGCAGCGCATAGCGCTTGCCGGCTTCGCCCGCGGCCAGCAGCAGGGCGCCCATCGAGGCGGCCTGGCCGATGCAGGTGGTGCTCACATTCGGCTTGATGTACTGCATGGTGTCGTAGATCGCCATGCCGGCGGTGACCACGCCACCCGGCGAGTTGATGTAGATGTTGATGTCCTTTTCCGGGTTTTCCGATTCCAGGAACAGCAACTGCGCCACCACCACGTTGGCCATGTGATCGTCGATCGGGCCCACGAGGAAGATCAGGCGCTCCTTCAACAGGCGCGAATAGATGTCGTAGGCACGCTCGCCGCGGCTGGTCTGCTCGACCACCATCGGAACCAGGTTCAGGGCTTTGGTTCGGTTGTCCATTACGTGAGGTACCTGTCTTGGGGGGAAACAACCCCGCGCCGGCAACGGCGCGGGGGATGCGGTGATCCGCCCAGGCTTACTGGCGGATCGCGTCCTGGAACGACAGCTTCTCTTCGGTGTGCTGGGCACGCTCGGCGATCCAGTCGATCACCTGCTCTTCCATCACACGGTTCTGCAGGCCAGACATCAGCTGGGGGTCGTTGCGGTACATCTCAATGACCTGTTCCGGCTCTTCGTAGGTCGAAGCGATCAGACGCATCGTTTCGTTCAGGCGCTTGGGTTCCAGGCGCAGATCATTGGTGCGGGCCACTTCACCCACCACCAGGCCGACCAGCACGCGCTTGGCAGCCGCGTCCTTGAAGCCTTCGTGGGCGTCGGCCGGGATCTCACCGACGTTCTGGCCGTTGCGGCGGATCTGCTCGACCTGCTGGGCCAGCATGGCGCGGGCTTCGTTGTCGACCAGGCGCGGCGGCATTTCCACCGAGGAGTAAGCGGCGATCAGCTGCTCACCTACTTCGCGGCGCAGGCGGTTCATCAGCGCGCCCTTCAGCTCACGCTCCAGGTTGGCGCGGATGTCGCTGCGGAACTGCTCGACGTCGCCCCCCTTCACGCCGAAGCTCTTGATGAAGGCTTCGTCCACCGCCGGCACGACCGGCTCGGACACTTCAGTCACCTTGACGGTGACCTGCACGGTCTTGCCCGCCAGCACCGGCACGCGCCAGTCCGCCGGGAAGTCGACGTCCAGGGTCTTCTCTTCACCCTTGGCCAGGCCGACCAGACCCTTCTCGATGGTGTCGAACATCATGCCCTGGCCGAGCACGATCGAACCCTTCTCGGTGCCTTCGGCCGGCAGGCGCTCTTCGCCGGCCTGCGACCAGGTTTCCACCGCGACCAGGTCACCGTCCTGCGCGCCACGGCTGACCGGGGCCCAGGTACGGCGCTGGTTCTGCAGGTTCTCGATCATCTGGTCGATGTCGGCGTCGCTGATCTCGGCGGTGTGGCGCACCACGGTCAGCTTGCTGACGTCGAGGTCGCCGAAGTCCGGCACCACTTCCACGGTGGCCACGAAGGAGAATTCACCTTCCTCGCCCTTGTCGATGCGCGGGCTGCCGACGATGCGCAGGTCATGCTCACGCACGGCCGCGTCGAAGGTTTCGCGCAGCAGGCCGTCCAGCGCCTCGCCACGGACCTGCGCGCCGAAGCGCTGCTCGATCACCTTGGCCGGCACCTTGCCCGGACGGAAACCCTTGATGCGGGTGGTACGGGCGATTTCGCCCAGGCGGCCGACGATGTGGCTCTGCAGACGGTCTTCCGGCAGCGAGAAGCTCAGGCGGCGTTCCAGGTTGCCGGTGGATTCGATCGAAGCTTGCATGTTGACTCCTGCCACCGGTGGCCCAGGCCCCCGGCTCGATGATGGGATGAAACGGTTGTAAGGACACGACGTCTGGGACGCGCCTGCTTGCCGCAGCCCTTTAGTTTCGCCCAATTCGGCGTGCACTGCCAGCGCGTGCCGGTCAAGGGGGCGCCGATGGCCCGATCAGGGCGGGGACAGGCCGGCACTGGTGCGAAAGGGGGGACTCGAACCCCCACGCCTTGCGGCACTGGAACCTAAATCCAGGGCGTCTACCAATTCCGCCACTTTCGCGTGGCCGGCACAGGCGTTCATTGTCGCAGGCGGGCGCAGGAAGCGGAAGGCCTGCACAAAGCTGAATATGCCGTCCCGGGCGACTGGCAGCCGCCCGGGACGCTGATGGATCACGGCTGGTGGGGTTCGGCCGGCGCCGCGCCAGCGCCCTGCCCGTCCGCCGCGTCCATCCTGCGGATCTCGACACCACCGTCACCGGTCCGGCGCATCTGCACCGCCCCGGACGGCTCCGCCCCCTCCATCGGCGCGGTCGACTGCATCGGCGTCGCCTGACCAGCCGGAGCAGCGGGAGCACTCTGCGCAGCGGCATCATGTCCGGCAGCCTCACTCCCAGCCTCACACGCGGTCAGCGCCACCAGTGCGAACGGCAACAGCAGCGCCAGGCGCAGTCGATTGAAATCAGCCATCAGGATGGTCCTCCATGCATGCGCCATCGGCGCGGAACCACCATTGGGTGCGATGCAGGAGGCACTGCAGTGAGAAGCAGCGCACAGCATTGAAAACACCGATGACGCGTATGCCCCGGCTTTCATCACCGCTTCAGTAGATCCACGCCATGCGTGGATGAAGGCCGCCCACACGCGCGGACAAGAAAAAAGCCACTTGGTAAACCAAGTGGCTTTCGTCTGGTGGGCTGTCAAGGATTCGAACCTTGGACCTATTGATTAAGAGTCAACTGCTCTACCAACTGAGCTAACAGCCCGAAATCGGGGCGCGAATTATGACCCGATCCGCTCGGTGGGCGCAAGCACTATTTTCAACATCGTTGAAACCAGCACTGCGATCCCGCTGCTGCGGCAGATCCACGCCAGGCGGGGGTCTGCCGCGTGTGATCCAACCAAAAGAAGGAGTCACACTTAAAGAAAAAAGCCACCTGGCGTACCAGGTGGCTTCCGTCTTGGTGGGCCGTCAAGGATTCGAACCTTGGACCTATTGATTAAGAGTCAACTGCTCTACCAACTGAGCTAACGGCCCGTGAAACTCAGACGCACATTGTAGCGTGCATTCTGTTTATTGCAATACCGTTTCGGCTGCGCCGAAGCGGTTGAAACAGTGGGGTGGCTGAGGGGATTCGAACCCCCGACCACCGGAATCACAATCCGGTACTCTAACCAACTGAGCTACAGCCACCACTGAAACGCTTGCTCCCTCGCCGATGAGGCTGGCGTTGGAACCTTGATGCTTTGCAACCGGGTGGAACCAGAAGTCCGTCCCCCGAAGCGAGTCCGGCATTTTCCGGGAGTCGCGAAGGAATTGCAAGCGTTTCTTCACATTGATGTGCAGGCACCCGCATCAGCGATGCGTGGCCACAATTTCGCACCCTGTGCCGCGAACGGTCAGCGGCGCCAGCCGCGTTTCTGCTCTGCGGCGACCCACAACATCGCGCGTGTTCTCCACTCTCCTGCGGCCAGGTGTGGACGCAGTGCGATGCACGCCTCCTTCATTGGCCACGCATGGTCGGAAACGCGCGGTCCGGTGATGGACGCGGAAACGGATCGACCATCCAGACAACACGACACACGGCTGTCCACCCACCACTTGGTGGCATTGCGCCGCAGCGCACGGACGGCCCGCCACCGCAACACCTCCGACGCCCAATTCCGGGCGCCAGCCCCGATCCTCATCGGCAAGCTGACGCGTGAACAATAAATGAACAAATAGTGAACGAATCGCGAATGACAGTGGGGGAGGTCCGCTCATGCACCGTTAGCAGTGGGACATGGAAGGCGAGGCGGACATTTGAAACCCTGTCCCGTCCGGCAACGAAGGTGAAACACCAGATGAGAAAACGGCTAATCGGAGTGATCGCACTGGCAGCGGTGCTGACAGCGGCGGCCATTGCACTGTTCGTCCACCTGCAGCAGGCGCCTGCAGATGCCATGCACGCGGATGCAACCAGACGCGTCGGCCCGTCGCAGGAATCAACCCGGCAGGCGCAGCCGCCAAGCCCCGGTGCGGCAACCGCACAGCGGCTTGAGAGGGACAGCAGGATCCCGCCCGGCTCGTACACCGCAGTGGGACCCAAGGCCTACCAGATCACCCGGGCACACGAATTCCGCCCTGCGGGCGATGCACTCGCCCACGTCAGGCAACTGATGCTGCGCTCCGACGCCGGCGATGCCACGGCAACCTACGAGATCCATCTGACCATCGAGCAGTGCCAGACCTTCACTTCGGACCGCGCCGACGTACTGGCTGACTCGGCCGCCAGCGTCGGTGCGGGCGGCTGGTTCCTGGAACGATCCGAGCGCCTGCTCAAGGAGTGCGAATCGCTGGCGCTGGAGCGTGACATCTACCACACCGATTGGCTCTCCAAGGCTGCTGCCATGGGCTCGCAGGAAGCCATGCGCGCCTACTCGCTCTCTCCCGAGAAGGTCATCGGCTCACTGGATGACGCCATTCGGGATCCGGCCCGGCTCAGCCAATGGAAGGAGACCGCGCTCAACTATCTCGATGCACTGGCTGCACAGGGAAACATTTCCGCACTCGGTGATCTGGAAAGAGCGTACGCCGCCGGCAGCTTCACCCAACCCGACCCTGTGCGCGCCTGGGCATACGCGCGCGCGTTGCAGAGGGTCAACCCGCGCCTGGTCACCCATGACGATCTGATGCGCTACGAGAAAGACCTGACTCAGGAGGAGAAGGCCAACTCACGAACCCTTGCTGAAAACATCTATCAGAACTGTTGCATCCTGAAATAGGGGAAAGGAAAACATGAAAACTGTGGGAATCAAGGACACTCCAGGGTTTCGAACGAAGCATCTTTCGATCCTGCTCGGCGCACTGGTACTCCTGACTGCCTGGGAGGCGTCTGCGGCCAATCGCGGCGTTCTCAACTGCAGCGAGTGCACGGTCACCGTACCGAATCCGGATGAAGCAACGTATCGCGTGCTGTCCCGGGAGCGTGAGCGCCTGAGCCCCTCGAGCGGGACCGTGTGGCAGGTCGCGAACCGGATGAAGCCCGGCGACACCCTGACGGTGTGCAATGGCATCGTCTGCGCGGACTACACCCTGCGCTACAACCAGGTGTTCGACAGTGGCACGGTTGTTTCCACCGTCCTGCCGCCCCCTGCACGTGGCGGCGGTGGTGGTGGCGGTGGCGGTGGCGGCGGCGGTGGTGGCGGCAGCGGCCCGATCAGCGGCGGCTGCCACGGCAACTGCGGTGGCGGCAGGGTTGATGTGGGCGAACTCGAGCAGCTGTGATCCACGCGGGGCACTGCAACGCAGTGCCCCGCCAGGACGCAGAAAGGCCAGCGCACCGCGCTGGCCTTTTTTGTTGCCCACGATGTCGCGATCCGCGCATCCCCGGTGTTCCCCGGAGAGGCTCCGCCAGCATCAAGATAATCTATAAACCATTGATTCCAATGGCGCGCCCGACAGGAATCGAACCTGTAACCGCCGGCTTAGAAGGCCGGTGCTCTATCCAGTTGAGCTACGGGCGCCCGAACCGGAACGGTGTCCAATCCGACGTGATGTGGGATTGGTCGGGGTAGAGGGATTCGAACCCCCGACATCCTGCTCCCAAAGCAGGCGCGCTACCAGACTGCGCTATACCCCGGTCTTGCAATCCCCTCGGGCCGGGCCCGGGGAGCTGGTCATTGTCGCCAAGCGCATTGCGAACTGTCAACGCGCGCAGCGCGACGCAGGCGCCGGCAACAGCGCCGTGCGCGGTCATCGGCTATGCTCGCGGTGATCGGCCGGATGGCCGTCCAGACCCTCATTCGCACGGAGAACGCGCATGCGCAGCGGCAACCCGGCTCTTTCCGAGTCGACTTTCCTCGACCTCGCCAACGGTTCGGTGGTGACCCGCCCCGACCAGGTGATGACCCTCAACGGCACCGCCAACAAGACCGGCATCCTGCTGCTGTTGACCGTGCTGACCGCCGCCTTCGCCTGGAACCAGTCGGTCGACGCGTACGGCCAGATGACCGGCGGTGCCGGCCTGTACGCCATGGGCGGCGCGATCGGTGGCCTGGTGCTGGCGCTGATCACCATCTTCAAGAAGGAATGGTCGCCGGTCACCGCGCCGATGTACGCACTGGTCGAAGGCCTGTTCCTGGGCGCGGTCTCGGCCCTGTTCAACATGAAGTACCCGGGCATCGTGTTCCAGGCCGTGCTGCTGACCTTCGGCACGCTGGCCGCATTGCTGATCGCCTACCGCAGCGGCGTGATCAAGGCCACCGAGAACTTCAAGATGGGCGTGGTCGCCGCCACCGGGGGCATTGCCCTGCTCTACCTGGCCTCGTTCGTACTCGGCTTCTTCAACATCAACGTGCCGGTGATCCACGACGCCAGCTGGCTGGGCATCGCCTTCAGCCTGTTCGTGGTGGTGGTGGCCGCACTCAACCTGGTGCTGGATTTCGACTTCATCGAGACCGGCGTGGCCCAGCGCGCGCCGAAGTACATGGAATGGTATGGCGCATTCGGCCTGATGGTGACCCTGGTCTGGCTGTATGTGGAGTTCCTGCGACTGCTGTCGAAGATCCAGCAGCGCTGAGTCCTGGCGTGCCGTAAACGACAAGCCGCGATCCGCAAGGGTCGCGGCTTTTTCGTAGCGTCGAGCTTGCTCGACGCTACGGAGCAGGATCCCATGACCTTCCACAGCTACCGCCCGGCCAGCAGCACCGGCAGTGACGACGCCAGCAGCGCGATGCCGGAGGCGGTCAGCAGGCTCAGCACGACCTGCCGGAAACGCGCTTCGCTGATGCCGATGTAGACCCGCGCGCCCAACAGCGTCGGCACCAGCATCGCCGGTGCCACGATGGCGAAGTACGGCAGCATCTGCCGCGTCACCAGGCCACTTCCGACATAGGTGCCCATGGTCACCGCCAGCATCGCCAGATTGAAATTCTGGATGACCGCACGCTGCTCGTCCTTGCCGAAGCCCCGCAGCGTGCTCCACAGCGTCGGCACCGGTCCGGCGAAACCGCCGATGCCGCTGAGCACACCCCCGGCCATGCCGGCGATCGCATCGCCCACGCGGCCGCCGACGGTGACCGGCGGCAACGACCGCGCCATCAGCATCACCGGGCACCACAGTGCCAGGAAGCCGCCCAGCAGCGCCTTGAACCAGTCCATGTCCAGCTGCGGCAGCACCATCACGCCCATCGGAATGCCGGCCAGCCCGCCCAGCACGAACGGCAGCAGCAGGCGCAGGTTGAAACCGCGGCGCACGGTGAACACCGCCACCAGTTGGCCGACCAGCGCGCCGAACACCGACAGTGTGGCGGCCAGGCGCGGCTCCAGTCCCCACGCCCAGAACGACATCGCCACCATGCCGAAGGCGAAGCCGGACAAGCCCTGCACGAATCCAGCGACGATCGCGCCGAGCGCGACCAGCAGATACACCGACTCCATCACCACCTCGGTTGCAGATGCGCGGCTACCCTGCCGCGCCCACCTGGGCAGCGTAGTGCGCTGCGAGGTGCTCGACCAGCACGCGCACTTTCGGCGCCAGTGCACGTGCATGCGGATACAACGCGAAGTAGCGGCGCTGCCCGGCATGCCAGGCCGGCAACACGCGGATCAAGCGGCCCGCGCGCAGGTCCTCCTGGACGGTCAGTGCAGTGAACAGGCTGATGCCCATTCCGGCCAGCGCGGCGGCATACAGCGCGGGCGTGGCATCCACGCGCAGGCGCTGGCCGGCCTCGATGCTCACGCTGGCACCGCGCGGCCCCTGCAGCTGCCAGAGCGGCATTGACGGGGTGGGACTGAATCCCAGCAGCGTGTGTTGTTCGAGATCCGCAGCCTGCCGTGGCAGACCATGACGTGCCAGATAGGCCGGCGCAGCCACCAGGATGCGCGGGCAGCTGGCCAGTTCGCGCGCGACCAGCTGGCTGTCCGGCAACGTGGCGGCGATGCGCAGGGCCAGGTCGAAGCCGCCACCGACCACATCCACCAGCTGGTCATCGGCCGACAGGTCCAGCGTCACCTGCGGGTAGCGCTGCAGGAATGATGGCAGCCACTGCGGCAACTCCTGGCTGGCCACCACCTGCGGCACACTGATCCGCACGGTGCCGCTGGGCTGCGCCTGCCCGGCGCGCGCGCGGTCATCGACTTCCTGCAGGCGGTCCAGCAGCGCGCCGGCCTCCCGGTAGTAGTCGCGTCCGGCTTCGGTCAATGACAACCGTCGGCTGTTGCGATCGAGCAGGCGAACCTGCAGGTGCTCTTCCAGCTGGCGCAGCTGCCGTGACATCGCCGAGTGCGTGGTGCCCAGGCGCTCGGCGGCGGCGGTAAAACTGCCCGCATCAACGATGGCGCGCAGCGCGCGCAGAGCGGCAAAGTGGTCCATCGGTGGTCGGCTCCACAGGGCGAGGCCCGCGACGTGCGGACCCCGCCAGCTTATCAAGCGCCGTTGCCGGCCTTGCGCACCGGCAGCGCCAGAATCGCATCGGTACGCATGACATCACCGAAGGTGTCTTCGATCTGCGCCAGCGAGGCCTCGTGCAGCACGCGATGATCGATGCGACCGCCATTGGCCAGGTCCAGGTCACGGCTGGCACTGGCATCGGAGGCCACGATCACCCGATAGCCGCGCGGCGCAGCGGCCGCATCGCGCGCGGCACCGGCCACGCAGGCGTGGGTCTGCAGGCCGGTGACGATCAGCGTGTCGATGCCGGCGTCCTTCAGCACCGTGTCGAGCACCGCGGCCGAGCTGCCAGCGAACACGCTGACGTTGTCCTTCTGCACCACGGTCTCGCCCTTGCGCGGCTGCAGGTCGCGATGGAAGGCCGCATTGACGCTGCCCTGCGCAAACAGCGGCGCACCGGCCGGCAGCACGTGCTGCACGTGGATCACGCGGATGCCGTTGGCGTCGGCAAATTCGACCACCCGCTTGGCCTGGCGCAGCGCGGCCACGCCATCGGGGATGACCATGCGGCCACCGGCAAAGCCCGATGCGGCGCTGGCATCGAAATACTCGTTCTGGAAGTCGATCACCAGCACGGCGGTCTTCGCTGCATCCAGCGCGGTCACCGACGGCGCGCCGGCCATGTGGCGGATGGTGGGGTGGGACGGCTCGACGGCGGCAACCGGGGCAGCGGCGGCCATGCCGATCAGGCTGGCCAGGCCAAAGGCGGTGAGGTTCATGTGCGGATTCCTGTGCGATGGGTGTGGGGCACAGGATGCGGAGCGCCTGACGCACGAACCAGCCATGTAACAGCACATGATCTGTGCGAAAAACGCACTGTAGAGTCGAGCCATGCTCGACTGCTTCTGCGTAGTCGAGCATGGCTCGACTCTACAAGAGCGGGGAAGCGCAGCGGGGCGCCCGAAGGCGCCCCGCTGTGGATCCAACCGAGGTCGGCCGGCCGCTTACAGGCGGCTGGCGATGGCCTTGGCGAAGCTCATGGTGGTGCCGGTGCCGCCCAGGTCGCCGGTCAGCGAGTCCTTGGCCTCCATGGTGGCGACGATGGCCTTGCGCAGGCGCTCGGCGTTTTCCGGCTGGCCGACGTGGTCCAGCATCTGTGCGGCTGCCAGCAGCAGCGCGCACGGATTGGCCTTGCCCTGGCCGGCGATGTCCGGCGCGGTACCGTGCACGGCTTCGAAGATCGCCGCGTCCTTGCCGATGTTGGCACCCGGGGCCAGGCCCAGGCCGCCGACCAGGCCGGCGCACAGGTCGGAGATGATGTCGCCGAACAGGTTGGTGGTGACGATCACGTCGAACTGTTCCGGACGCATCACCAGCTGCATGCAGCAGTTGTCGACGATCATTTCCTGGAACTCGATGTCCGGGTACTGCGCGGCCACTTCACGGGCGACGTTCAGGAACAGGCCCGAGGTCGACTTGATGATGTTGGCCTTGTGCACCGCGGTGACCTTCTTGCGGCCGACGCTGCGGGCCAGCTCGAAGGCGTAGCGCACGATGCGCTCGGAGCCCTTGCGGGTGATGCGGGTGCCGGAGAAAGCGGTCTCGCCATCGGCCGACACTTCCTGGCCTTCGGCCAGGTAAGCGCCTTCGGTGTTCTCACGAACGGTGATCAGGTCGACGTTGTCGAAACGCGACTTGGTGTTCGGGAAGGTGTGGGCCGGACGCACGTTGGCGTACAGGTCGAAATGACGGCGCAGGCTGACGTTGATCGAGGTGAAGCCACCACCGACCGGGGTGGTCAGCGGGCTCTTCAGCGCCACCTTGTTGCGCGCGATCGATTCCAGGGTCACCGCCGGCATCAGGTCGCCGTGCTTTTCCAGGGCCACCAGGCCGGCGTCGGCATCTTCATACTCCAGGCCAGCGTTGAGCTGGTCGAGCACGAACAGGGTGGCGTCCATGATTTCCGGGCCAATGCCGTCGCCGCGGATGACCGTAATTTTCTGCGTCATTGATCGATGTTCCGAACAGGGGGAAAAACGCCGTCCGGACGTGCCCGGAAACGCCGGCGCAAAGGAAGTTTCACCGGCAATTATGCCTTACCCGGCTCAGAGACCCCAAATAGGCAATTAGTCCGAGCCGGGTAAGGCAGAATTGCCCGCGCATTCCACCTTATCCCCGCGCCTGTCGGCGCCCCCCCTTGAACAACAAGGGGGCTCCTGGGCTGTTGGATCGCGGGGCAGGCCCCCTCGCCGGCCCGGTAGTGCCGGCCGCTGGCCGGCATTGCCTGAACCCGGCATGGTCGGGGTTGCCGGCCAGCGGCCGGCACTACCTCAGTGCTCGTGCGCTGCCGGGGCGGCGGCGCCGCCCTCGAGCTGGTCGAGGAAGTCGACCGCGCGGCGCAGGTGCGGAATCACGATCGAGCCGCCCACCACCAGGCCGACCGAGAAGGTCTCGAAGAACTCTTCGCGGCTCACCCCGGCGTCCTTGCACTGGGCCACGTGGTAGCTGATGCAGTCATCGCAGCGCAGCACCATCGAGGCCACCAGGCCCAGCAGCTCCTTGGTCTTCACGTCCAGCGCGCCGGCCTGGTAGGTCTGCGTGTCCAGCGCGAAGAAGCGGCGCACCACCTGGTTGGGTTCACCCAGGATGCGCTCGTTCATGCGCTTGCGGAAGTCGGTGAACTCGGCGATGCGGTCCTTGCTGCCGTCGTCGGCCGCGCTCATGCCTGGCCCTGCCCGGCCAGCAGCGGCTCGAGCTTGCCTTCACGGTGCAGGGCCATCATGTCGTCGTAGCCGCCGACATGGACGTCGCCGACGAAGATCTGCGGCACGCTGGTGCGGCGGGTCAGCGCCATCATCTTCTCGCGCTCGACCGGGTCCAGGTCGATGCGGACCTCGGTCCACTGCTGGCCCTTGCTCTTGAGGAAGTTCTTGGCGGCCACGCAGTAGGGGCAGACGGCGGTGGAATAGATGGTGATGGCGGGGGCACCGCCGGCGGTCTGGGCTGTCACGGGAAACTCCACGATGGATCGACGGTCTACATATGGTACCGGTGCGCTGGAATTTCCACGCCACGGCCGCAACACTGTGGATTAACGAATGGTTGCCCCCTGCCCTGCCACGCTGGGCGGGCCCCGCCCGAGGACCTTCTGCTTGCGAGCCCTGCTGCTGACTACCGCCGTCACCCTGGCCCTGGCCATGCCGCTGGCCCGGGCCCAGGAGAAGCTGCCCGACATCGGCTCTTCGGCCGGCGAGCTGCTGACCCCGGCGCGCCAGGCCGAGTACGGCGCGATGATGCTGCGCGAGCTGCGCAACTACGGTTACCTGCTGGATGATCCGCTGGTCAACGACTGGCTGCAGACCATGGGCACCCGGCTCGGCTCCAACAGCGACCAGCCGCGCCAGCCCTACACCTTCTTTGTGATGAAGGACCGCCAGATCAACGCCTTTGCCACCCTGGGCGGCTACATCGGGGTCAACGCCGGCCTGGTGCTGACCGCCGAGCGCGAGGACGAGGTGGCCGCGGTGCTTTCCCACGAAATCGCCCACGTCACCCAGCAGCATGTGCTGCGCGGGGTCGAACGTGCCCAGCGCGACCAGATCCCGATCCTGCTGGGCATGCTGGCGGCGGTGGTCGCCGCCCAGGCCAGCAACAGCAGCTCCTCGGGCAACGCCACCATGGCCGCGATCAGCTCGGGCATGGGCCTGATGCAGCAGCGGCAGATCAACTACACCCGCTCCAATGAGTCCGAGGCCGACCGCCTGGGCATCCGCACCCTGTCGCGCAGCGGCTACGACGTGGATGCGATGGCCGGCTTCTTCGAGCGGATGTCGGCAGCGATGCGTGGCAACGAGGGCGGCTACAGCGTGCCGGAGTTCCTGCGCACCCACCCGGTCAACATCACCCGCATCAGCGAGGCCAAGGCCCGCGCCGAGCAGATGAAGAAGGACACGGTGCTGCTGACCACCACAACGCCGACCGGCGAGCGCAGGGAACGGGTGGACCCGGCCGACCCCAGCCTGGCCGAACCCCTGTTGCGCGGCAACAACCCGTTGCTGCCGGCCAGTGTGCTGCGTGTCCCGATGGGGCAGCTCAGCCGTGGCGCCAGCGGCGACTTCGACTGGGCACGTGAGCGCCTGCGCGTGCTCAGCGCCGACTCGACCCCCGAGCTGGAGCGCGAATATGCCGACCTGGCCAAGCGCCAGAAGAACGGCCTCAATGACGCACAGCGCTACGGCCAGGCCCTGGCGGTGATGCGCGGTGGCCGCAGTGGCGCCGGCCAGGCCCGGCAGACGCTGGCCGGCCTGTTGCAGGACCATCCGGGCAACCTGTGGCTGGCCCTGGGCCTGGGTGAGGCCGAGTCGCGCGCGGGCCAGGCCGCGCAGGCCAACAACCGGTTCGAGCAGCTGCTGCGCGAGCACCCCAACAGCCGCCCGGTGGCGCTGACCTATGCCGAGATCCTCAACGAACAGGGCAACCCCGACGCCGGCAAGCGTGCCCAGGCCATGCTGCGGCCGTTGCTGTCGCAAAGTGGTAACGATCCGGTCTTCCAGCAGCGCTACGCCCGCGCCAGCGAGCTGGCCGGTGACAGCGTGCGGGCCAGCGAGGCCTATGCCGAGGCCGCCTTCCTCAGCGGGCGCCCGGAGCAGGCGCTGATGCAGCTGCAGGCGCTCAAGCGCAACCCGGCCCTGGACTACATCGGCCGCGCCCGGGTGGATGCGCGGATCGAGGCGATCACCCCCACCGTGCTGGAACTGCGCCGGCAGGGCGTGCAGGACCCGGATCTGGACCGCCGCTGAGCCGCGCATGACCGGCCGATGGCAATCGCGGCCGGTTCCGGCCGGGTAGTCACAAACATGTCATCAAACCGTAGTCTACTGGCACCACTCCAGTAACCGAGCCCTACGGTGTCCTCGTGCAGAAACGCATCCTGATCGTCGACGACGAGCCCGCGATCCGTGAAATGGTCGCCTTCGCCCTCCGCAAGGGCGATTACGAACCGGTCCACGCCGGCGATGCCCGTGAGGCCCAGACTGCGATCGCCGACCGCGTCCCCGACCTGATCCTGCTGGACTGGATGCTGCCCGGCACCAGCGGCCTGGACCTGGCCCGTCGCTGGCGCAAGGAAACACTGACCCGCGAAGTGCCGATCATCATGCTGACCGCCCGCGGCGAAGAGAACGACCGCGTCGGTGGCCTGGAAGCCGGTGTCGACGACTACGTGGTCAAGCCGTTCTCGGCACGCGAACTGCTGGCCCGCATCCGCGCGGTCATGCGTCGTGCCCGCGAGGACGATGAGGACGGCAGCGTGGCGGTCGGCCCGATCCGCATCGACGGCGCCGCCCATCGCGTGTTCGCCAACGACCAGCCGGTGCCGATCGGCCCGACCGAGTACCGCCTGCTGCACTTCTTCATGACCCACCCCGAGCGCGTCTATACCCGCGCCCAGCTGCTGGACCATGTGTGGGGCGGCAGCGTGTATGTGGAAGAACGCACCATCGATGTGCACATCCGCCGCCTGCGCAAGACGCTGGAACCGTTCAACGCCGAAAACATGGTGCAGACCGTGCGCGGCGCCGGTTACCGCTTTTCCACGGCCACCTGAGTCTCGTCGTGCCGGCGCCGCGCACCCGCGGGTGCCGGTGCCGGCAACTCTGCTATAACCCTCGGTTCACCCCAGTGAACCGCCGCACCTCAACGACGAGATCGCAATGCCCCGCCACATCCGCTCTGCCTGGTTGAAGACCCTGGCCACCGTTGCCGCGGTACTGCTGTTCGCCGGACTGGTGGGATGGTTCACGGGCCACCTGTGGTTGTGCATCGCGCTGGGCGCACTGGCCACGCTGGCCTGGCATTACTGGCGCCTGCGCAGCGTGCTGCGCCGGCTGACCGCGCGCCAGCGCTGGGACACCGCCGAAGAAGGCACCGGTGTCTGGAACGAGCTGGACCGCCTGCTGTACCGCAACCAGGTGGAAATGCGCGTGCGCAAGCGCCGCCTGCTGGACATGCTGCGCAGCTACCGCGCCGCTGCCGCCGCGCTGCCCGATGCGGTGGTGGTGCTGGACCGCAACAGCCAGCGCGTGCAGTGGTTCAACGAAGCGGCCACCGCTCTGCTCGGCCTGCACCATCCGGGCGACCTCGGCGAGGCGCTGGTCGAACGCCTGCAGCCGATGCCGCTGGCGCATTGGCTGGCCGGCGGCCGCAATGCCGAGCCGATCCTGGACGTGCCCTCGCCGGTCGATCCGGCGATCCGCCTGAACCTGCGCCTGATTCCCTATTCCTCCGATTACTGGCTGCTGATCGCCCGCGATGTCAGCAAGCTGCTGCGCCTGGAGCAGGTGCGCCGCGACTTCGTGGCCAACGTTTCACATGAGCTGCGCACGCCGCTCACCGTGGTGCACGGCTACCTGGACATGATGGACCCGGAGGATTTCCCGGGCACAGGTCCGATGCTGGAAGAAATGCGCAAGCAGAGCCAACGCATGGCCCAGCTGGTGGAAGACCTGCTGACCCTGTCGCGGCTGGAATCGCAGGAACACAGCGAGGAGGAGACCGTGGCCATGCAGCCGATGCTGGCCACGCTGCGCCGCGAGGCCGAAGCGCACAGCCAGGGCCGCCACCAGATCAGCATCGACGATCTTGCCGGCGTCGACCTGCAGGGCTCGACCAAGGAACTGCACAGCGCCTTCTCCAACCTGGTCACCAACGCGGTGCGCTACACCCCGGCCGGCGGCCGCATTGCGGTCGAATTCCGCCGCGAAGGCGACGGCGCGGTGCTGGCGGTGCGCGACTCCGGCTATGGCATTCCGGCGAACCACCTGCCGCGCCTGACCGAACGCTTCTACCGTGTTTCCAGCAGCCGTTCGCGCGAGAGCGGCGGTACCGGCCTGGGCCTGTCGATCGTCAAGCACATCCTCGGCCTGCACCATGCGCGGCTGGAGATCGAAAGCGAAGTCGGCAAGGGCTCGGTGTTCTCCTGCCATTTCGATGCCGACCACGTGCGCCCACGTGAGTCCGCCCCCCTGACCACCATCGAAGAATGACGCCATGAGCAGCCTCGGATCCCTCCCCCTCCCCGTGAGCCCGGACAACGATCCGTTGCGCGACCCGGCGCTGTACATCAACCGCGAGCTGTCACAGCTGGATTTCAACTTCCGCGTGCTGGCCCAGGCGATGGACCCGCAGGTGCCGCTGCTGGAGCGCCTGCGCTTCATGTGCATCTCCTGCACCAACCTGGATGAATTCTTCGAGATCCGTGCCGCCGCCGTCCGCCATGCGCAGGAATTCGGCCTGCCGCCGGCGCCGGACGGGATGAGCCCGCAGGCCATCCTCAATGCCATCCACGAACGCGCCGCCGAACTGGTGGACCAGCAGTACCGCTGCTGGAACGAGACGCTGCGCCCGGCGCTGATGGACGCCGGCATCGGCGTGCTCGGCCGCCATTCCTGGAGCGATCGCCAGAAGCGCTGGCTGCGCGCCTACTTCCGCAACGAGATCATGCCGGTGCTGTCGCCGCTGGGCCTGGACCCGGCGCATCCGTTCCCGAAGATCCTCAACAAGTCGCTGAACATCGTGGTGGTGCTGAAGGGCACCGACGCGTTCGGCCGTGCCGGCCACCTGGCCATCGTGCGCGCGCCGCGCTCGCTGCCGCGCATCATCCAGCTGCCGGAGAAGCTGGGTGGCTCGCAGAACTTCGTATTCCTGTCCTCGGTGCTGTCCACCTTCGTCGACGAGCTGTTCCCGGGCATGGAAGTCCAGGGCGCCTACCAGTTCCGCGTCACCCGCAACTCCGAACTGGTGGTGGACGAGGAAGAAGTGGAGAACCTGGCGCTGGCGCTGCGCGATGAACTGGTCGATCGCGGCTACCGGCCAGCGGTGCGGCTGGAGATCGCGCACGACATGCCGCGCGAGATCGTGCGCACCCTGCTGCAGAATTTCGGCCTGACCGAGAACGCGGTGTACCGCATCGACGGCCCGGTCAACCTCAACCGCATCATCCAGCTGTACGACCTGATCGCGCAGCCGGACCTGAAGTATCCGCCGATGACCCCGCGCACCCTGCGCGACAGCGACGGCATCTTCGAGATCGCCGCGCGCCAGGACCTGCTGCTGCACCACCCGTTCGATGCCTTCACCGCAGTGCTGGAGCTGATCCGGCAGGCGGCGATCGATCCGAACGTGCTGGCGATCAAGCAGACCCTGTACCGCACCGGCAAGGATTCGCTCATTGTCGATGCGCTGATCCAGGCCGCGCGCAACGGCAAGGACGTGACCGTGGTGGTCGAACTGCGCGCGCGCTTCGACGAGGAAGCCAACCTCGGCCTGGCCGATCGCCTGCAGGAGGCCGGCGTGCAGGTGGTGTACGGCGTGGTCGGCTACAAGACCCACGCCAAGATGCTGCTGATCGTGCGCCGCGAGGGCCGCAAGCTGCGCCGCTACGTGCACCTGGGCACCGGCAACTACCACAGCGGTACCGCGCGCGCGTACACCGACATCAGCCTGATCACCGCCGACGCGGACATCGGCAATGACGTGCACCTGCTGTTCCAGCAGCTGTCCGGCCTGGCCTCGAAGATGAAGCTCAAGCGCCTGCTGCAGTCGCCCTTTACCCTGCACTCCGGCATCCTTGGCCGCATCGAGCGCGAAACCCGCATCGCCGCCGCCGGGCGCCCGGCGCGCATCATCGCCAAGATGAACGCCCTGAACGAACCGCAGGTGGTGCGTGCGCTGTACGCCGCCTCGCAGGCCGGCGTGCAGATCGACCTGATCATCCGCGGCGCCTGCACCCTGCGCCCGGGCGTGCCGGGCGTGTCGGACAACATCCGCGTGCGTTCGATCGTCGGCCGCTTCCTCGAGCACAGCCGCGTCTACTGGTTCGGCAATGACGGCGCGCCGGAGATGTACTGCGCCAGCGCCGACTGGCTGGAACGCAACCTGCTGCGCCGGGTGGAAACCTGCTTCCCGATCCTGGACCCGGAACTGGCCAAGCGGGTGTACCGCGAGGTACTGCAGAACTACCTGGACGACAACCTCAACGCGTGGGAGCTCGATGCCAACGGCATGTACCACAAGCGCGCCCCGGCCCATGACGAGGCGCCGCACTCGGCCCAGATGGCGTTGATGCAGGGGCTGTGACCCGGTGTGTCGACCAAGGTCGACACCTGCCAGGAGCGGTAGGCACCGATTTTGATCGGGATTGGATCGGTGCCGACCAACGGTCGGCACCCACCATCAGATCGCAGAGAACTGTCTAAGGCGGGGTGGGTCCGGTGACAGGGGTGTGAGCCGCATGGCTGCGGCGACCCAGCCCCCATGGACGGGTTGTGGTGGTCTAATCAACTTGGACACTCGATAGGATCAATTTCGAGCATCGAGGTAGACCCATGGCAAAACAGATCACTCAGGGCATGAGGGATGAGGCGGTTCGCCTTGTCGTTGTGGAGGGGCAGACAGTCAGGGACGTCTGCCAGCTGATGGATGTCGGCCCGACGGCGCTGAGGCGCTGGATCGAGCAATGGCGGCGAAAGCATGACCCTCAGGCCGAGGCACCGCCGGTGGATGCCCAGGTCAGAATCGCCGAGCTGGAGGCCCAGAATCGCAGGCTCAAGGAGGAGCGCGACCTGCTAAAAAAATCCATCGCCTTCTTCATTCGGGACAGCGATCACCGGAACAGGTGATCCAGGAATTGGGGAAGGTCGCTCCGATCCGGTTGGTGTGTCAGTTGATGGACTATCCCCGTAGCAGCTACTACGCCTGGCTGCACCGGGAGCCCCGGATTGACCGGGCGCTGCTGGCCCAGGTTGATCTGGTTCGTCGCATTCATCAGTCCCATCGGGGGAGCTGTGGCTCTCGCAAGATGGCCAGGGAGCTGACCAACTGCGGCCTACCCATGGGGCGCTACCGCGCCCGGACGCTGATGCGCCGAGCCGGTGTCAGGGCGCGACAGCACCGGCGGCACAAGTACCACAGCCTTGGGCCGCAGGCACTGACGGCGCCCAACGTGTTGGAACGCCAATTCAACCCGGCGGCCCCCAACCAGGTCTGGGCAGGGGATATCACCTACATCCCGACCCAGCAAGGCTGGCTCTATCTGGCCATCGTGGTGGATCTGTTTGCCCGCCGGATCGTGGGCTGGGCTCACTCTCACGAAGGGGATGCCTGGCTGGCCGTCAGAGCCCTGCGCGGGGCGCTGAAACAGCGTCGTCCCAACGGGCGACTACTTTTCCACTCGGATCAAGGTCGGCAGTACACCAGCCATGCCATGGCCGAAATCCTGCGTGACAACGGCATCACCCAGAGCATGAGCCGGAAGGGCAACTGCTGGGACAACGCGGTGGTGGAACGGGTTTTCGCCACCCTCAAAGGGGAATGGCTTTACTCCAAATACCCCACTCGACAGGAGGCGGCAGCAGACATCGAGCAGTTCGTGGACTGGTACAACCACCGTCGGCTACACAGTGCCAACGGCCTTGTGCCACCTGCGCTTTGTGAAGAGCAGGTGGCCTGAACTCCCTTTGGGAGTGTCCAAAAATACTGGACCACCACAGGTTCACGGCGTCCCCTGCCATCGCCCCCCCCCGCCATCCCACGGATAGCCCGCTGTTGCTGTTGCCGTTGCTCTGGCCTCTGCGGGTGCAGGGCGCAGCCCTGCCGCACTCCCCTCTTCCAAAATGTGAAGGCCACGCGGTGACGAGCACACCGCCCCTTCGGCTAACATTCGTCCATGCCGCATACCACCACGACTCCGCCCGCATTGCAGGATGGCGACCTGCTGGCCGCCATCGACCTTGGCTCCAACAGTTTCCACATGGTCATCGCGCGCTACACGCTCGGCCAGCTGCGGGTGATCGACCGCCTGCGCGAAACGGTGCGCATGGCCGACGGCCTGGACGGCAAGGGCGGCCTCTCCGCTGCGGCCCGGCAGCGTGCGCTGGAGTGCCTGGCGCGCTTCGGCCAGCGCATCCGCAATGTACCGCCGCACCGGGTCCGCGCGCTGGCCACCAACACCGTGCGCCAGCTGCGCTCGCCGCAATCGTTCCTGGTCCCGGCCGAGACCGCGCTGGGGCACGCCATCGAAGTGGTCAGCGGCCGCGAAGAAGCGCGCCTGATCTACCTCGGCGTAGCGCATGCGCAGCCGCCCAAGCCGGGCCAGCGCCGGCTGGTGATCGACATCGGCGGCGGCTCGACCGAATTCATCATCGGCATGGGCATGCAGACCCTGGAACGAGAGAGCCTGCAGGCCGGCTGCATCGCCAGCACGCGTCGCTTCTTCCCGGGCGGCAAGCTCAGCCGCAAGCGCTGGAAGGACGCGCTGGCCGAGATCGGCCGCGAGTTCCAGCCCTTCGCCAGCAAATACCGCGCGCTGGGCTGGCAGGAGGCGCTGGGGTCGTCGGGCACGCACAAGGCGATCAGCGAGATCTGCGCGACGATGAAGCTGAGCAAGGGCGCGATCACCGCTGAAGCGCTGCCGCAGCTGCGCGACGAACTGCTGAAAGCCAAGAAGATCGACGACATCCAGTTGCCAGGCCTGTCCAGCGATCGTCGCCCGATCATCGCCGGCGGCATCCTGGTGCTGGAAGCCGCTTTCCAGGCGCTGGGCCTGCAGAAGCTGCTGGTCAGCAAGGCGGCGATGCGCGAAGGCATCCTCTATGACATCGTCGGCCGTGCCGGCGACAACGATCTGCGCGAGGAGTCGGTGGCTGCGCTCAGCCAGCGCTATGGCATCGACGCCGTACAGGCCGACCGCGTGCAAGACACCGCGCTGTCGCTGCTGGAGCAGGTGCAGGAGCGCTGGGCCCTGGATGCCGACGACGCACGCATGCTCGGCTGGGCCGCGCGCCTGCACGAGCTGGGCCTGATGATCGCGCACAGCGGCTACCACGTGCATGGCAGCTACGTGCTGGAGCACTCGGACATTGCTGGCTTCTCGCGGCAGGAGCAGCAGATGCTGGCCGCGCTGGTGCGCAGCCATCGCCGCAGCGTGCCCAAGACCGCGTTCGATGCCCTGCCCGAGCGCCTGCTGCTGACCGCACGCCGGCTGGCGGCCCTGCTGCGGCTGGCGGTGCTGCTCAACCGCGCGCATGAAGACGACCCGCTGCCGGCGCTGGAACTGACCGCCGACGACAACCGGCTGTCGCTGATCGTGCCGCAGGCGTTCATCGATGCCCGCCCGCTGCTGCGCGCCGACCTGATCGGCGAGAACGATGGCCTGGCCGGGCTGGGCATCCAGTTCCGCCCCTTCGTTGCCTGAATAGGCGTCCCCATCCGGGTCACGGGGCGACAGGGTGACGCGCTTCGCGCTCCCACTTTGCGCAGTCTGGCGGTTTTTTGTGCTGCCACGCAGCACGGCGAGGCCGCGGCCGTTTCCGTGAACCCCACGTAACCGCCTGCTTTTGTTCACGTTTCGTGAAAAGGCCGGGCGCGTCACGACATAAATGGATACGAACTCTTTACAGAGCATTAACCAACGAGACTACTATCGGGTTACCGGCTCGGTCATTGGCCATGCCGGCTTCCTTCGACGCCCGCTTTGGCGTCCTTTGCACGACCTGAGAGAGAGAGCTCGCCATGACTTCACGCACCACCGCACTGGGGCAGGCCATCCGCTACGCCCTGGCTACCACTGCAGCGCTGGCCGCCCTGCCCGCCTTTGCCCAGGACGGCAGCAACGCCAACCCGACCAACCTCGACCGCATCGAGATCACCGGCTCGCGCATCCGCCAGGTGGACGTGGAAACCGCGCAGCCGGTGTTCGCGATCACCCGCACCGCCATCGAGCAGCAGGGCTTCAGCTCGGTCGCCGACATCCTGCAGAACGTCACCGCGATGGGCAGCCCGGCGATCAGCCGCGCCAACGCGCTGACCGCAGGTGAGAACGCGGGCGGTTCGTACATCGACATGCGCAACCTGGGCACCCAGCGCACGCTGGTGCTGATCAACGGCAAGCGCCTGGGCATCAGCACCTCGGGTTACCAGGACATCTCCACGATTCCGGTGTCGGCGGTGGAGCGCATCGAAGTGCTGAAGGATGGCGCGTCGGCCATCTACGGTTCCGATGCCATGTCCGGCGTGGTCAACATCATCACCCGCTCCAATGTCACCGGTGTGACCGCCAACGTCTACCACGGCCAGTTCAGCCAGGGCGACGGCGCGCGCGACCGCTTCGACGTGGTGGCGGGCTGGAGCAATGACCGCATCTCGCTGACTGTCGCGGCCGAACATGCCGAAGAAAAGGCCGTGTGGGCCAAGGACCGTGGCTTCAGCGCCTACGGCCTGACCGACCGCCATGCCGACAACCTGACCAACTGGGCCACCATCAGCCAGTACGGCCAGTTCACCGGCGTGAAGGGCCGCCCGGGCTGCACGTCGAGCAGCGGCTGCAACTACTCGCTCAACCGCGGTACCGACCCGACCAACCCGGCCAATTACCACATCACCGATCCGACCGGGTTCACCGGCGACGTCAGCAACAGCAACGACCAGATGCACCTGAACTTCCCGCTCAAGCGTGATTCGGTGTACTTCGACGGCCGCTTCAAGATCACCGACAACGTCAACTTCCGCACCGAGCTGGGCTACAACAAGCGCAAGGCCGTGCGCCAGATCGCCGGCTACCCGCTGCAGTCGAGCACCGCCGGCGTGGGTTCGATGTCGATCGACAGCTACTTCAACCCGTTCGGCCGCCAGCACGGCTACGCCACCCCGACCGCCGTGGCCTGGAACCGCCGCACCTGGGAAGTGCCGCGCGTGACCACCAGCGAGCTGAAGACCTACCGCGCGGTGGCTTCGTTCGACGGTTCGTTCGAGATCGGCAGCCGCTACTTCGATTGGGAAGCGGGCTACCAGTACAACCGCAACGAGCTGGAAACCATCGCCACCGGCAACCTGCACAAGGCGCGCGTCGCCGGCGGCGTCGGCCCGTCGTTCTACAATGCAGCCACCGGCAAGGTCCAGTGCGGTACCGCTGCCGCGCCGATCTCCTATGACGTGTGCAAGCCGTGGAACCCGCTGGTGCCGTACGGCACGATCGATCCGAACGGCATCGACGGCAACGCCGACCTGCAGGCCTGGCTGTTCCCGCCGGAAGTCACCACCGGCAAGACCACCAGCAAGAACTTCTTCGCCAACATCGCCGGTTCCATCGTGACCCTGCCGGCCGGCGATCTGGGCTTCGCCTTCGGTGTGGAAAGCCGCAAGGAAACCGGTGAGTACCGTCCGGATCCGCTGGCGCAGACCGGTGCCACCACCAACCTGGCCGCTGGCCCGACCGGTGGCGGCTACAAGGTCAATGAGGCGTACCTGGAAATCAACGTGCCGGTGCTGGCGGATCTGCCGGGTGCGAAGGAACTGACCTTCAACGGCGCTACCCGCTTCTCCGACTACGACACCTTCGGCAACACGCTCAACAGCAAGTTCGGCTTCAAGTGGAAGCCGTTCGACCAGCTGCTGGTCCGTGGTACCTGGGCAGAAGGCTTCCGCGCCCCGACCATCAGCGATCTGTACGGTGGTGGCTCGCAGACCTTCGCCCAGTTCAGCGATCCCTGCGACGTGCAGTTCGGCTCCTCGCGCACCAGCGCCGAAGTGCGTGCACGCTGTGCCCGTGACATCGCCAACGCTGCAACCTTCCGCCAGCTGCGCCAGGGCAACCAGCCGGTCGCCACCTCGGTGGACGCGACGCCGGTGCCGTTCGTGTCCGGCTCCAACCCGAGCCTGACCCCGGAAACCTCGACCAGCAAGACGCTGGGCCTGGTCTGGAGCCCGAGCTTCATCAAGAACTTCAACGCCTCGCTGGACTGGTGGAAGATCCGCATCGACAACACCATCGTTGCCGACAGCCCGACCCAGATCCTGATCGACTGCTACGAGCAGGGCATTGATGCACGCTGCCAGCGCTTCACCCGTGACAAGTCGACCGGCCCGACCGCCGGCATCGTCGATACCCTGCAGTTCGGCAGCCGCAATGCCGGCTTCATGGAAACCGAAGGCTACGACCTGGACCTGAACTACCGCCTGGAAACCAGCGTCGGCAAGTTCAACGCCGGTTGGGCCACCACCTATGTCAGCAAGAGCGAGTTCCGCTCGACCAACGACAGCACGGTGGTGCCGACCGTCTCCAACGGCATCGGCAGCAACTTCCGCGTCCGTTCGAACCTGGTGCTGGGCTGGGATCTGGGCAACTTCGGCGTCAGCTGGACCGCGCGCTACTACTCCGGCGTGAAGGAACAGTGCGTGGACATCCGTGCCTATCCGGACGAGTGCTCCGATCCGGGCGTGTACGCCCCGTGGTACAAGGGTGCACGCAACTACAACGAGCGTGGTTCGGTCACCTTCCACGACGTGCAGTTCCGTTACTCGCTGCCGTGGGACGCCACCGTTTCGGTCGGTGCCAACAACGTGTTCGAGAAGACCGGCCCGATCATGTACACCAAGCCGAATTCGGCCTTCTCGTACTACGGCGGCTACGACATCGGTCGCTTCGTCTACATGAAGTACCAGCAGCGCTTCTGATCCATCGCGCTGTGATGTGATGCACCACGACCACGGCCCTTCGGGGCCGTGGTTTTTTTTCTGCCCGGCGCTGTCCATACGGTGGCCGGCAGCGGCGTCATCCAGCGGTCGCAATACGGTCATGTTGGCTACATCGCCAGGCCCGAGCATGCCCGAAACCCGGAGGCCCGCCATGCGCTATGCCATCGTCACCGAGACCTATCCGCCGGAAGTAAACGGCGTTGCCCTTACCGTGCAGGGGCTGGAACAGGGACTGCGCGCGGCCGGGCACGAGATCGACCTGGTACGCCCCCGCCAGGCCAGCGAAGCGCTCGATTCGGCGCCGGGCACCCTGCTGGTACCGGGCGCGGCGCTGCCCCGTTACCCGGGCCTGCGCTTCGGCCTGCCGGCGCCGATCCGGCTCGGTCGGCACTGGCAGCAGCAACGCCCCGATGCGGTCTACGTTGCCACCGAAGGCCCGCTGGGCTGGTCGGCGCTGCGCACCGCGCGCCGCCTGGGCATTCCGGTTGCCAGCGGCTTCCACACGCGCTTCGACGAATACCTTCCCGATTACGGCGTAGCCTGGCTGCAGGCCGCGGCGATGCGCTGGATGCGGCGCTTCCACAACCAGGCCGATGCCACCCTGGTGCCGACCCGCGAACTGCAGCAGTTCCTCGGCGAACAGGGTTTCGAGCGGGTGCGCCTGCTGGCCCGCGCGGTCGACAGCCAGCAGTTCGATCCGGGCCGGCGCGATCCCGCGCTGCGCGAAGAATGGGGCGTGGATGGCAACGGCCTGGTGGCCATCTATGTGGGCCGCATTGCCGCCGAAAAGAATCTGGGTCTTGCGGTGAAAGCGTTCCGCCGCCTGCAGCAGATCCGGCCGAAGGCGCGCTTCGTCTGGGTCGGCGATGGCCCCGCCCGCGAGAAGCTGGCGCATGAGAACCCCGACTTCATCTTCTGTGGCATCCAGCGCGGCGATGCCCTGGCCCGGCACTTCGCCAGCGGCGACCTGTTCCTGTTCCCCAGCCGCAGCGAGACCTTTGGCAACGTGACTCTGGAAAGCATGGCCAGCGGTGTGGCAACGGTGGCCTTCGATTACGGTGCCGCGCGCGAGTACCTGCGTACCGACGAGAACGGCGCGGCGGTGGACAGCGATGAGCAGTTCATCGACGCCGCCGTGCAGCTGGCGGGCGATGATGCGCAACGGCGCGAGCTCGGCAGCAACGCCGCACGTGCGATGAAGCGACTGCATCCCCAGCAGGTAGTGGCCGAGTTCGATGCCCTGCTGGCCGAACTGGCCCAGTCGCGGAGGAGCGGTCATGCGCACCACGCCGCTTGAACTGCTGGCCGGTCGCGAAGCGCGCCTGTGCCGGCGAGCCAACCATTATTGCCGGCGCCGCCGCGTGCGTCGCCTGTTCGCGGTGATCAGCCGGCTCGGCGATGGCGTGTTCTGGTACGTGCTGATGGGTGCACTGCTGCTGATCGATGGCTTTGACGGCCTGCGCGCGTCGGTGCACATGGCCGCCACCGGGCTGGCTGCGCTGCTGCTGTACAAGGGCCTCAAGCGTTGGACC
The DNA here is from genome assembly GCF_023518235.1 of Stenotrophomonas maltophilia. Taxonomy (NCBI): domain Bacteria; kingdom Pseudomonadati; phylum Pseudomonadota; class Gammaproteobacteria; order Lysobacterales; family Lysobacteraceae; genus Stenotrophomonas; species Stenotrophomonas maltophilia. Next base: position 2,422,937 of record NZ_CP090423.1, read on the forward strand.
CGACGTCCCCGCCCGTACGCGGCCGACCTGCGCATCCGCGCCTGGGTGGCGCCGCTGGACGAGTTCAGCTTCCCCTCCGGGCACACGCTGCACGCGGTGTCGTTCACCATCGTCGCACTGGCCTACTACCCGTGGCTGGCGCCGCTGCTGGTGCCGTTCACCTGCGGCGTGGCCCTGTCGCGCGTGGTACTGGGGCTGCATTACCCCAGCGATGTGCTGGCCGCCACCGGCATCGCCATCGGGCTGGCCTCGGCCAGCCTGGCCTGGTTGCCGCTGCCGGTGTAGCCCTCGGGATCAGATGCCTTTTCCTTCGGAGAGGGATCTGACCCCAGCTACTCCTGCGGCGCTACCGTCATCGTTGATGCCCTAGAATGCGGGCATGACCACGTTGTTCATTTCCGACCTGCACCTGGACCCCAGCCGTCCGGAGATCACCGACCTGTTCCTGCGCTTCCTGCGCGAGCAGGCGCCCGGCGCCGATGCCCTGTACATTCTCGGCGACCTGTTCGAAGCCTGGATCGGCGACGACACACCCTCGCCCGCCGCCGATGCGGTGGCCGATGCGTTGAAGGTGCTGTCCGACAGTGGCGTGCCGGTGTACTTCATCCGCGGCAACCGCGACTTCCTGCTCGGCGAGGACTATGCGCGCCGTGCCGGCCTGCGCATCCTGCCCGACCCGTGCGTGATCGAGCTGTACGGACGCCCGGTGCTGCTGCAGCACGGCGATCTGCTGTGCACCGATGACATCCCCTATCAGCAGTTCCGTGCGCAGACCCGCGATCCGGCGTTCCAGGCACAGTTCCTGTCGCAGCCGCTGGCCGCTCGCATCGCCTTCGCACAGAAGGCACGTGACGCCAGCCAGGCCCGCCAGTCGGAAATGAAGCAGGGCGATCGTACGCAGTTCGAGACCGTGACCGACGTGGCGCCGGCCGAGGTCGAGGCCACCTTCGTGCGCCATGGTGTGGACGCCATGATCCATGGCCATACACACCGCCCGGCCATCCATGCGCTGCAGGCCGGTGGCCGCGACCGCACCCGCATCGTGCTGGGCGACTGGTACGAACAGGGCTCGGTACTGCGCGTGGATGCCAGCGGCTGGTCGCTGGAGACCCTCGCGCGCGACTGATGGATCGCAGGCTGCCAACCAAGGTTGGCATCTACCAGAGCAGGTGCACGCGCCCTGGTAGACGCCGACCCTGGTCGGCGCCTGGGCTCAGCGGAAGGCGGCGATCGTGTGCTTGGTGTTGACCAGCACGCGCTGGTTGTCGGCGGTACTGGCATTGCCCATCGGGATGCCGTTGTAGCTGATGTTCGGGTTCGACCAGTAGTTCAGGCGCGGGCAGCTGCGGGTGCAGTTGTAGGCCATGATGGTGCGCCAGCCGGTGCCGCTGGACGGTTCATAGCGGTAGCCATGGCCATAGGCATAGGGCGAGGTGCTCGGGTCGGTGGCGATGTCATGCCGTGCGCTCTGCAGGTGGCCGATCTCGTGCGCGAAGGAGTAGTACCCAGTCGCACAGTCCCAGTACACCGCCGCGAACGCGGTCGACGCCGTCGAGCCGATACCCGAGGCCAGGCCGCAATAGGCGCTGTTGTTGATCAGCAGTACGCCGACATCGGCGGTGGTGGTGTTGCGGCTGGTGTGGATGCTGTCCATGTAGCCATCGCTGGTGCCACGGAACCGCGCCAGGTCGGTATCGAAGCTGCCCGACTCGCTGTAGCTGGTGGTCTCGTAGCCGGCCAGCTGCAGGGTGAGGCCGACGTTGCTGTTGGTGTAGCCCTGGTTGGACTCGGCCACCGCCAGCTGCACCAGCGACTGCATGTTGCCGCCGTAGGCCGCCACCGCCGCGTTGGTTGCCACCACCAGCACTCGGATGGTGGCTGGGGTGCCCGACGATGCCTGCGCGATGCCGATGCGGTCGCTGTCGCCCATCGGGATCTTCGGCAACTGGTTGTAGTCGGCCGGATGGTCGGCCGGCATCCGCGATTCGTCCACCTCGACCAGCACATGGCGGTTGCCCAGCGGGCGCAGTCGGTACAACTTGCCGTCCTTGCGGATCGAACCGGTGAGGGTGTTGCCCGAGCGCACCAGGATCAGCGAATTGCCCGGATCGTCCTGGCCGTTGGAGGTCGCGGCGGTCAGCTTGTCCGAAGGCGAACGGAACTGGCCATACCAGATGCTGCCGCCGTCGGGCAGCGCTTCGAGCTTGCTGCGTACTGCCTGCACGCGCTGGCCGAGCAGCTCGAACTCCAGCTGCGTCGATGCAGTGGCTGCCGCATCAACGCGGACTTCCTGCACCGTGGCCGTGGACGGGGTCGCCAGCAGCTTGCCCAGCGCGGGCTCGCTCGACGCCGAGGCGCGACTGAGTACCGTCACCGGTTCGAACAGGGGAGCCGCGTGTGCGGCCGCTACCACCGACAATCCCAACACCAGGCCATCTGCCGCTTTGCCAATCGATCTGGACAACATTGCGTCGCTCCTTGAATGATGTGAACAGCGTTGATGCAGCACGACCCGGATCTGCCGGGTTCGGCCATCTGGCCTGCGCAGGTCGTGTGAATTCAATAGATGATGAGAATGAAAATCGGGAAATGTGATCGACCGCATCTGCGTTCAGGCAGGTCAAAAGCGTCACTACACGTCGTCAACACACCACTTTCGCGCTACCGTGACGCAGCCACGACGGGGAATGCACATGGCACCATCGCAGGACACGGACGAAGCTGTCGGCTTGCTGCGGATTGGCCTGTTCTTCGACGGCACCCGCAACAACGCGCACAACCTGGCGCGCGGCCGCCCGCAGCAACCGCAGCCGCGACCGGCGCAGATGCGGGCCGACGATGACTCGACCTACCAGAGCCGGCTGACCAGCAGCTACGACAACGGCCTGACCAACATCGCGCGATTGCAGCAGCTGTATCCGGACAGCCGCCGCCAAACCCATGCCTCACCCTCGCTGTCGATCTACGTGGAAGGGGTGGGAACCCGCGATGATGCCGACGACGATCTGATCGGACTGGCGTTCGGCATCGGCGCCAGCGGCGTGCGTGCCAAAGTGCAACGCGCATTGCAGGTGCTGTTGCCGGCGGCGCTGGCCGCGCTTTCCGCGCGCTGGACAACGCCGCTGCGGCGCGTGCAGCTGGACCTGTTCGGCTACTCGCGCGGTGCCGCTGCGGCACGTGACGTCGCCAGCCAGCTGCAGGGCTGGGACAGCGCGCGCTGGCGGCAGCAGTTGCAGGCCTCGGGCCTGGCCTGCACGGAGGACTTCGCACCGGCTACACCGGTGGTGCGTTTCATCGGCCTGTTCGACACGGTGGTAGCAGTCAACAGTGGGCGCGCGGACGAGCAGCCGCAGGTACGGCTGCGCGACGGCGTGGCCGCGCACGTGGTGCAGTTGACCGCGCGTGACGAGCATCGCCAGCACTATCCGCTCACCAGCGTGGCGCCCCCGTTTGCCGAGATCGCGTTGCCGGGGGTGCATGCCAACATCGGTGGCGGCTACAACCAGGTGGAGGAAGGACCGAAGCTGCTGAGCCGGCCTCGGCGCCAGCAGCTGCGTCGCCCCGCCGTTGCCGATTACCAGACACCGCCGCTGGCGGTATTGCAGGCCACCACGGCCTATGCCGAAGCGCAGGCCGATGCCGAGCGCTGGCGGCAACAGCTGGGGGCGGGCGCGAACGAGGTCTGGGTGGACGTCTGGCACCAGTGGCAGCAGCAGCGCCGTGCGGGCAGCCGCAGCGTGCTGCTGGCACCGACGCTGTATGTGACCGCGGCGGTGGTGCTGCGCCGGCGCATCGACTGGCGCTACCAACTGATCGCACTGCAGGTGATGCAGCAGCACGCCATCGACGCCGGTGTGCAGTGGCGTGGCCATGCCGCCGATGTTGCCGAGTGGGCGTTGCCCTCCGCCCTGCAGCCGATCGCGCGTCGCCTGGTGGCTGGGCAGGCGCTCACCCAGCCGCAGGAAGCGTTGCTGCGCCGGCGTTACCTGATGCAGTCGGCGCACTGGAATTTCGACGCGCTGGGCGACACCGCACTGACCTACGCCGCTGACGCCGGGGTCAGCGAACTGCCCTACCGGCCCGGGCCCGGGCTGTTCTACATCAACCGCCCGACGGTCGACGGCAAGCGCGTGGTTTTGCCCAACGCATGAAAAAGGCGACGGAGGGAATCAAGTCGTCTGTGGCACAAATGCCTTGACTCCCTCCGTCCCCTCTTTTCAACCCGCCTGCTCGACCAGGTTGGCCAGTTCGTCGGCATCGAAGCCGGCCAACAGGCGGGCTTCCATGTTGAACGGCCCGTGCAGGTAGCCGCCGGCGTACTCCACCAGCAGCTCCTTGAAGCGTGCGCGCGGCTCGACGCCGGCGCGGTCGCAGTACCAGCGGTACCAGCGCGAACCGGCGGCGACATGGGCCACTTCCTCGCGCAGGATCACCTCCAGCACTTCGGCGGTTTCACCGTCGCCCACATTGCGCAGCTTGTCGATCATGCCCGGGGTCACGTCCAGGCCACGCGCTTCCAGCACGCGCGGCACCAGCGCCATGCGCGCCAGGCCATCGTGCGCGGTCTTTTCGCACATCTCCCACAGGCCGTTGTGCGCGGGAAAATCGGCGTAGTCGTGGCCATGGGCCAGCAGCCGTTCGCGCAGCAGCATGAAGTGCCGCGATTCGTCATCGGCGCAGCTGACCCAATCGGCATGGAAGGCCGACGGCAGGCCGCGGAAGCGATACACCGCATCCCAGGCCAGATCGATGGCGTTGAGCTCGATGTGGGCAATGGCGTGGATGAAGGCGGCGCGCCCCTCCACGCCACCCAGTCCGCGTCGCGGCACCTCGCGCGGATGCACCAGCACCAGCTGCGCCGGCCGACCCGGCATGCGGATCGGCTCCGGCGCCGGCGCATCGGTGGCCACCTTCAGCCGGCCGGCGCGGAACGCGGCGGCATGGGCCTGGGTCAGCGCCACCTTGCGCAGCGGATCGGCTTCGGCCAGGCACTGCTGTGCAGCGCGCAGCAGATCGCCTCCTACGTCGGCCATATCCACCACGCCTGGACCTCAGGCGCGGCGCTTGTGCTTGGCGTCGTCCGAACGCAGCTGCTGGATGCGCTCGAAGTAGCCCGGCTCGATGCCGGTCGGGTAATGCCCGTTGAAGCAGGACGAATCGAAGCTGCGCAGCGCCGGATTACCTTCGCTGACCGCCGCCTCCATGTCCTCGATGTCCTGGTAGATCAGCCAGTCGCAACCCAGGTGGGCTTCGATCTCTTCCACGCTGCGGTTATGCGCGACCAGCTCTTCGGCGGCCGGCATGTCGATGCCGTAGATGTTCGGGAACCGCACCGGCGGCGCGGCGCTGGCCAGGTAGACCTTGCGCGCGCCAGCATCGCGGGCCATCTGCACGATCTGCTGGCTGGTGGTTCCGCGCACGATCGAATCGTCCACCAGCAGCACCACGCGGTTGCGGAACTCCAGGTGGATCGGGTTGAGCTTGCGGCGCACCGACTTCACCCGTTCACCCTGCCCCGGCATGATGAAGGTGCGGCCGATGTAGCGGTTCTTGATGAAGCCTTCGCGGTACTTCACCCCCAGCACGTTGGAGATCTCCAGCGCGGCGTCGCGCGAGGTATCCGGAATCGGGATGATGGTGTCGATGTCGTGGTCCGGGCGCAGGCGCAGGATCTTCTCGCCCAGCTTGATGCCCATGCGCATGCGCGCCTTGTGCACCGAAACGTTGTCGATCATCGAATCCGGGCGCGCGAAGTACACGTACTCGAAGATGCACGGGGTGTGCTCGGCCGGTTCGGCGCAGATCTCCGAGAACAGTTCGCCACGCGCGGTGATCACCAGCGCTTCGCCCGGCTGCACGTCACGCACGCGCTGGAAGCCCAGCACGTCCAGCGCGGCCGACTCGGAGGCGACGATGTACTCATCACCTTCGGCATGGCTGCGCTTGCCCAGCACCAGCGGACGGATGCCGTGCGGATCGCGGAAGGCCACCAGGCCCAGGCCCAGCACCACGCTGACCACCGCATAGCCGCCCTTGCAGCGACGGTGCACGCCGGCCACCGCACGGATCGCGGCCTCCGGGCTCAGCTGGCGCTGCTGCTCCAGCTCGTAGGCGAACACGTTCAGCAGCACTTCGCTGTCCGAATCGGTGTTGACGTTGCGGCGGTCCTGCTCGAACACCTGCTGGCGCAGCGCCTCGGTATTGATCAGGTTGCCGTTGTGCGCCAGCGCGATGCCGTAGGGCGAATTGACGTAGAACGGCTGCGCCTCGTCCATGCCTTCCGAGCCGGCGGTCGGATAGCGCACGTGCGCGATGCCGACGCTGCCTTCCAGGGTGGACATGGTGCGGGCATCGAATACGTCCCGGACCAGGCCGGTGGCCTTCTGCACCCGCAGGCGACTGCCGTTGGCGGTGGCGATGCCTGCCGCGTCCTGGCCACGGTGCTGGAGAACGGTCAAGCCGTCATACAACTGCCCGGCGACGTTCTGGTTGCCGACGATTCCGACGATGCCACACATGGTGCGAGGTCTCCGCTGGGCTGTGCCCAGTTACAAGGAAGATGGCCGTGCCTGGCCGGGGATCCCGCCCGCGTCAGGCGCGGGCCGGGCCGGGCGCGCGGGCACCGGCTCGATGTTGCTGGGCAGTGCGGGGGCCCGCCTGGGCTCCGGCTCCACGTCCACGGGCCGCGGCCATCCGCCGCCCGCCACTACCTGGTTGAGAACGCCATTATCGCCTGTCACCGTCGGCTTGCCCAACACCTGCTGCGAAGATGGGGCGTCCTCGGCCAGAGGCAAGGGCAGCCGCGCCGGCAGCAGGGCCTGCAGCGGCAACGCCTGCGGCAATACCTCGTCCAGCTGTGGCAGTTGCGCCTGCATCCACGCCACCGCCGGTTGCAGCATCGGGCGCAGCTGCGACTGCTGCCACGCCGACTCACCCGGCAGCGTGGTGAAGCCGGCCAGCAACAGCAGGACGCAGGCGAAGAACGCACCGCGGACCGCACCCAGCGCCCCGCCCAGCAGACGATCGACGCCACCGAGCAGGGTCAGTTTGATCACCGCCTTCAGCAGCAGGCCCACCAGGCCTACCAGCACCACGGTGGCCACGAATACGCCCAGATAGCCGGCCAGGTAATGGCCGCTGCCCGGAGACTGCGGCGCCGCCCACCAGTGGGATGCCTGGTTGCCGAAGGTGAACGCCGCCCAGCCGGCCAGCAGCCAGGACACCAGCGCCACCACCGTACCGACGAACCCACGGATGAAGCCGAACAGAGCGGACGCGCCGATCAGCACGCCCAGCACGATGTCGATCACGCGACCCGCTCCTGCCTTCGACAGCGGCGGAGTGCGCGTCCGGTCACGGGTGCGGGCGGACCATGCCGGCCACGCCGACCTTGGCGGCGACCTGCGCCTTCAGCTGTTCGGCATCGGCACGGTTGGCCACCGGCCCGACACGGACCCGATGCAGGGTGCCCTTTTCAGTGCGCACCTGTTCGACGAAGGCGCTGAATCCGGCGGCGCGGACCTTGTCACGCAACGCGTTGGCATCGTTGGCCTGGCCAAAGGCGCCCAGCTGCACGGCGAAGCCGACGCCTGCCGCGGCCGGTGCGGCCGGGGTGACCGGCGCGGCCGCCGGCTTGCTGGCGGTGGCTTCCGGCTTGGGGGCTTCCGGTTTCGGTGCCGGCTTGGGCGGTTCCGGCTTGGCCGCCGGCGCGGTGGTGGCGGTCGTCGTGCTCGGCGGCAGGGTTTCACTGCGCACCGGGTTGCCATTGGCCGACGGTGCGGTGGCTGCGGCAGGGGTGCTGGCGCTCGGCGCGGCCGGCGCCGGGGTCGCAGCGGCCGTGCTGCCGGTGGCCGCATCCAGCGTGATGACCTCGGCCTTCACGTCGGAACGGATCTTCACCGCCTGCAGCCGGCCGGCTTCGGCCTGCGCGCGGTCGGCATACGGCCCGACGCGCACACGCCAGGCCTGGCGGCCATTGAGGGTGGTGGTTTCACTGAAACCGGGCAGCTGCGAGCGCTGCAGGTGGGCGATCACCGCGTCGGCGTCGGCCTTGCTGCCGTAGGCACCGAAGGTGACTGCATAGTTGCCGGCGGCCACGGCCGGCGAGGTATCCACCGTCGGCGGCGTGGCCGGCGCGGCGGCATCGGCCAGTGGCCTGGCCTGGCCGCTCTGCAGGCCGGTAGCGCCACCGGCCGGCGCGACCAGCGGCAGCTCACGGGTTTCGAACTGGCCATCGGCCGGCGCATCCGGCGCGGCAATCGGCACATTGGCGACACCGCTGTCCGGCGCCGGTCCCTTGACCAGCATCGGCAGGAAAATCACGGCCAGTGCCACCAGCACGATGGCACCAATCAGACGCTGTTTCAGAGGCGTATCCACGTGAGGCAGGCAACTGTCCGGAGGTTGCGGTCGATTATACGGGTGCCGGACCGGGCGGCGTCGGCGTTGGCTGAACGTGGATCAGGCCGGGTCCTGCAGCCATTGCAGGGCAGCGGCGGCGGTATGGAAGGAACCGAACACCAGCACCCGGTCGCCCCGCTCGGCCTTCGCCAGCACCTGCGCCAGCGCCTGCTCGACGGTGCCGGCCAGGGCCGCGCTGGCGGCTGCGGTATCGGCCAGCCGATCCTGCAGCTGGCCCGCGCTCTGCCCGCGCGGGCCGTCCAGGCCGGCCAGGGTCCACGCCCCCACCACCTCCTGCAGTGCCTGCACCACGCCCACCGCATCCTTGTCCTGCAGCGCGGCGTACACCGCCAGCGTGCGGCCGCCGCACACCTCGGCCTTCAGTGCACGGGCCAGCTGGCCGGCAGCCTGCGGGTTGTGGCCGACATCGACGCGGATCTGCACGCCATCACGCTCGAAGGCCTGCAGGCGGCCGGCGATGCGCGCCGCCGCGATACCCGCCGCCCACGCGGCACGCGGCACCGGCTTGTCCAGCGCGCGCAGCGCGGCCACGGCGGCGCCGGCGTTGGCCAGCTGGATCGGACCGGCCATCGCCGGGGTCGGCAGCTCCATGCGCAGGCCAACGTCGCGCCAGCGCCAGCGCTGGGCATCGATCGGCTCGTAGAAATAATCGCTGCCGCCACGGATCGCGTTGGCCCCCAGCAGGTAGGCGCGCGCCAGCACGCTGGAGGGCGGATCGGTCTCGCCGAGGATCACCGGCTTCCAGCCACGGATGATGCCGGCCTTCTCGGCCCCGATCGTCTCGCGGTCTTCGCCCAGCCACTCGGCATGGTCGATGTCCACGGTGGTGATCACCGAGACGTCGGCGTCGACGATGTTCACCGCGTCCAGGCGGCCGCCGAGCCCCACTTCCAGCACTGCCAGGTCCAGCCCGGCGTCGGCGAACAGCTGCAGCGCCGCCAGCGTGCCGTACTCGAAGTAGGTCAGCGTGGTGTCACCGCGGGCGGCCTCGATGGTGTTGAAAGCGGCCACCAGCGCAGCATCGTCCACGTCCTGGCCGTCGATGCGCACGCGCTCGTTGTAGCGCAGCAGGTGCGGCGAGGTGTAGGCGCCGACCTTCCAGCCGGCGGCCCGCGCGATGGCCTCGATGAAGGCCACCGTGGAGCCCTTGCCGTTGGTGCCACCGACCACGATGGTGCGCTTGGCCGGCGCGCCCAGCCCCATCGCCGTGGCCACGGCGCGTACGCGCTCCAGGCCCATGTCGATGGTCGCCGGGTGCTGGCGTTCAATGTAGTCCAGCCAGTCGGCCAGGGTGGTCGGGGTGTTCGTCACGGCAGCGGTTCCAGCAGAAGCAGTTGATGCGAGGGGATGGATCAGAGAGCGCGATGCTTGGCTTCACCGAAGAACGGCGTGTGGTGGGCGCAGTCGTTCAGGCGCACCACTTCCAGGCTGTCCAGGTCGGCGCCTTCGAGCAGGTTGAGCGTGGTTGGCGCCTGGCGGAAGGTCCACAGGCGGGAAATCGGCAGGCCCAGCACCTTGCACAGGATCACCCGGTTGACCGCGTCGTGGGCGACCACCAGCAGGGTGTCGTGCTCGCCGAGGCCTTCGGTGGCACGGGCCAGGCCACGCCAGCTGCGTTCCAGTACCAGGCGCAGCGATTCACCACCGGGCATCAGCACAGTGTCCGGCTCCTCGCGCCAGGCCTGCAGGCGCGACGGATCCTTCTCGTGGATCTCGCTGGCCAGCAGCCCTTCCCATTCGCCGTGGGCGATTTCCTGCAGTTCCGGCTCGGTCAGCAGCATGTCGGCACGGGCGGCGCCCAGCGCCAGCTGCGCGGTGCGCTGCGCGCGCGACAACGGCGAGGCGACGGCACGGGTGATGTCGACCGAGGCCAGGCGGGCACCCAGTGCCTGGGCCTGGGCTTCACCGATCGGCGAAAGCGGAATATCAATCTGGCCCTGGTAGCGGCCTTCGGCGTTCCACGGCGTTTCACCGTGACGGGCAAGCAGGATGCGCATGCGAACAAGGGGTCCTGGGGGGAGGAGGTTTCCGCGTTTCGTTCACATCCTGTGAAGTACGCGGAACAGGGATGATACCTGTTCGGCGCACCGGGCCGGACCGGGCATGAAAAAACCCCGCGACGTCGATCGCGGGGTTTCAGGTTTCCTACCGATTCCGCCGGGCATGGCCCGGCGCTGCCGAACGCGGCCGGTAGATCCACGCCATGCGTGGATGGACCGCCAGCGACCGCAAACGGATCATTTCACCAGTTTCAGTTCCTTCAGCAGCTGCGGCGCCGGCGCCACTTCCTGCATGATCCACTGCATGTAGCGGCTGTCGACCGAGATCATGCGCGTCATCACCGGGTCGAACACCCAGTTGGAGCTGACCGATTCCCAGTTGCCGTCGAAGGCCAGGCCGACCAGCTTGCCGTTGGCGTCCAGCACCGGCGAACCGGAATTGCCACCGGTGATGTCCAGGTTGGACAGGAAGTTCACCGGCACCGAGCCGATGCGCTTGTCTTCCAGGCCGCCGTAACGCTTGGCCTTGACCGCATCGAGCAGCGCCTTGGGCGCATCGAACGGATCCACGCCGGTGTCCTTGGCAACGATGCCTTCCAGCGTGGTGAACGGGGTGTAGGCCACGCCGTCCTTGGGCTCATAGCCCATCACGTTGCCGAAGGTGATGCGCAGCGACAGGTTGGCATCGGGGTAGACGAACTCGCCCTGGCTCTTCTTGTAGTCGGCCAGTGCCTGCAGGTACAGCGGACGGGCGGTCAGCGATTCACCTTCGCGGATCTTCTTCTGCTCTTCCTGCTTCAGCAGCGAGGGCATGACCGCCACCGCGTACTGGATGGCCGGATCGCTGCTGGCCTCGAACGCGGCGCGGTCGGCCTTGAACCACTTCAGGCGCGCGTCCAGGCTGCCCAGCTCGGTGCCCGACAGCTTGCTGACCAGCGCCTTGACCGCGTTGGCATCGCTGCCGCCCAGCCAGCTGTTCAGCACCTCGTTGTTGCGCTGCGCGGCCGGCAGGGCGACGTACTGGTCCAGCCAGTAGGTCTGCAGCTGCTGGTCCATCTTCGCCACGTAGCGGCGATCCATCTGCTTCAGACCGCCTTCCAGGGTCGGCAGGTCGCGCTGCTGGTAGCCGACTTCACGCTCGGCGTCCGGCTTGGCACGCTCGATCGACAGGCGGTACAGGCCGATGGCGGCGCTGACCGCCTGGGTGTTGTTGAACTGGCCGACGAACAGGTCACGCTCACGGGTGGCCTTGCTGGTGTCCAGGTGCTTGACCAGCTGCGCGTGCGCGGCCAGTGCCGGCTTGCCGGCGGCGCCCTGCTTCTTCAGCCAGGCCAGCACGGCCGCTTCCTCGGCCTGCTTCTGGCCGGCGGCGTCGATGCGCTTGAAGCCTTCCAGCTGGCCCGAATAGTTCTTGGCCACGTTGTTCATGCTGGCGGCGGTGGCGGCGTACTTCACCTTGACGTCGGCGTCGGCCTTGCCGGCCTCGTCGATCATCTTCAGTACCGCGTTGTAGTGCTTGGCAATGGTCGGGTAGGTCCAGTTGGCGGTTTCATTGAACTCGCCGGCCAGTGCGTAGCGGTTGGTACGGCCCGGATAGCCAGCCACCATCACGAAGTCACCGGCGCCCAGCGGCTGGTCGGTGAACTTCAGGAAGTGCTTGGGCTGGTAGGGCACGTTGTCGGCCGAGAACGCGGCCGGCTTGCCATCCTTGCCGACGTAGGCGCGGTAGAACGAGAAGTCGCCGGTGTGGCGCGGCCACATCCAGTTGTCGACGTCGCCGCCGTACTTGCCGACGCTGCCCGGGGGCGCGTAGACCAGGCGCACGTCCTTGATTTCCATGTTGCGGAACAGGCGGTAGGTGTTGCCGCCGGAGAAGGTGTACAGGCGGCAGCGGAAGCCGTCCTCGGCTTCACAGGCGGCGACCTGGGCCTTGTCGAAGGCATCCAGCGCACGGCTGCGGGCCAGCGGATCGTTGCCGGCCGCGGCAATGGCGGCCTTGGCCTGCGCGGTGACGTCGGTGATCTGGTCCAGCACGTAGACACGGGCGTTCGGGCCGGCGCTCAGTTCATCGCTGTGCTTCGGCGCGTTGAAGCCGTCCTTGATCAGGTTCTTCTGCGCGGTCGAATTGAGCTGGATGGCGCCATAGGCACAGTGGTGGTTGGTGACCACCAGGCCCTGCGGCGAGACGAAGCTGGCGGTGCAGCCGCCGAGGGCAACGACCGCGCCCATCGGGTCGCCGGTCAGGTTGGACAGCTGCTCCGGGGACAGCTTCAGGCCGGCCTTCTGCAGCGGGCCGGCGATTTCCGGCAGCTGCTGCGGCACCCACATGCCTTCAGCGGCATGGGCGACCTGGGCCAGCCCGAGGCTGGCGACGATGGAGAATGCAAGCAGGTTCGAGCGCATGGAGCGGCCCCTGGTAGTGGAACCCTCGATTGTAGCCCGCTGCCCTGCCCCGGCCCGAACCCCGGAAGTCATGGGCCCCGCCTCGCCGGGCATGGCCCCGCGCTACCCGTACGATTCCCTGCCCCGGTAGCGCCGGGCCATGCCCGGCGAGCGCGGCGGCGCCGTTCGAAACGCCCGCCGGCGCACGCCTTTCGTTCCGCCAAAGCACCCGCAGCGCAACATGGGAAATCCGCGCAGCACCCTATAATCCGCGTTTTCCCCCTGATGAGTTCCACCCCGATGGCGCAGCAAACGATGAAGGCCCTGGTCAAGCGCGAAGCGGCCAAGGGCATCTGGCTGGAAGAAGTTCCGGTGCCGACCCCAGGCCCCAACGAGGTCCTGATCAAGCTGGAGAAGACCGCGATCTGCGGTACCGACCTGCACATCTACCTGTGGGACGAGTGGAGCCAGCGCACGATCAAGCCGGGCCTGACCATCGGCCACGAGTTCGTCGGTCGCGTCGCCGCACTCGGCTCGGCGGTGACCGGCTACGAGATCGGCCAGCGGGTCTCGGCCGAAGGCCACATCGTCTGCGGCCATTGCCGCAACTGCCGTGGCGGCCGCCCGCACCTGTGCCCGAACACCGTCGGCATCGGCGTCAACGTCAACGGCGCGTTCGCCGAATACATGGTGATGCCGGCCAGCAACCTGTGGCCGATCCCCGATCAGATTCCGTCGGAACTGGCCGCGTTCTTCGATCCGTACGGCAACGCCGCGCACTGTGCGCTGGAGTTCGATGTGATCGGCGAAGACGTGCTGATCACCGGCGCCGGCCCGATCGGCATCATCGCTGCGGGCATCTGCAAGCACATCGGTGCGCGCAACGTGGTGGTGACCGACGTCAACGACTTCCGCCTGAAGCTGGCCGCCGACATGGGCGCCACCCGCGTGGTCAACGTCGCCAACCAGTCGCTGAAGGACGTGATGAAGGAACTGCACATGGAGGGCTTCGACGTGGGCCTGGAAATGAGCGGCAACCCGCGCGCGTTCAACGACATGCTCGACTGCATGTACCACGGCGGCAAGATCGCCATGCTCGGCATCATGCCCAAGGGTGCCGGCTGCGACTGGGACAAGATCATCTTCAAGGGTCTGACCGTGCAGGGCATCTACGGCCGCAAGATGTACGAGACCTGGTACAAGATGACCCAGCTGGTGCTGTCCGGTTTCCCGCTCGGCAAGGTGATGACCCACCAGCTGCCGATCGACGAGTTCCAGAAGGGCTTTGACCTGATGGAAGAAGGCAAGGCCGGCAAGGTGGTATTGAGCTGGAATTGACCCTTCGGGTCAATTCCCCCGCATGTCTCCCAATCCCCGCGCCGCTGGCGCGCCCCCTTGAACATCAAGGGGGCTCTCCTCAAGTCGGGATCAGGAACGCTGCGGAATTGAGAAAGGCGCCCGATGGGCGCCTTTTTCGCAAAGCGTGCCAGGCAAGCCTGGCCCCTGCCGAAGCAAGGGTTACTTGCCCACGGCCACGCTCAGCATGACGCGGCTGTGGGCCAGCTTGCCCGAATTGTCGCGGCCGTTGCCGTCGGTGCCGTAGTAGCCCAGGCCGACATTGAACAGGCCGAACTGGCGGGCGACGCCAACGTTCCAGTCGGTGTAGTCCTTGGCAATGCCGTCCTCGAAGGTGCTGCGCCCGACGTTGGCATTCAGGGTGAAGTCCTTCGGCAGGCCCCAACTGCCGCCCAGGCCGAAGTACCAGCCATCGGTGCTGCTGTTCCATACATCGTTGGTGTAGGCCACCGTCAGCTTGTAGGTGTCATCCAGCGTGGTGGTGGTGATCAGCTCGTTGTAGTTCTGGTGGCTGGACTTCAGGTAGGTGTAACGGTTCAGCAGCACGTCGAAGTTGACGCGCTCGGTGACGTCCACGCCGTAGCCGATCAGGTAGTCAACCTCGGTCTTCGGGTCACCCGGGCCAAAATCCACACCCGAACCCCACACGCCGGCGTACAGGCCAACCGGGCTGGTGTAGGTGAATCCGGCCTGCAGGGTCGGATCCTCATCGGTCTGCGACACACCACGGAACAGGTAGTCCGACACGGCGGTGACGTTCCAGCTGTACGGCGATTCGTTGTCCTGGGCGCTGGCCGCGAACGGCGCAAGGGTCAGGGCGGCGGCAATGGCGAGGCAGGCACGGGCGTGCTTCATGGGCGTCTCCGGTGGGGGCGGTGGCGTGGAAGGCGGATGCGGGAACCGGAGCCAGACAGGTCCGGTTCACGAATTTTTAACCCGTTTGCTATTGCGATGCAACATGTGCCGGCCATGACGGCGCCGCCGATCACCCGGTCCGGGGTCACCGATGCCCGGTAGAATCGGCGGTTTCCCGTGCTGAGCCGTGCCCACGCCATGACCGACGCCTCCTCCGCCCTGACCCGCCACTATGCAGACGAACTGGACGCCATCCGCGCCCAGGGCCTGTTCAAGTCCGAGCGGATCATCACCAGCCCGCAGTCCGCCGAGATCACCCTCGACGACGGCCGCACGGTGCTGAATTTCTGCGCCAACAACTACCTGGGCCTGGCCGACCACCCGGACCTGATCCAGGCGGCCAAGGATGCGCTGGACAGCCACGGCTTCGGCATGGCCTCGGTGCGCTTCATCTGCGGCACCCAGGACCTGCACAAGCAGCTGGAAAAGCAGATCGCCGATTTCTTCGGCAAGCAGGACACCATCCTGTATGCGGCCTGCTTCGATGCCAACGGCGGCCTGTTCGAACCGCTGCTCGGCGAGAACGACGCGATCATCTCCGATGCGCTGAACCACGCCTCGATCATCGATGGCGTGCGCCTGTGCAAGGCCAAGCGATTCCGCTATGCCAACTGCGACATGGCCGACCTGGAGGCGCAGCTGCAGGCCGCCGACGCCGCCGGCTGCAAGACCAAGCTGATCACCACCGACGGCGTGTTCTCGATGGACGGCTTCATCGCCCCGCTGGACGAGATCACCGCGCTGGCGAAGAAGTACAACGCGCTGGTGCATATCGATGAGTGCCATGCCACCGGCTTCCTCGGCGCCACCGGCCGCGGCTCGGCCGAGGTCAAGGGTGTGCTGGAGAAGATCGACATCATCACCGGCACCCTGGGCAAGGCCATGGGCGGCGCGCTGGGCGGCTTCACCTGCGCCAGCGCCGAGGTGATCGAGCTGCTGCGCCAGCGCTCGCGCCCGTACCTGTTCTCCAACTCGCTGCCGCCGCACGTGGTCGCCGCCGGCATCAAGGCGTTCGAAATGCTGGCCGCCGCCGATGACCTGCGCAGCACGCTGGCCGAGAACACCGCCTACTTCCGCGAGAAGATGACCGCGGCCGGCTTCGACGTGAAGCCCGGCGTGCACCCGATCAGCCCGGTGATGCTGTACGACGCCCCGCTGGCGCAGAAGTTCGCCGAGCGCCTGCTGGAAGAAGGCATCTATGCGATCGGCTTCTTCTTCCCGGTAGTACCCAAGGGTCAGGCGCGCATCCGCACCCAGATCAGCGCGGCGCACAGCCGCGAGCATCTGGATCGCGCGATCGATGCGTTCACCCGCATCGGCGTCGAGCTGGGCGTGATCAAGGCCTGATCAGGTCCGGGGTCGGATCCCTTTCCGCAGGAAAGGGCTCTGACCCCACCAGGCAGAGCGTGCCGACCAAGGTCGGCACCTACCGGAGCCGGGTAGCGTGCCGGCCAGGGTCGGCACCTGTCGACGTCATTTCTTTTTCTTCTTGCCCTTCGGCTCGTCCTTGCTGGCCACCACCACCGGCTTGGCGGCAGCATCCTGCGCGTTGCCCTTGGCCACGCGGATGCCGTTGGCCTTCATCCAGGCATCGAACTGGTCGGCAGTCATCTTCTGGTCGCCGTTGCTCATCATGAAGCGGTAACTGCCGCGACCATCCAGCTCCGGGGTCTTCACTTCCACCACCGGGGTCTCGGCCGGCGTTTCCGCCTTGGCCACCTTCTTGTGGCCGCCACAGGCGGCCAGCAATGCGATCGGCAACAGCAGGCCGGCGCAGCGCAGGGTTCGGTTGAGGGTCAGGTACATGGGCACGCTCCGTTCAAGTAGATCGAAAGCCAGACGCCCCCTACGCCTGGAACGGTGGCCGGCAGCTGCCGGCCGCGGGCGATGATCAGCCCGCTGCAGCGGCCCCCAGCCGCTGCTGGTCGCTGACCTGCAACACCCGCCATTGGCCCTTGCCGAGATCACCGAGCGCCAGCCCGCCGATCGCGACCCGGACCAGGCGCAGCACCTGCAGGTCGAAGGCCGCCAGCAGGCGGCGGATGTGGCGGTTGCGGCCCTCGTCGAGGACCACCTCCAGCCACGCAGTCTTGTCGCCGCTGCGCAGCACGCGCACGGCCTGGGCCACCAGGAACTCGCCATCGTCCTGCACGCCGGCCTGCAGGGCCGCCAGCGTCGCCTCATCGGGCAGATGGTCGACCTGCACGTGGTAGGTCTTGTCCGGCCCGGTCTGCGGGTCGGTCAGCCGCGCCGCCCATTGCGGGTCGTTGCTGAACAGCAGCAACCCTTCGCTGGCCTTGTCCAGGCGTCCGACCGGGGCGATCCAGGGTAGACCGGCACCATCGAAACAGCGGTACACGGTGTCGCGCCCACGCTCGTCCTGCGCGGTGGTCACCACGCCGCGCGGCTTGTTGAGCATCAGGTACAGACGCTGCGGCGCGCCCATCGGCTGGCCGTCGACCTCGATCGGCGGCGCCGGCTGGCCAATCGGGAATTCCGGATCGCGCACGATGCGGCCGGACACGCGTACGCGGCCATCGGCGATCCAGCGCGCGGCCTCGCTGCGCGAGCACACACCGGCCTTGGACAACACACGCGCCAGGCCATGACGGACACCGGCCGGCATGGCAGCGGGCGTCGCACGCCCACGCGGTGCGTGGGAGCGGGCAGCGGGGGCAGCAGGGGGGCGGCGCGTGCGCAAGCCTCTGCTCCCCGCGCGACTTACTTCTTCTCGCCCGGCTTGGTCTCAGCCGGTGCTTCGGCGGCGGCCGGGGCGGCCGCCGGTGCCGGACGCGCCTTGACCACACGCACGCCGCGCGCCTTCATCCAGGCGTCGAACTCCTCGGCGGTCATGCGCTTGCCGTTCTGGCTCATGTCAAAGCGCCAGGGCGTGTTGTCGAATTCGGTCTGCGGCTTGTACGCCGCCGGATCGTTCGGCTTCACCGCCGGTGCGCTCGGGATGGCCTTGGCGATGTTCTGGCAACCATCGATGCGCAGACGCTGCAGCACCTGGTCCAGCGACTGCGAGGGGTCATAGCTGCTGCTCAGCACGCCGGCCGGCATGCCCAGCTGATTGCCACGGATGTACAGCTCGTCGGCCACCGGTGCGATGGTCGTGGCCGGCAACGGAAGCGGCGTAGCGCTGGTGTTGACCGAGCAATCAACCGCAGCGTGGGCGGCGGGAACCAGGGCCAGCGCCAGGACGGCGGCCGATGCAGAGCGCAGCATGAGGGGCATCCACGGAAGGAAGTGACGCGGCGAGTGTAGCAATGCCGCGACAGCTTTCAAGCGCCACTTTCAATGAATACGCCAACTCATTGGTTTCATGGACAAATTGCCGACGAACGGTCTGCCCGATCGGCGTGCGGCCAGCATCCGGGCCGCACAAACAACAAGACCCGGCCGAAGCCGGGTCCTGCAGTGTCTTACGGGCAGAGCGTCAGAACTTAGTTCTGGACGTTCAGCTCGGTACGACGGTTCTTGGCGCGACCTTCCGGGTTGTCCGAACCATCCGGGTTGGTGTTCGGAGCAATCGGACGGCTCTCGCCGTAGCCGATCGGGCCGACCAGGCGACCGGCGTCAACGCCGTTCTTGGTCAGGTAGTTGTACACGGCGGTGGCGCGACGCTCCGACAGCTTCTGGTTGTAAGCGTCGGTACCCTTCGAGTCGGTGTGACCGGCAACTTCAACGCGCAGATCCGGGTAACGCTTCAGGATCTCGGTGGCTTCGCTCAGGATCGCCACGGCGTCCGGACGCAGGTTCGACTTGTCGAAGTCGAAGTTCACGCCCTTCAGGTCGATGGAGACCGGCACCGGGCAACCGTCCGGACCGATGGTCTGACCCGGCTGCGAGTTCGGGCACTTGTCGTCGCAGTTGTTGACGCCGTCACCGTCGTCGTCCAGGTCGGCGCAGCTCGGGGCAACCGGAGCCGGAGCCGGAGCAGCCGCGACCGGAGCCGGGCCCAGCGGGATCACGACGCCGACCGAAGCCAGCACGTCGCCGAACCAGCTTTCGTTGCGGGCGGCAACGCTCTGGTCGTCGAAGTCAGCGCGGTAGGCCACTTCGGCGCGGACAGCAACGCGCTTGTCGAAGGTGGTCTGCAGGCCGACGCCGAGCTTGGCGGCAACGTTGCCGTCCTTGCGCTCACGCGGACCGTTGTTGTCCAGCGCGGCGTACTCTTCTTCCGACTTCTGGTAGCCCAGGCCACCGACGATGTACGGGTTCCAGCCGCGGCCTTCCTTGATGAAGTGGCGACGCAGGTCCAGCGAGATGCCGTACTGCGACCAGTTCAGGTCCTGGTTGCTGTCGAAGTTCGGGTTCTGGTAGTTCAGCTCACCGTCCAGCGACCAGTTCGGGCTGATGAACTTACCCAGGCCCAGGGTCACGAACGGAGCGTCATTGGTCAGACGGTCGCTGTCCTGGAAGTTGAAGCCGGCCGAACCGGTCAGGTACCAGCGGTCATCGAACTCCTGCGCAGAAGCTGCCTGGGCAAAAGCCAGGCCGCCCAGCAGCGCTGCAGTAAGGATCTTCTTGTTCATTGAGTACAGCTCCTATTTCGGGGGTATGAAACCGGTAGAGGCATGGGCCAGCACTACTGCGTCGAAGCTCGACAGCCGATTCAGCACGCCACCGCCGCGAACATTATGCTCAGGCGGGTGAAGGTCATGTTAACAGTCCCGTAACATGTGAAGTGTTGCGCCCGACCGTCCACCGGTCCGACGTTGAAACCCTATACAGGATGATGAAAATCCGCAAGACCCTCACTCTGCAAGGGTTTGACGGGGTTTAAGTGCGAAAAACGACATGCTGCGCAACACCACGGATGACCGTGTTCAGCGCATTTCGGCAAACGTGAGGAACCTTATGATGAGGGGACGCACCCAGCCGGAGCCGCAATGAAAGCTGTCGCCCTGAGTCGTGAATCCGCCCCCCTCCTGCACGATGTCCATCTGCCTCCGCCGCTGCCGCCGGGTGGCCGCGACCTGCTGATCCGGGTCGAAGCGGTGTCGGTCAATCCGGTCGATGGCAAGCAGCGTGCCGCCACCGATCCGGCCACACTCGACACCCCACGCGTGCTGGGCTGGGACGCCGCCGGCGTGGTCGAGGCGATCGGTGATGAGGTCACCCTGTTCGCCTCGGGAGACGAGGTCTATTACGCCGGGGATGTCACCCGACCGGGCTGCAACGCGCAGTACCAACGGGTGGACGAACGGCTGGTGGCTCGCAAGCCCACTACGCTGGATTTTGCCGAGGCTGCCGCACTGCCGCTGACCACGCTCACCGCCTGGGAACTGCTGTTCCAGCGCATGCCCCTGCAGCTCGATGACCGTCGTCATGCCGGGCAGCACCTGCTGGTGATCGGCGGGGCCGGCGGTGTGGGATCGATGGCGATCCAGCTCGCCCGCCATGCGGGCTTCGAGGTGATCGCCACCGCCTCGCGTGACGCCTCGGTCGACTGGTGCCGGCAGATGGGCGCCCGCCATGTGATCGATCATCGGCAGCCCCTGCACCCCCAGCTGCAGGCGCTGGGCATCGCCGAGGTGCAGGTCGCGCTGAACCTGGCCGACACCGATCACTACTGGGATGAGCTGGGCCAGCTGCTGGCACCGCAGGGCCATGTCGGCCTGATCGTCGAACCCCGCGGCGCGCTGCGGATCGGTGATCCGTACAAGGCCAAGTGCATCGGCATCCACTGGGAATTCATGTTCGCGCGTGCGCGTTTTGCCACCGCCGACCGCATCGAACAGCACCGCATCCTCAGCCGCGCGGCCAGCATGATCGACGCCGGACAGCTGCGCGGCACGCTCAGCGAGACGCTGGGCACGATCAACGCCGCGAACCTGGACATCGCCCATCAGCGCCTGGCCAGCGGACGCACGGTGGGCAAGCTGGCGCTGGCCGGCTGGGAATGACTGAAGCGTCATGTAGAGCCGAGCCCATGC
Organism: Stenotrophomonas maltophilia; assembly: GCF_023518235.1. Classification (NCBI taxonomy): domain Bacteria; kingdom Pseudomonadati; phylum Pseudomonadota; class Gammaproteobacteria; order Lysobacterales; family Lysobacteraceae; genus Stenotrophomonas; species Stenotrophomonas maltophilia. Next base: position 2,443,953 of record NZ_CP090423.1, read on the forward strand.
TCGGCTGAGGATGCCAGGCAACGCAGCCGAGCATGGGCTCGGCTCTACAGATTCTGCCTGTGGCAGCGGATTGGCCAGCATCTGTATCTATGCTGACGGCTGATTCGGATCTACGGTGGAAACAGATCCCCCTCCCCCCGAGCCCGCCATGCCCACCGCCCTGCCCCTGCGCCTGCTGCAACTGATCACCGGCCTGTTCCTGTACGGGTTCGGCGCCTCGCTGATGATCCGTGCAGCGATCGGCGTGGCGCCCTGGGATGTGCTGTCGCAGGGCATCGCCGCGCAGACGCCGCTGTCGTTCGGCCTGGCGACCAACGTGATCGGTGCGCTGGTACTGCTGCTGTGGTGGCCGCTGCGGCAGAAGCCGGGGGTGGGCACGGTTCTCAATGTGCTGCTGATCGGTCCCTCGGCGCAGTTCGGCCTGTGGCTGCTGCCGCCAGCGGATGGCCTGGGCTGGCAGTTGGCACTGTTCTGCACCGGTATGCTGCTGGTCGCGCTGGCCACCGGCCTGTACATCGGCGCGCGCCTGGGCCCTGGCCCGCGCGACGGCCTGATGACCGGGCTGCATGCCCGCACCGGTTGGCCGATCTGGAAGGTGCGCAGCCTGATCGAAGGCAGCGTGCTGCTGCTGGGCTGGTGGCTGGGCGGCAACGTCGGCATCGGCACTTTGGTCTTTGCCCTGCTGATCGGCCCGCTGTGCGGGGTGACCCTGGGCTGGTTCGGGATCGGCCGGCCGCTGCCGGTGGTGCCGACCGCTGGTCGGCAACCGCAATCGCCCTGAGCTGACCGGAATGTCGGCCAACGGCCGGCACTACCCCCGCAGCCCTTGCCCCGGCGGCCGTTTCCCGGCACGCTTCGCGCTTCCGTACGCAAGCGTATCGATCATGTCGCCAGCCAACGAATCCGCCTACCCGAACCTGTTCGCCCCGCTGGACCTGGGCTTCACCCAGCTGCGCAACCGCGTCCTGATGGGCTCGATGCATACCGGGCTGGAAGACCGCGCCCGTGATTTCCCGCGCCTGGCAGCCTACTTCGCCGAGCGCGCCGCAGGCGGCGTCGGCCTGATCGTCACCGGCGGATTCGCGCCGAACGTGGTGGGCTGGCTGAAGCCGTTCGGCGGCAAGCTGTCCTGGCCATGGGAAGTGCGCCCGCACCGGCAGCTGACCGCCGCCGCGCACCAGCACGGCGCGAAGATCTGCCTGCAACTGCTGCATGCCGGCCGCTATGCCTACCATCCGCTGTCGGTGGCGCCGTCGAAGCTGAAGGCGCCGATCAACCCGTTCACCCCGCGCGCACTGTCGGCCGGGGGTGTCGAGCGCCATATCGCCGACTATGCACGCAGCGCGAAGCTGGCCCGCGAGGCCGGCTACGACGGCGTGGAAGTGATGGGCTCGGAGGGCTACCTCATCAACGAGTTCATCGCCCCGCGCACCAACAAACGCACCGATGCCTGGGGCGGTGACGCCCGCCAGCGCATGCGCTTTGCGGTGGAGATCGTGCGCCGCATCCGCGAAGCCTGCGGACCGGACTTCATCATCATCTACCGCCTGTCGCTGGTGGACCTGGTGGAAGACGGCAGCAACTGGGAAGAGATCGTGCAGCAGGCGCAGGCCATCGAGGCCGCCGGTGCGACGATCATCAACTCCGGCATCGGCTGGCACGAAGCGCGCATTCCGACCATCGCCACCTCGGTGCCACGTGCTGCGTTCGCCGGGGTCACCGCCAAGCTCAAGCCGCATGTGAAGGTGCCTCTGGTGGCGACCAACCGCATCAACATGCCCGAGGTGGCCGAGCGCATCCTGGCCGACGGCGGCGCCGACATGGTGTCGCTGGCGCGCCCGCTGCTGGCCGACCCGCAGTGGCCCAACAAGGCCCGCGCCGGCCGCGCCGAGGCGATCAACACCTGCATCGCCTGCAACCAGGCCTGCCTGGACCACGTGTTCGAGAACAAGCTGGCCAGCTGCCTGGTCAACCCGCGCGCCGCGCACGAGACCGAGCTGGTCTACCGCCCCACCCCCGCGCCGAAGAAGATCGCCGTGGTCGGCGCCGGTCCGGCCGGGCTGGCCTGCGCCACGGTGGCCGCCGAGCGCGGCCACCAGGTCACCCTGTTCGATGCCAACGAGGAGATCGGTGGCCAGTTCAACGTGGCCAAACGAATCCCCGGCAAGGAAGAGTTCCACGAAACCCTGCGCTACTTCCGCCACAAGCTGGCTGAAACCGGCGTGCAGCTGCGCCTGGGCACGCGTGCCGACGCGGTCAGCCTGGCCGGATTCGACGAGGTGGTGCTGGCCACCGGCATCACCCCGCGCAAGGTCGACTTCCCCGGCGCCGACCATGCCAAGGTGGTCAGCTACCTGGACGTGCTGCTGGGCCGGGTCGAGGTGGGCGCCAATGCCGCGATCATCGGCGCCGGCGGCATCGGCTTCGACGTCGGCGAATTCCTCAGCCACGCCGGCCAGTCGCCGTCGCTGGACCCGCAGCGCTGGATGGCCGAATGGGGCGTGGACAGCAGCTTCGAAGCGCGGGGCTCGCTGGCAAAACCGCAGGCCGAAGCCTCGCCGCGACGGTTGTGGCTGCTGCAGCGCAGCCCGGGCAAGCCCGGCGCGCGCCTGGGCAAGACCACCGGCTGGATCCACCGGGCCACGCTGAAGGCCAAGGGCGTGCGCATGCTCGGTGGCGTCGAGTACCTGGGCGTGGACGACGAAGGCCTGCGCATCCGCGTGGAGGGCAGCGAACAACTGTTGCCGGTCGACCACGTGGTGATCTGCGCCGGGCAGGAACCGAACCGCGCGCTGCAATCCGAACTGCAGGCCGCCGGCATCCGCGCGCAGCTGATCGGCGGTGCCGATGTGGCGGCCGAACTGGACGCAAAGCGTGCCATCGACCAAGGCAGCCGCGTCGCCGCCGCGCTTTGACAAGCGCCTGAATGGGGGGCGGAATGTGATTTCCGTCACTCCTGTTGAAGCTGAATGTCAAGCCGAGCGGTTCACGATGCGTTCGGCTATGCCCCCCTACCTTGCGCCATCTTTCCGCTCACCAGCCAGTTTCCGGTGAGCCGGCGCAGCCCCCTCGATCGGTACTGATCGTTTCTTTTGGGGCTGCCCACGGGGCGGCCCCGATGGCCGCCTCCCCATGACGCCAAGTCGTGCCCCGCTTCCCGTCGCCCCTGCGGCCGGAACCGGAGAGTGCGGCCCATACGGAGCAAGGAGTTATATGAAACTGGCCTGGATTCTCTGGCTGTCGCAGTTGTTGCCGCAGCCGGCCGCCGATTCACTGTGTTTGAGCACCACCGTGTACCTGGAAGCCCGCGACCAGACCCTGCGCGGCCAGCAGGCCGTCGCCGAGGTCGCCCTGCGCCGCCTCGACAGCGGCTTGTGGGGCGACTCGATGTGCCAGGTGGTCACCGCGCGCAAGCAGTTCGCACCGACCATCGTTTCCCCCGGCACCCAGCTGGGCAATGATGCGGCCTGGAGCGAGGCGATGAACGTCGCCTTCGACGCCGAACGCAACTGGGCGCTGCCGGCCGGCGAGCGCCGTGAGATCGTGCCCGGTGCCAGCCATTTCGCCGCGCTGTCCATCGCCAGCCCGAACTGGCGCAATGCCTACCAGGTGGCCACCATCGGCGATCACACCTTCTATAAGGTGCAGAACCTCAAGCCGCGACAGTCGTAACGATCCGTGCCGGCGGCAGCGTTGCCGCCCGCCGCCAGGCTCTGGGATAGTGGGCGTTTCCCGCCCGCATCACCTGGAGTTCCCATGAAGCTGTACAGCAAGCCCGGTGCCTGTTCCACCGCCGACCACATCGCCCTGCAGTGGACCGGCCAGCCGTTCGAGGTTGAACTGCTGAACAAGGACACCCTGAAGGGTCCGGAATTCCTCAAGATTAACCCGGCCGGCGCGGTACCCGCGCTGGTCGACGGCGATTTCGTGCTGCTGCAGAACGCCGCGATCATGGGCTACATCGCCGACCGCTTCCCGCAGGCCGGCCTCGGCGGCGACGGCAGCGCGCGCCAGCGCGCCGAAGCCACCCGCTGGCTGGCCTTCGTCAATTCCGACGTGCACCCGGCCTTCTCGCCGCTGTTCGCGCCGGGCAAGTTCATTGCCGACGAAGGCCAGTACGACGCCATCCGCGCCGCCGCGCACAAGCGCCTGCGCGGCCTGTTCGAGACCGCCGACCGGCAGCTGGCCGACAAGCCGTGGCTGGCCGGCTTCCGCAGCTTCGCCGACCCGTACTTCTACATCACCCTGCGCTGGGCCGCCGGCACCAAGGTCGACCTGTCCGGCCTGGACAACCTGGCCGCCTACAAGGCGCGCATGGACGCCGATGCCGGCGTGCAGGCCGCGCTGAAGGCCGAAGGCCTGGCCTGAGGCACCCCCGGGGTCGGATCCGCCTGCACCGCAGGCGGCTCTGCCCCCACCGCTGCGATCGGCGTGGTCAGCCGATCTGGCGGATCACTTCACCCTGAGCGTCACGCAACAGGGTCGGCACCACTTCGATCTGTAGTGCAGCGCCCAGTGGGTAGATGCCACGCTCGGCACGCACCTCGGCCAGCGCCTGCAGCCCGTGCTCGTCCAACGGCCAGCGCGCGCTGTGCGGCCCCAGCTCGCCGCTTGCGCCCTCGGCGCCGGGGCTGAACTCCCACTGCCGCTGGCGGCTCACCAGTTCCAGCGACATGCCATGGCGCAGGCGCAACGGCAGCAGCTCGCAGACACTGGGCACCTGCCCTGCGCCCAGCACCAGCGTGGTCACGCCCTCCTGCTGGCGCCAGTCCAGGGTCTCGATGAACAACATGCCGGTGCTGGATCCCTCCTGCTCGCTCCCGGCACGCACGCGTGCGGCCAATACCGGATCCTCCAGCAGGTTGCCGCGGTGCAGATCGGTGATCCACAGCGGCATCGCCGGCTGCAGCGCCTGCAGCACGCCGCGCGTGGACCAGCGCTTGACCGCCGCCATCTCTTCGTCGGTCAGCCCGACCAGCTGCAGGAACTGCAGGTGGCCATTGGCGGTGTCGCGCGCCGGCAACTGCGGGTCGGCGATGAAGGCCAGATGGCGCAGCCGCGTGTCGGTCTCCAGCGCAATCGGGCCGTTGGCATCCAGATGGTGGCCATCCTCGAACACATTGCCACTGCCGAACACGTAGCGCGCCAGGTTCTGCAACAGGTTCATCGGCCACACCGGCGGTGTGCCGTCGGCGCGTTCATCGGCTGCGGCGGCCAGACGGAAGGTCAGTTCAAATCCATAGCCGCTGGCGGCAGCGTCACTGCTTTCCTTGGTGTACAGCTCGGAGAATCCGTAGGTGATGTAGTGCCAGTGCGGCAGCGGCGCATCCGACCAGTACACACTGATGCCGTCCAGTGGATCCTGGCCACCCAGCGTGTACGGCAGCGCGGTGCCGAAATGGCGCGGTTCCTGGCCGGCATACAGCGGCGCCAGCGCGGCGTTGATCGCGTCCCAGCCCGGGGTGTCGCTGTCATGGTGGTCGTCCTGCACGCGGGACTCCTTGTGGGAAAGTGAACCGGTCACTTTACGCGCTGGCTCAGGCCTGCACGACCTGGCCACCGTCGATCGCCATCGCCGCCTGGGTTTCCTGCCACCAGCGCTGCGCCAGCGCCGGGCTGCGTGCCTTGCCCACGGCAGCCAGCAGTTCCGGGCACAGGCGTTCCAGCGCCAGCGCATCGGTACAGCGCTCGATCTTCAACTGCATGAAGTAGCCCTTCAGGCCGAGATGACGCCGCACGGCGTCGCTCATCGCCTCGTACAGCTGCTGGTACAACGCCGGGTCCTGTTCGCGGCCGCTGCTGATGCCGCGCATCGGCACCGTCTCGGCGCTGCCACCGATCACCTCGATCAGGCCCTGCGCTGCCAGCTGCTCCAGCGCATCGTGCGGTGCGCGCAGGCCTTCGAACAGGCCGCGCAGTTCGGTATCGTCGCGATGGCCGTCGACCATCAGCAGGATCGATCGCAACGCCGCCGGCAGACGCCGGCCACGGTCTTCGATTTCCTGACGGCCAGCAGCCGTCTTGGCGTGCAGCAATGCCATTGCATCCCCCTCCCTTGATGCACCATGCCTGCGTGCCCTGGCGGGCACGCCCCCTGTCTGTCATCCCCGGACGGCACACGCATTCCCCGGCGCGCACCGCGTGTTGCAGGTCGATGACAGGCCGAGCTTAGCGCAAGAACCGCAGGTAGTGCCGGCCGCTGGCCGGCAACCTCCGGATTGACGGGATTGCCGGCCAGCGGCCGGCACTACCGGGTCAGCGGCCCAGCGCGCGGCGGATCTCTTCCAGTGCACTGGGGTCATCCAGGGTCGACAGATCACCCGGGTCGCGCTGCTCGGCCAGCGCCTGCAACGAGCGCCGCAGCAGCTTGCCGGACCGCGTCTTGGGCAGTGCGTTGACCACATGCACATGCGCCGGGCGCGCCACCGCGCCGAGCGAGGTGGTCACCGTGGCCATCATCTCCGCCACCACCGGCGCCGGGTCCTCACCGTTGAGACCCTGCTTGAGGGTGACGAACACCAGTGGCACCTGCCCCTTCAGCTCGTCCTTGACCCCTATCACGGCGGCCTCGGCCACGCGCGGGTGGCTGGAAATGGCCTCCTCGATCTCGCGCGTGCCCAAGCGGTGCCCGGCCACGTTGATCACATCATCGGTACGGCCGAGGATGAAGGTATAGCCATCGTCGTCGCGGATCGCCCAGTCCAGCGAGCTGTACAGCAGTTCCTTGAAGTGGCTGAAGTAGCTCTGCAGGAAACGGTTGTCGTCGTTCCACACCGTGCTCATGCAGCCCGGCGGCAGCGGCGGCGACACCACCAGCACGCCCTTCTGTCCCGGCGCGACTTCTTCGCCGGTGTTCTCGTCAATCACCTTCATCCGGTAACCGAGGTTGGGGAAGCCGGGCGAGCCGAAGCGCACCGGCTTCATCTCCAGGCCGGGCAGCAGGGTCAGCGCCGGCCAACCGGTTTCGGTCTGCCAGTAGTTGTCGATGATCGGCTTGCCCAGTGCCTCATTGATCCAGTGCGCAGTCGGCTCGTCCAGCGGCTCGCCGGCCAGGAACAGGTACTTCAGCGCGCGCAGGTCGTGGCGATGGATGAAGTCGGCATCATGCTTCTTCAGCACGCGGATCGCGGTGGGCGAAGAGAACATCGTGCGCACGTTGTACTGTTCGCACAGCGCCCACCAGATGCCCGGATCGGGGTTGGTCGGCAGCCCTTCATACAGCAGCGAGGTGCAACCCCCGATCAGCGGCCCGTACACGTTGTACGAATGGCCCACGGCCCAGCCGACATCGGAGGTGGAGAACATCACCTGCCCGGGCCTGCAGTCGAAAACGGTTTCCATCGACTGTGCCATCGCCACCGCATAGCCGCCGACATCGCGCTGCACGCCCTTGGGCTTGCCGGTGGTGCCGGAGGTGTACAGCAGGTAGCTAGGCTCGCTGGCTTCCAGCCACTGCACCGGCACATCCACCTGCCCGATCTGCGCACGCAGCGCGGCGTACTCCACATCACGGCCCGGCACGCGCGGCTCGGCCGCATCCAGTCCGCGCGACACGATCAACACGTGCGGTGGCGGCGCGCTGGCTTCTGCACAGGCTGCATCGACCATCGGCTTGTACGGAATCAGCTTGCCACCGCGCATGCCGGCATCGGCGGCGATCAGCAGCTTGGGCCTGGCATCGTCGATGCGCAGCGCCAGGTTGTGTGCGGCAAAGCCACCGAATACCACCGAATGCACCGCACCGATGCGTGCACAGGCGAGCATCGCGAACACGGCCTCGGCCATGTTCGGCATGTAGATCACCACGCGGTCGCCGTGGCCAACGCCGAGATGCTTGAGCACGGCAGCGAAATCATTCACTTCGCGATACAGCTGGCGATAGGTGATTTCGCGGGTGCTGTTGGTTTCGGTGGAGATGGCCACCAGCGCGAGCTGGTCGGGACGGTCGGCCAGATGGCGGTCGACAGCGTTGTAGCAGAGATTGGTTTCACCGCCGACGAACCAGCGCCGGAACGGCGGATTGCTGTAGTCGAGCACCTGCTGTGGCGGCTTGTGCCAATGGATGCGCTTGGCTTCCTCGCCCCAGAAGGCCTCCGGCTCGTCGATCGAGCGACGGTAGGTTTCCTCGTAGTTCATGACGCAGCCCTCCCAGACAAAGTCATGGGTTCGAGGATAGTCCGGCGCTGCCGCGCGGGCCGCCCTACCTTGGTAGGGGGTGGGTTTGTTCGGCAGGGCTTGCAGCCCTGCACCTGCAGAAGCCGAAGCAACAGCAGAAGCTGGCTTGCTGGGGGATGGCGGGGTGGGTCCGGTTGCGGGGGACGCCGTGAATCCGTCCATGGAGGCTCGGTCGCGCCATCCATGGCGCTCACGCCCCCGCAACCGGACCCATCCCGCCTTCGACAGTTCTCCGCAATCTTTCGGGCTGGCATTACCTGGGCTCTTGGTGGGTGTCGACCTTGGTCGACACGCTTGATCCACGCCATGCACGGATGACTCATTCGATATCTGAAAGAAAAATCGTGTCGACCAAGGTCGACATCTACCAACAGCCGTGCGGAACAACGGCCGCAGTTACCAACAGCCGCGGGAATCTGTCAGAGGCGGGGCGGTGTGGGTGGGCAGGACCGTTGGCGCCATGGATGGCGCCATCGAGCCCCCATGGATGGGTTTACGGCGTGTCCTGCCCACCCACACCGCCCCGCCAACCCACGGATGGCCCGCTTTCGCCGTTGACGTTGACGTTGCTCTGGCTCGTAGCAGGTGCAGGGCTGCAAGCCCTGCCGACCCCCTAGAACGGAGCCGCAGACTCGAACGCGAGCGCTTCGCCCGTCACCGGGTGGGTAAACCGCAGGCTGCGTGCATGCAGGTGCACGCGCTGCGCCGGAGCGGCGTCGTACAGCACGTCACCGACAATGGGATGGCCGAGGCTGGCCATGTGCAGGCGCAGCTGATGGCTGCGGCCAGTGATCGGTTCCAGCGCCACGCGGGTGCGCTGCGCTTCAACATCACGTGCCATCACGCGCCAGCGCGTCAGAGCAGGTTTGCCGCGCTCACGGTCGACCACCTGCTTCGGTCGGTTCGGCCAATCCACGATCAGCGGCAGGTCCACTTCGCCGGCCTCGCCTTCGATCAAACCCTGCACGATGGCCTCGTAGCACTTGCCGACCTGGCGCCGCTCGAACTGCATCGACAATGCGGCCTGCATCTCTTTGCCGCGCGCATGCAGCAACAGGCCGGAGGTCACCTGGTCCAGCCGATGCACGGTCAGCGCGTCCGGGTACACCGCCTGCAGGCGTGTGACCACGCAGTCCTGGTTTTCCTCGCTGCGGCCGGGCACGGACAGCAGGCCGGCCGGCTTCTCGGCCACCAGCAGCGCGTCGTCGATGTAGTGCAGGTGGATCATCGGTTTGCGTATCCGTTCAAACGAAAACGGGGAAGCCGAAGCTTCCCCGTTTTCTGCGGTGAGCGTACCGACCAACGGTCGGTACCGCCCGTATCAGCCCAGCAGGTGGGCGACGCCGGCGCGCTCTTCTTCCAGCTCGGCCAGGGTCTTGTCGATGTACTTCTGGCTGAAGTCGTCGATCGGCAGATCCTTCACCAGGGTGTACTTGCCGTTCTCGGTGGTCACCGCGAAACCGAAGATCACGCCTTCCGGAATGCCGTAGGAACCGTCGGACGGCACGCCCATGGTGACCCACTTGCCGTTGCTGCCCAGCACCCAGTCACGCACGTGGTCGATGGCAGCGTTGGCCGCCGAAGCCGCCGAGGACGAGCCGCGGGCTTCGATGATCGCCGCGCCGCGCTTGCCCACGGTCGGGATGAAGGTGTTGGCGTTCCACTCCTGGTCGTTGATCGCATCGGCAATCGACGCACCATCGGCGGTGGCAAAACGGTAGTCCGGGTACATGGTCGGGCTGTGGTTGCCCCACACCACCAGCTTCTCCATGCCACCGACCGGCTTGCCGAGCTTGGTCGACAGCTGGCTCAGGGCGCGGTTGTGGTCCAGGCGCAGCATGGCGGTGAAGTTCTCCGGCTTCAGGTCCGGGGCCGACTTCATGGCGATGTAGGCATTGGTGTTGGCCGGGTTGCCGACCACCAGCACCTTCACGTCACGACTGGCGACCTTGTTCAGCGCCGCGCCCTGAGCGGTGAAGATCTTGGCGTTTTCCAGCAGCAGGTCCTTGCGCTCCATGCCCGGGCCACGCGGACGCGCGCCGACCAGCAGGGCGATGTCGGCGTCCTTGAACGCGACTTCGGCGTCATCGGTGCCGACCATGCCGGCCAGCAGCGGGAAGGCGCAGTCTTCCAGCTCCATCATCACGCCCTTCAGGGCGGCCTGGGCCTTGTCGACCGGCAGTTCCAGCAGCTGCAGGATGACCGGCTGGTCCTTGCCCAGCATTTCGCCGGAGGCGATGCGGAACAGCAGGGCATAACCGATCTGGCCGGCGGCGCCGGTCACGGCAACACGAACGGGTGCTTTCATGGGGGTTTCCTCTTGCTTGCAAGCGTTTGATGGGACGCCGCGGGCAGAGCCACGCAGGCCTGGCGGGCGGCGGGGAACAGGGAAACGGCCACCCGTGGGTGGCCGTTTCGAAGGGGGATCAGGCGGCGAGGTGCTTGTTCCACTCCGCGACGCGGTCGGCCTGGGCGGCCAGCACGGCGTCAACGTCGCCTTCCAGGGTGATCGAATGGATCACGTCCCCCTGCTTGACCGAATCGACGATGGCCTGGCCTTCCAGGACCTTGCCGAAGACGGTGTGGCGGCCGTCCAGCCAGTCGGTCTTGATGTGGGTGATGAAGAACTGGCTGCCGTTGGTGTTCGGGCCGGCGTTGGCCATCGACAGCGAGCCGACCTCGTGCTTCACGCCATTCTTCTCGTCTTCGAACTTGTAGCCCGGGCCGCCGGTGCCACGACCCTGCGGGCAGCCGCCCTGGATCATGAAGTCGGCGATCACGCGGTGGAAGATCAGGCCGTCATAGAAGCCGTGCTTGACCAGGTTCACGAAGTTGGCCACGGTCAGCGGCGCTTTGTCGGCGAACAGCTCGACCTTGATCGGGCCCTGGGTGGTGTCGAAAGTGGCGATGAGGGACATGAAGATCCTTGATACAAAGGGGAATGCGTCTAGCCCCCTAGTTTACACCCGCCTCGTGTCGGCGGCGGCTTCGACCATCGGTGAAGAGCCCGGCTTCAGCCCCCGGACGGGGAGCGGCGCCGGCGGCTCCTGGCGGCCTCGGCCGGAGCGGCGGGCAGCCAGCTGAATGGGTGCCAGCCCGGGCGTGAAATCCACCTTTTCGCGAATCGTCAAGTTCGACGTATAATGTTGGACTTCTTTTTCCAAATCCGGCGCCGACTGGCCCCCTTTCGTATGTCCATCGAAAATCTTCGCAACATCGCCATCGTCGCCCACGTCGACCATGGCAAGACCACCCTGGTCGACCAGCTGCTGAAGCAGTCCGGCACCCTGTCCGAACGCACCGTCCTCGCCGAGCGCGTGATGGACAGCAACGACCAGGAAAAGGAACGCGGCATCACCATCCTGGCCAAGAACACGGCCATCACCTGGGAAGACAAGCGGACCGGCGTCAAGAACCGCATCAACATCGTCGACACCCCCGGCCACGCCGACTTCGGCGGTGAGGTCGAGCGCGTGCTGTCGATGGTCGACACCGTGCTGATCCTGGTCGACGCGATGGACGGCCCGATGCCGCAGACCCGCTTCGTCACCCAGAAGGCCTTCGCGATGGGCTTCAAGCCGATCGTGGTGGTCAACAAGATCGACCGTCCGGGCGCGCGTCCGGAGTGGGTGATCGACCAGGTCTTCGACCTGTTCGACAAGCTCGGCGCGACCAATGAGCAGCTGGACTTCCCGATCGTCTACGCCTCGGCCCTGAACGGCTACGCCGGCCTGGAAGACACCGTGCGCGACGGCGACATGACCCCGCTGTACGAAGCGATCATGCAGCACGCGCCGAAGCCGGAAGTGGACCCGGAAGGCGCGTTCCAGATGCGCATCAGCCAGCTGGACTACAACAACTTCGTGGGCGTCATCGGCATCGGCCGCATCCAGCGCGGCACCCTGAAGAAGAACATGCAGGTCGCGGTCATCGACCGTGAAGGCAAGAAGCGCAACGGCAAGGTGCTGCAGGTGCTGGGCTTCCTGGGCCTGGAGCGCATCGAGCAGGACTCGGCCGAAGCCGGCGACATCGTGGCCATCTCCGGCATCCAGGAGCTGACCATCTCCGACACCCTCTGCGCCCCGGATACCCCGGAAGCACTGCCGGCGCTGACCGTCGACGAGCCGACCATCTCGATGACCTTCCAGGTCAACAACTCGCCGTTCGCCGGCAACAAGGACCTGTCCGGTGGCAAGTTCCTGACCAGCCGCCAGATCAAGGACCGCCTGGACCGTGAAAAGGTCCACAACGTGGCCCTGAAGGTCGAACAGCTGGAAGACGCCGACAAGTTCCTGGTCTCCGGCCGTGGCGAACTGCACCTGTCGGTGCTGATCGAGAACATGCGTCGCGAAGGCTACGAGCTGGCCGTGTCGCGCCCGGAAGTGATCATCAAGGAAATCGACGGCCAGCTGATGGAGCCGATCGAGCAGCTGGTGGTGGACATCGAAGAAGTGCACCAGGGCGGCGTGATGGAAAAGCTGGGTACCCGCAAGGGCCAGCTGAAGAACATGGAGCCGGACGGCAAGGGCCGTGTGCGCCTGGAATACCAGATCCCGGCCCGTGGCCTGATCGGCTTCCAGAACGAGTTCAAGACCCTCACCCAGGGTTCGGGCCTGCTGTTCCACGTGTTCGACCATTACGGTCCGAAGGAACAGGGCGCGATCGCCAAGCGCATCAACGGCGTGATGATCGCCAATGCGCCGGGTGCCACGCCGGCCTACTCGCTGGGCCCGCTGCAGGAGCGCGGCAAGCTCTTCGCTGCTGAAGGCGACAACGTGTATGAAGGTCAGCTGGTCGGCATCCACTCCAAGGACAACGACCTGACCGTCAACGCGATCAAGACCAAGCCGCTGACCAACATGCGCGCTTCGGGCAAGGACGATGCGATCCAGCTGACCCCGGCGATCAAGTACTCGCTGGAGCAGGCCCTGGACTTCATCGAAGACGACGAGCTGGTCGAGATCACCCCGAAGGAGATCCGCCTGCGCAAGAAGTTCCTGACCGAAAGCGACCGCAAGAAGGCTTCGCGCGGCGGCTGAGCCAGCACCCCGTGAACCCGAGCGGTTACAACCCGGATCCGCACCGGCATCCGGGTCTCCACGTCATCGCCCTGCTCGAAGCGAGCAAGGCGATGCTGGCGCTGTTGGCTGCCACCGGGCTGGAAGTGCTCGGACCGCAGCCGCTACGGCACGGCATCATGGTCCTGATCCGGCGTTTCAGCCTGGATCCGGACCATGGCACCCTGCCCTCGTTGCTGCACATGATCAGCCCCGACGCGGTGCACCTGGCCGCGGCGGGGATGATCGGCTACGGCCTGCTGCACCTGGTCGAAGCCTGGGGCCTGTGGCGGGCCAAGGCTTGGGCCTCCTGGCTGGGCTGCCTGACCGCCTCGCTGTACCTGCCTTTCGATATCTTCGCGATCATCCGCCACCCCGGCTGGCCCTCCTGGACGATCCTGGCGATCAACCTGATCGTGGTCTACGTGCTGGCCCGCGACCTGCGCAAGCGTCACCGCTGAGCACCGGCTACACTGGGGATTGGAGCCGACCAAGCCGCCCCATGCGCCCGTCCTTGCCGCCTCTGCTGATCTGCCTGCTCAGCGCGCTGCCTGCGCTGTTTTCGGCTGGCTGCAGCCCGGCCGCGTCCAGCGCGCATGCCGCCGAACCTGCGAGCCGCAACGTGCCCTTCCCCTATGCCGAAACCGATGTGGCCGACTTGCAGGCGCGGATGACCGCCGGCGAACTGGACAGCACCACCCTCACCCAGGCCTACCTGCAGCGCATCGCCACCCTGGACCGTGCCGGGCCACGCCTGCGCGCGGTGATCGAACTCAATCCCGATGCCCTGAAGGAAGCCGCCGCACGCGACCGCGAGCGCCGCGACGGCCGCGTGCGCGGTGCCCTGCACGGCATTCCCGTGCTGCTGAAGGACAACATCAACGCCGCCCCGATGAGCACCACGGCCGGCTCGCTGGCACTGCAGGGCTTCCGTCCTGACGATGCCTACCTGGTGCGACGCCTGCGCGAGGCCGGCGCCGTGGTGCTGGGCAAGACCAATCTCAGCGAGTGGGCCAACTTCCGCGGCAACGACTCGATCTCCGGCTGGAGTGCGCGCGGCGGCCAGACCCGTAACCCCTACCGCCTCAGCCACTCCCCCTGCGGCTCCAGCAGCGGCAGCGCGGTGGCGATGGCGGCCAACCTGGCCAGCGTGGCCATCGGCACCGAAACCGACGGCAGCATCGTCTGCCCGGCCGCAATCAATGGGGTTGTTGGCCTGAAGCCCACCGTCGGGCTGGTCAGCCGCGACGGCATCATCCCGATCTCCTTCAGCCAGGACACCGCCGGGCCGATGACGCGCAGCGTGGCCGACGCGGCGGCCGTGCTGACCGCGATCGCCGGCCGCGACGACGCCGACCCGGCCACCGCGACCATGCCCGGCCGCGCGGTCTATGACTACACCGCACGCCTGGACCCGCAGGGCCTGCGTGGCAAGCGCATCGGCCTGCTGCAGACGCCGCTGCTGACCTATCGGGGCATGCCACCGCTGATGGAACAGGCGGCCACCGAACTGCGCCGCGCTGGTGCGGTGGTGGTGCCGGTGGAACTGCCCAACCAGGGTGCGTGGGCCGAGGCCGAGCGCACGGTGCTGCTGTACGAGTTCAAGGCCGGCCTGGAGCGCTACCTCAACACGCACCGGGCGCCGCTGCGACGCCTGGCCGACCTGATCGCCTTCAACCAGGCGCACCACAAGCAGGAGCTGGGCCTGTTCGGCCAGGAGCTGCTGGTGGAGGCCGACGCCACCGCCGGCCTGGCCGATCCCGCCTACATCCGTGCACGCAGCGATGCACGCCGGCTGGCCGGCCCGGAAGGCATCGATGCCGCCCTCGCCGCCCACCAGCTGGATGCACTGGTGGCGCCGACCACCGGTGTGGCCTGGCCGATCCGAAGCGAAGGGGACGACTTCCCCGGCGAGAGCTATGGCGCCGCCGCCGTGGCCGGCTATCCCAGCCTCAGCGTGCCGATGGGCCAGATCAACGGCCTGCCCGTGGGCCTGTTGTTCATGGGCACCGCCTGGAGCGAACCGAAGCTGATCGAAATGGCCTACGCCTATGAACAACGCACGCGCGCGCGGCGGCCACCGCACTTTGATACCGACACCCTGATCGACGCCGACGAGCCGTGACCTCCGGTGACGCCGGCGAATCCTGACCTCCGGTAGTGCCGGCCGCTGGCCGGCTGCTCGATCATCCCGACGTTGCCGGCCAGCGGCCGGCACTACCGATCAAACGCCTCCACCGGCACGATCGCCGCCTCGCCATCCTCCGCACCCGGCGAGCGCACATCCGCGGTACGCGCCCGCGGCCCACGCGGCATGTCCTGCTCGTCATCGTGCTGTACGCGTGCGCGAATCTGCGGCAATGACTGTGGATGCTCACGCGCAAGGAAATCGAGCATGCGTTCGCGCACCAGGCAGCGCAGATCGAACGCATCACCGGAGCTGCGCGCGCTGACCAGCAGGCGTACCTGGATCGCGCGTTCACTGGTCTCGGTTACCTGGGTCACGCAGACGCGTCCATCCCACAGCGCCTCACCCCGGCAGATGCGCTCCAGCTCACTGCGGATCGCCGCGATAGGCGCGCGATAATCCAACCACAGGAATGCCGTCCCCAGCAGATCCGCGCTGCGTCGCGTCCAGTTCTGGAATGGATTCTCGATGAACCAGGTCAGGGGCACCACCATGCGCCGCTCGTCCCAGACCCGCACCACCACATAGCTGCTGCCGATTTCCTCGACACGCCCCCACTCACCTTCGACGATCACCACGTCATCCAGCCGGATTGGCTGGGTCAGCGCGATCTGCAGACCGGCGATGAGGTTGCCGAACACCGGCTTGGCCGCGATACCCGCCACCAGGCCGATCAGGCCCGCCGACGCCAGCAGCGCGGTGCCGATCTTCTGCACCATCGGGAAGGTCAACAGCACCAGCGATGCGCCGAGCACGATGATGCCGCCCATCAACACGCGACTGAGCACCCGCGTCTGGGTCTGGATGCGGCGCGCTTCCAGATTGTCGGCGACATCGATGGGATGGCTGCGCAGGATCGCCCGCTCGCCGGCCGCCACCGCACGCACCAGCAACCAGATGAAGCAGGCCGTAAGTGCGATGTGCAGCACATGCTGCAGGTGGCCCAGCAACGGATCCTGCAGGGGCGTGGCCTGCAATGCAGGGATCAGCAGCAGCAGCGGCCAGGCGGTCGCCATCGGCAACCCCAGCACACGCCCGATGCGCGCACGCCGACGATCACGTCCCTTCAATCGATGGTAGATCCACAGGATCAACCACGCACCGATGCCGCCGACCAATGCTGCCAATCCCAACGGCCATGCGTAGGCCTGCGCGCTTTGCCAGTGCACCGCTGCCACCTCCGTCACTCTGCATGCAGATACACAGCGTGGCCCAGCACGGATGAGCGCAATGTCAGACGTTCGTAAGCAGAATGTAGGTGGGGCTCGGCAGGGCTGCGCCCTGCACCCGCGGTAGTGCCGGCCGCTGGCCGGCAACCTCAGCAGCAACAGCGTGCATCCTGTGGGATGGCGAGGTGGGTCCGGTTGCGGGGGACGCCGTGAATCCCTCCATGGAGGCTCGGTCGCCGCATCCATGCGGCTCACGCCCCCGCAACCGGACCCACCCCGCCTTCGACAGTTTTCCGCGATCTGCCCGCTCTTCTGTAGAGCCGAGCCACGCTCGGCTCAAATCGTTCCGAAATCGAAATATTCGATGTCGATGGAGATTCATCCATGCAAGGCGTGGATCCACCGTGTCGACCAAGGTCGACACCTACCCACGGCCGCAGGAATCCGTCAGAGGTGGGACGGTGTGGGTAGGCAGGACCGTTGGCGCCATGGATGGCGCCATCGAGCCCCCATGGATGGGTTTACGGCGTGTCCTGGCTACCCACACCGTCCCGCCATCCCACGGAATGCCGCTTCGGCTTTTGCCGTTGCCGTTGCCGTTGCCGTTGATTGCAGCAGGTGCAGGGCTGCAAGCCCTGCCGCAACACACTTACCGCACCTGTTCCTGCTTGCGCACGATCGCCATCGCAATCTCCAGCGACTGCTCGTAGTTCAACCGCGGGTCCACCGTCGAGCGGTACGCACGCTCCAGGTCACGCTCGGTCAGTTCGCGCGCACCACCGGTGCATTCGGTCACGTCCTCGCCGGTCAGCTCCAGATGCACGCCACCCAGGCGCGTGCCTGCGGCCGCATGCAGGTCGAACGACATCTCCACTTCGCCACGCACGTTGTCGAAGCGGCGCGTCTTGAAGCCATTGGCCGTGCTTTCGGTATTGCCATGCATCGCATCGCACACCCACAGCACGCGGCGGCCGTCGCGCTTGACCGCATCCAGCAGCGGCGGCAGCTTTTCGGCAATCTGTGCCGCGCCCATGCGATGTATGAAGCTCAGGCGGCCCGGTTCGTCGTGCGGGTTGAGCACGTCGATCAGGCGCAGCAGCTGGTCCGGCGACACCGACGGCCCGACCTTGATCGCAATCGGGTTGCGCACACCCCGCAGGTACTCGACGTGGGCACCGTCCAGCGCGGCGGTGCGCATGCCGATCCACGGGTAATGCGTGCTCAGGTTCAGCCAGCCCTGCTGGCGCGGCACCTGCCGGGTCAACGCCTGCTCGTAGGGCAGCAGCAGCGCTTCGTGCGAGGTGTAGAAATCGATGCGGTTGAGGTTGTGCACGCGGGCCCCGGCCAGGGTTTCCATGAAGTGCACCGCATCACCAATGGAGGCCACCATCTTCTGGTACTCGGCGGCCAGCGGCGAATGCCGCACCCACTCCAGGTTCCAGTACTCGGGATGGTGCAGGTCGGCGAAGCCGCCGTCGATCAGCGCCCGCACGAAGTTCATCGTCATCGCCGAATGCGCGTGGGCCTGCAGCATCCGCTTCGGGTCCGGCAGGCGCGCCGCTTCGGTGAACGCCGGCGCATTGATCACATCGCCGCGGTAGCTGGGCAGGGTCACGCCGTCACGGGTCTCGGTGTCGGCCGAGCGCGGCTTGGCGTACTGGCCGGCGAAGCGGCCCACGCGGATTACCGGCTGGCGCAGGCCGTGCACCAGCACCAAGCTCATCTGCAGCAGCACCTTCAGGCGGTTGGAGATGGTGCCCGATTCACAGTCACTGAAATTCTCCGCACAGTCGCCACCCTGCAACAGGAAGCGCTTGCCCTCCTGGGCCTCGGCCAGCTGCTGCTTCAGCGCCAGGATCTCCCAGGAGGTGACCAGCGGCGGCAGCCGCTTCAGTTCGTGCAGCGCCGCGTCCAGCGCCACCGGATCGGGATAGGTCGGCATCTGCAGCGCGGTCTTGCCACGCCAGCTCTCCGGCGACCAGGCGGCGCCAACGGCGGCTGCGGCAGGATCGGACACGGGCGGAACGGCGGACAGGCTCATTGCAGACTTCCGGGGTGGGGGGCGGTCATGGTCGCAGAGCCAGCCGCTGTCGCAAAGGGCCAGGGCGGCGTCCGGCAGCCTGAACGGCGGGGAAAGGGCACCGCGAGCGGCCAGACACGGCATGTCCATAGCGGCTCCAACAGGCGCATGATTTGTTACGGAGTAACACTGACACGTCACGGACCGGCCCCTCCTACGCCCCAGGCTCCGCCCCTCCCCATGAAGCCCTCGCCTCTCGCTACCGGCATCACCCTCGTCCTGGCCGTGGCCAGCCTCCCTGCCTTCGCTGCTGCGGCCAATGATGTGGCCGCGCCGGTCACCCAGTTGGACGCGGTCACCGTCCACGCCCAGCTCGACCAGGCCCGCAATGCGCTGTCGCCGGACATCGGCGCCAGCCAGTACCAGATCACCGCCGAGGACATCCAGAAGCAGCCGCTGGGCGCCTCCGCGCCGCTCAGCCAGGTGCTGCTGCAGGCGCCTGGCGTGGTACAGGACTCCTACGGCGGCGTACATGTCCGCGGTGACCACGCCAATCTGCAGTACCGCATCAACGGCGTCCTGCTGCCCGAGTCGATTTCCGGCTTCGGCCAGACCCTGGACGCCCGCACCATCAAGAGCATCCGCCTGATGGACGGCGCGCTGCCGGCACAGTTCGGCGAGCGTACGGCGGCGGTGGTCGACATCACCACCCGCAGCGGCGCCGAGCTTGGCAACGGCGGCAGTGCCGGATTGACCGCCGGATCATTCGGCAAGCTCAACCCGAATGCCTCCTGGTGGGGCAGCCAAGGGCGCTGGAGCTGGTTCCTGACCGGCAACTACGACCAGAACGATGTTGGCCTGGAGAACCCCACCAACACGCGCAGGCCGTTGCATGACGATACCCATCAGGGCAAGGCGTTCGCCGACCTCACCTACCTGCTCAACGACAGCACGCGCCTGAGTGTGTTTGCCGGCTTCGCCAACAACCGCTTCCAGATTCCGGTCAATCCGGGCCAGACGCCGCAGTTCGGCTATCTCGACACCACTACCTTCGATTCCAGCCGGCTGGACGAGACCCAGCGCGAGACCACCCGCTTCGGCATGCTGGTGCTGCAGGGAACGCTCGGCGCCACCGCCTATCAGCTCTCGGCCGGGCAGCGCTACAGCGATGTGGCGTTCAACCCGGATGTCATCGGCGACCTGGTATTCAGCGGCGTCGCCTCGCAGGTACAGCGCAGCAACCGCGCCAACACCCTGCAGGCCGATTTCTCCACGCCGCTGGGCAACGACCACACGCTGCGTTATGGCCTGTATGGCAATTACGAGAACGCACAGGCCAGCAACAACAGCTGGGTGTTCCCGGTGGACGACAGCGGCCAGCAGTCCAGCACCACGCCGCGGCTGATCCCCGACCGCAGCGCCTTCCATGCCAGCACGCTGGCGCTGTACGTGCAGGACGAATGGAAGATCGGCGACGACTGGACGGTGAACTACGGCCTGCGTGGCGACCGCTACAAGGCCTTCGGCCACACTGAAGGCCAGCTCAGCCCGCGCGTGGGCGTGGTCTGGAATGCCAGCGACAGCACCACCGTGCACGCCGGCTATTCACGCTACTTCACGCCGCCGGCCAGCGAGCTGATCGCCAGCAGCGACATCGCCCTGTACGACGGCACCACCAACCAGCAGCCCAGCGGCGGCAACACCACGCCCCTGGCCGAGCGCAGTGACTATTACGACATCGGCGTTTCGCAGCAGCTGGGCGAACACCTGACCCTGGGCCTGGACGCATACGACCGTCGCGTTGCACGCCTGCAGGACGAAGGCCAGTTCGGCGCCGCGTACATCTACTCGACCTTCAACTATGGCCGCGGCCACATCCGTGGCCTGGAGTTCAGTGCCGACTACAGCAACGGCCCGTTCAGCGCCTACGTCAATGCGGCATACAACAAGGCCCTCGGCACCCAGGTCATCACCGGCCAGTACAACCTCGACCCGGACGCCCTGGCCTACGTCGCCGACCATTGGATCCACCTGGACCACGACCAGAAACTGACCTCGTCCGGTGGCCTCAGCTATGCCTTCGCCGGCCACAACCGGATCGGTGCGAACTACCTGTTCGGCAGCGGCCTGCGCTCGGATATCGAGGGCGTGCCCAACGGCGGCGAGCTGCCGTCGTACCTGCAGGTGAACCTCAGCGCCGGGCATGACTTCAACGCCGACAGTGGGCATCCGCTGCACGTGCAGGTGGCCGTGATCAACGCACTGGATCGCAGCTACCAGCTGCGCGACGGTGGCGGCGTCGGTGTATTTGCCCCGCAGTGGGGGCCGCGTCGCGGCGCTTACCTGAGCCTGCAGCAGGACTTCTGAGGTAATGCCGGCCGCTGGCCGGCATTAGCACGGCGTGCCGGCCAGCGGCCGGCACTACCCAGTAGAGCCACGCCATGCGTGGCTACGTTCAGCGCCTGACCTTGCGCAGCGACACCACCAGCGCCCACAGCGCCAGCAGCACGAACCACACGCCCGACCACATCGGCATGGTCAGGCCCAGGAACGTCCAGTCGATGTTGCCGCAGTTGCCGGTGCCGGTCAGCACCGTGCGGAACACCTCCAGCGGGCCCATCGTCTCGCGCAGGAAGCTCAACGGCGGGCCGCAGGTCGCGCCCATCTCCGGCGGCAGCATCTGCACATAGACGTGGCGCGCCGCGATGCCCACGCCCACCGCCGCAGCGATGAAGGCGAGGATGCCGTAGGTCGCCCGGCCGGGGCGGTTGGACGGACCGTGCAGCGCACCGATCAGGAACAACAGGCCCAGGGCGGCGAACGCCAGGCGCTGGAAGATGCACAGCGGGCAAGGCTCCAGGCCCATCTTCAGCTGCAGGAAGATCGCGTAGCCGAGCAGGCCCGCGCAGATCAGGAAGCCCAGGAAGAACTGGGCGCGGAAGGGCCAGCGCAGTGGATTCATCGTCAACGCTCAAGTGATCAGGCGCCAAGCGTAACCGAGAGCGCGCGCCATTCGAACCGCCACAGGTGACGCCTGTCGGAACGGTGAGGGTCAGATCCCCTTGCGAATGCAATGGGCTCTGGCCCAGCGCCCAGCATTGCGGGGTCAGAGCCCGTACCTGCGGCACGCGTTCCGACCCTGCAGAAACGCAAAAGCCCGGCGGATGCCGGGCTTTCACTATGTCGCGTTGGAGCGGTCCGATTACTCGGCCACTTCCTCGGCCACGGCCGGACGGTCAACCAGCTCCACGTAGGCCATCGGCGCGTTGTCGCCGGCGCGGAAGCCGCACTTCAGCAGGCGCAGGTAGCCGCCCGGACGGTTCGCGTAGCGCGGGCCCAGGATGGTGAACAGGTTGCCCACGGCTTCGTTGTCGCGCAGACGGGCGAAGGCCAGACGGCGGTTGGCGACGGAGTCGACCTTGGCCAGGGTGATCAGCGGCTCGGCAACGCGGCGCAGTTCCTTGGCCTTCGGCAGGGTGGTCTTGATCAGCTCGTGCTTGAACAGCGAGGCGGCCATGTTCTTGAACATCGCTTCGCGGTGGGCGCTGGTGCGGCTGAACTTACGGCCAGACTTCTGGTGACGCATGGTGATATTCCTTGATTAATGATGAGACTGTGCGGATCGTTGTCGCCATCCTGGCGTTGCTGCGTGGACTGCGGATGGTCCTGGTCGCCCGTCCTGGACGCCCTGCCCGCGAACCTGGGGTTCGTCGTGGCATGTTTGGTAAACCGGTTGAAGGCTCCACCGTTGCCGGTGGAGCCCTCAAGCAATACCGATATCAGCCCAGCATGCCGTGGCTGGCGACACCGGCCGGCGGCCAGTTCTCCAGCTTCATGCCGAGCGACAGGCCGCGCTGAGCCAGCACTTCCTTGATCTCGGTGAGCGACTTCTTGCCCAGGTTCGGGGTCTTCAGCAGCTCCACTTCGGTCTTCTGGATCAGATCGCCGATGTAGTAGATGCTCTCGGCCTTCAGGCAGTTGGCCGAACGCACGGTCAGCTCCAGATCGTCGATCGGGCGCAGCAGCACCGGATCCACGCCGTTGTTGGCCGGCTTGGCCGCACCGCGGTCGCGGTGGGTGAAGTCACCGAACACCGACAGCTGGTCGCTGAGGATGTCGGCGGCGGTGCGCACGGCTTCCTCGGCATCGATGGTGCCGTTGGTCTCGATATCGATGACCAGCTTGTCCAGGTCGGTGCGCTGCTCGACGCGAGCCGCTTCCACGGCATAGGCGACGCGGCGGACCGGCGAGAACGAGGCATCCAGGACCAGACGGCCGATGGCACGGGTTTCTTCGTCCGGACGACGACGCGCGGCAGCCGGCTGGTAGCCGAAACCACGTTCGATCTTCAGACGCATGTTGACTGCCGTGTCCTTGGTCAGGTGGCAGATCACATGGTCGCCGTTCAAGATTTCCACATTGTGGTCAACCTTGATGTCGGCAGCGGTGACAACGCCCGGGCCCTGCTTGGACAGGGACAGGGTGGCGCTGTCGCCGGAGTGCATACGGATGGCCACGTCCTTCAGGTTGAGCAGGACTTCCAGCACGTCCTCCTGCAGACCTTCGACCGTGGTGTACTCATGCAACACGCCGTCGATTTCGACTTCCGTGATGGCGAAGCCCGGGATGGACGACAGCAGCACGCGACGCAGGGCATTGCCCAGCGTATGCCCGTAACCCCGCTCCAAAGGTTCGATAACGACCTTTGCACGGGTGTCGGTAAGGCGTTCGATCTGCGGACCGCGAGGACGCAGAACCTGGTTGGCGGTAACCGTCATGTTGCGGGTTCTCCTAGTGAACCCCCGGCCGTCGCCGGGGGCTCTCCAATGTGAATTACTTCGAATACAGCTCGACGATCAGCGCTTCGTTGATGTCCGCAGGCAGATCCGAACGATCCGGAACAGCCTTGAAGATGCCGGTGAACTTGCCGGAATCCACTTCAACCCACGACGGGCTCAGGTCATGCTGGGCGGCGACGGTCAGGGCTTCCTGGACGCGCAGCTGCTTGGCAGCCTTCTCAGACAGAGCGATGGCGTCGCCAGCCTTGACCTGGTACGAAGCCAGGTTGACCGACTTGCCATTCACGGTGACGCCGCGGTGCGACACCAGCTGACGGGCAGCCGGACGGGTCACGGCGAAGCCCATGCGGTAGACGACGTTGTCCAGGCGGGTTTCCAGCAGCTGCAGCAGGTTCTCGCCGGTGTTGCCCTTCTTGGTCGAGGCCTTCTTGTAGTAGTTGCGGAACTGGCGCTCCAGCAGGCCGTAGATACGCTTGACCTTCTGCTTTTCACGCAGCTGGGTGGCGTAGTCGGACAGCTTGCCCTTGCGGGCAGTGGCGCCGTGCTGGCCGGGCTTCTGCTCCAGCTTGCACTTGGAGTCCAGCGCACGCGCCGGGCTCTTCAGGGACAGGTCGGCGCCTTCGCGACGGGCGAGCTTACAGGTAGGACCGATATAACGAGCCATTTCTTATCGCTCCCTTTAGACGCGACGCTTCTTCGGCGGACGGCACCCGTTGTGCGGGATAGGCGTCACGTCGATGATGTTGGTGATCTTGTAGCCGACGTTGTTCAACGAACGCACGGCCGACTCACGGCCCGGACCCGGGCCCTTGATGCGGACTTCCAGCGACTTCACGCCGTAGTCCAGCGCAGCACGACCGGCCTTTTCAGCAGCCACCTGGGCAGCGAACGGGGTCGACTTGCGCGAACCGCGGAAGCCAGCGCCACCGGAGGTCGCCCACGACAGAGCGTTGCCCTGGCGGTCGGTGATGGTGACGATGGTGTTGTTGAACGAAGCGTGGACGTGGGCAACGCCGTCAGTGACGACGCGCTTGATCTTCTTCTTGGTCTTAGCAGCGGGCTTAGCCATTTCTCAGTCCCTTACTTCTTGATCGCCTTGCGCGGACCCTTGCGGGTGCGGGCGTTGGTACGGGTGCGCTGGCCACGCAGCGGGAGGCCACGACGGTGACGCAGGCCGCGGTAGCAGCCCAGGTCCATCAGGCGCTTGATCGCGATGCCGATCTCACGACGCAGATCGCCTTCCACGATGTACTTGCCGACTTCGGCGCGCAGGCGCTCGATTTCCGGCTCCGACAGATCGCGGATCTTGGTGGTCGAAGCAACGCCTGCGACTTCGCAGACCTTCTTCGAACGGGTACGGCCGATGCCGTAAATGCTTTGCAACCCGACCCAGACATGCTTCTGGGCTGGCAGGTTGACGCCTGCAATACGCGCCATGACGCGGTTCTCCAGCTGAGTGATGGCCGACAGCGCGCCTCGGGCACGCCAATCCGGCAGGATGGATCAAAAAAGTGAACTAGCGATACTAACAAGGTTCCGGTTTACATGGAAGCCCGTGAAACCATTGGTTTCATGAACCCGGCCTGGGGAGTGTGCCCAGGCTCCGGCGCCGGATGGGGTTGGACCTGGAGTTTCCCCCGGAGCCGCCCGCGCTACTCCAGCGCGGGACCACCTCATCACACCCCCACCCGGAACCGCTGCGGGGGCCGCCCTTCGTTTGTGTGGCCGGAGTCCGCGAAGCGGAGGGACCATCACGTCAGGAAGACGAAAGTATAACAGGCCAATCAGCCGCGGGCAAAGCCGCCGCGGTTGCCGCCCTTCAGGTTGGCCTTCTTCAGCAGGCTCTCGTACTGGTGGGACATCAGATGCGCCTGCACCTGGGCGATGAAGTCCATCACCACCACCACCACGATCAGCAGCGAAGTACCGCCGAAGTAGAACGAGGCGTTCAGCTGCGTGCGCATCAGTTCCGGCAGCAGGCAGACGATCACCAGGTAGGCCGAGCCGGCCGCGGTCAGGCGGGTCAGCACACCGTCGATGTAGTCGGCGGTGGCCTTGCCCGGACGGATGCCCGGAATCAGCGCGCCGGACTTCTTCAGGTTGTCGGCGGTTTCCTGCGAGTTGAACACCAGCGCGGTGTAGAAGAACGCAAAGCCGGTGATCAGTGCGGCGAACACGATCATGTGCAGCGGTTCACCCGGGCCCAGGGCATTGGCGACCTTCTGCAGAACCTGGCCGAAGCTGCTCTGGTTGGCCGCCTGGCCGGACCACATGGCCAGGGTGGCCGGGAAGGCCAGCAGGCTCGAGGCGAAGATCGCCGGGATGACGCCGGCCATGTTGAGCTTCAGCGGCAGGAACGAGGTCTGGTTCATGTACGCGTTGCGACCGCCCTGGCGGCGCGCGTAATTGACCGTGATCCGGCGCTGGCCACGCTCGACGAACACCACGAAGAAGGTGAAGGCGAGCACGACGATGGCGATCAGCAGCAGCTGGATGAACTGGATGTTGCCGTCGCGGTAGGCGTCGAAGGTGTGGATGACCGCACCCGGCAGGCCCGCCACGATACCGGCGAAGATGATCAGCGACACGCCGTTGCCGATGCCGCGCTCGGTGACCTGCTCACCGACCCACATCAGGAACATGGTGCCGGCGGTCAGCGCGACCACGGCGGTGAGCACGAAGCCCATGCCCGGTGCGTACACGACCGGAGCGCCCGACGGCGAGACCTGGCCCTGCAGGGCCAGCGCGATCGAACCGCCCTGCACCACTGCCAGCAGCACGGCGCCGATGCGCGAATACTGGGTGATCTTGCGGCGACCGGACTCACCTTCCTTCTGCATCGCCTTCAGGGCGGGGAAGATGTGCA
The DNA here is from genome assembly GCF_023518235.1 of Stenotrophomonas maltophilia. Classification (NCBI taxonomy): domain Bacteria; kingdom Pseudomonadati; phylum Pseudomonadota; class Gammaproteobacteria; order Lysobacterales; family Lysobacteraceae; genus Stenotrophomonas; species Stenotrophomonas maltophilia. Next base: position 2,470,227 of record NZ_CP090423.1, read on the forward strand.
CGGCCAGCTGCATCACGATCGATGCCGAGATGTACGGCATCACGTTCAGCGCGAAGATGCTGAAACGGTGCAGGGCGCCGCCCGAGAACATGTTGAACATGTCCACGATGCCGCCGCCCTGCTGTTGCATCATGGCAAGCATGGCATCGGGATTGACGCCCGGCACCGGCACGTAGCAGCCGATGCGATAGACGATCAAAGCCCCGACGACGAACAGCAAACGTTGGCGAAGTTCAGTGAACTTGCCCATTCCGCCCGCGAGGTTACCGATGCCAGCTTGCGCCATGATTTTCTTACTCCGTTACGCTGCCGCCGGCAGCTTCGATCGCGGCCTTGGCACCAGCCGTGGCAGCAATACCCTTCAGGGTGAACGCCTTGGTCACTTCGCCCTTGACGACGACCTTGGCCTTCTTGGCAGTGCTCGGGACCAGCTTGGCAGCACGCAGGGCGGCGAAGTCGATCTCACCGGCCGGCAGCTTGTCCAGCGCGTACAGCAGCACTTCAGCGGTGTCCTTGGCGATCGGCGAACGGAAGCCGATCTTCGGCAGACGACGCTGCATGGGGGTCTGGCCGCCTTCGAAGCCAGCCTTGATCTTGCCGCCACCCTTGCGGGCGAACGAACCCTTGTGGCCGCGGCCGGCAGTCTTGCCCAGGCCCGAGCCGATACCGCGACCGACGCGGGTGCGCTCGGTGCGGGCGCCCGGTGCCGGGCTCAGTTCATTGAGACGCAGAGTCATGATCGATTACTCCTCAACCTTGACGAGGTAGTGAACGGTGTTGATCAGGCCGCGGACCTGCGGGCTGTCCTTCAGTTCACGCACATCGTTGAGCTTGTTCAGACCCAGAGCACGCACCGACAGGCGGTGACGCGACTGAGCACCACGCAGGCCGCGCACCAGGCGCACCTTCACAGTCTTGTTGGACTCATTAGCCATGGTTGAGTTCCTCCACCTTCTTGCCGCGCTTGGCCGCGATGCGAGCCGGCGACTGCGCTGCAGTCAGGCCCTTCACGGTGGCACGCACCAGGTTGATCGGGTTGCGCGAGCCGGTGGCCTTGGCCAGCACGTTCTTCACGCCAACCGCTTCCAGCACGGCACGCATGGCACCGCCGGCAATGACGCCGGTACCTTCCGAAGCCGGCTGCATGAACACGCGGGCTGCGCCGTGACCATCCTTGATGGTGTGCCACAGGGTGCCGTTGTTCAGGTCAACGCTGACCAGGTTCTTGCGAGCCTGCTCCATCGACTTCTGGATGGCGACCGGCACTTCGCGGGCCTTGCCATAGCCGAAACCGACCTTGCCTTCGCCGTCGCCGACCACGGTCAGGGCGGTGAAGGTGAACTGGCGGCCACCTTTGACGGTCTTGCTGACGCGGTTGACCGCGACCAGCTTTTCGATCATGCCGTCGTCGATCTTCTCTTCGCGGTTACGGTCGCGATCGCGACCCCGCTGCTGACGCTCTTCTGCCATGTTGATTCCTTGGTTGTTTGGGTATGTACGGCTCGAGGCCGCTTATGGTTGTGGAGTGACGCGTCGTTCCGGTGGGCCGCTGCAGAAGAGCGGCGCCGTCCAGCCTCACTCAGGCTGGCGAGCAGGCGGGCAGAGGACGCGAAGTCCCCTGCCCTTATCCCTTAGAACTGCAGGCCGGCTTCGCGGGCGGCTTCTGCCAGGGCCTTGATGCGGCCGTGGTAGCGGTAGCCCGAACGATCGAAGGCAACCTTCTCGACGCCGGCGGCCTTGGCGCGCTCAGCGACGATGCGGCCAACCTTGGCAGCGGCGTCAGCGTTCTTGCCGTTCTTCAGGCCTTCCTTGATGTCGGCCTGGGTGGTGTTGGCAGCAGCCAGCACCTTGGAACCGTCGGCAGTGAAGACCTGGGCGTACAGGTGCTGACCGGTGCGCAGCACCGACAGACGGGCAACGCCGAGCTCACGGATGTGGGCGCGGGTCGACTTGGCGCGACGCAGGCGGGCGATGTTCTTGTTCATTTTGTTTTTCCCTTGAAAGCGGAAGGACCTAATTAGGCCTTCTTGGCTTCCTTACGGATGATGACTTCGTCGGAGTACTTCACGCCCTTGCCCTTGTACGGTTCCGGCTTGCGGAACGCACGGATCTTGGCGGCGACTTCACCGACGACCTGCTTGTCAGCGCCCTGGACCAGGATCTCGGTCTGGGTCGGGGTCGACAGCGTGATGCCTTCCGGCGCCACGAACACGACCGGGTGCGAGAAGCCCAGCGACAGGCTCAGGTCCTTGCCCTGCATGGCAGCGCGGTAACCCACGCCGACCAGCTCCAGCTTGCGCTCGAAGCCTTCGGACACGCCCTTGACCATGTTGGACAGGATCGCACGCACGGTACCGGTCAGCGCGACCAGCTCAGCATTCTCGGTGCTCAGGGTGGCAACGCCGTTGTCGACGTTGATGGCAATGCCGGCCGGCTTGGCCAGCGACAGGGTGCCCTTCGGGCCCTTGACGGTGACGGATTCGGACTGGACGTTCAGTTCAACCTTACCCAGGTCGACGGGCTTCTTGGCTACGCGGGACATAGTTCTACTCCTTTCGCCTTAGGCCACGAAGCACAGGACTTCGCCGCCGACGCCCAGCTGGCGCGCCTGCGCATCAGTCATGATGCCCTTGGAGGTGGAAATGATGGAGATACCCAGGCCGTTCATGACCTTCGGCAGCTCGCTCTTGCCGCGGTACTGGCGCAGGCCCGAACGCGAGAAGCGCTTCAGGGTCGCGATGACCGGCTTGCCTTCGAAATACTTCAGCACGATTTCCAGCTCGGACTTGTTGTTTTCCAGCTGGGTCACGCGCAGGTCGGTGATGTAACCCTCGTCCTTCAGGACCTGGGCGATCGCAACCTTGATCTTGGACGACGGGGCTTTCACCGTCTGCTTGCCAACCGCAGCCGCATTCTTGATGCGGACCAGCAGGTCGGCGATGGGATCAGTCATGCTCATATGAGTACCTTTGAGTGCACCGATATCCGCTTTCGCGAAAATCTGTTGTCTCCTGGAAACGGGCCAGGTCCCTTCTTGCGGCAGGCCAGTGGCCCGCCCTAAAACCCGGTTTGCACAGGGCAAGACGCGGGAGTATACGCCAAAAGAGCCCGACTTGCGTCGGGCTCTTCGGGTTTTTTCGCAGAAGGGAAGCTGAATGCCTCCCCTCCCCGGTTCAGGAGCCCACGGGGGGCTCCTGATCGCAGGGCCGGCTGGGATTACCAGCTGGCCTTGCGCAGGCCCGGGACGTCGCCACGCATGGTGGCTTCACGCAGCTTGTTGCGGCCGAGGCCGAACTTGCTGTAAACGCCACGCGGACGGCCGGACAGCTCGCAGCGGTTGCGCTGGCGGCTCGGCGACGAGTCGCGCGGCAGCTTGGCCAGCTTGGTAGCGGCTTCGATCTTCTCGTCGTAGCTCGCGTCCACCGAGGACACGATCTTCTTCAGAGCCGCACGCTTGTCAGCGTACTTCTTGGCCAGCTTTTCCCGCTTGATGTCGCGGTTGACCATGGAGGTCTTTGCCATTTCGGTTTCCTCGACAGATCAGTTACGGAACGGGAACTTGAACGCTGCCAGCAGCGCCTTCGCTTCCGCGTCGGTCTTCGCAGTGGTGGTGATGGCGATATCCATACCGCGGATCGCGTCGACGGCGTCGAAGTCGATTTCCGGGAAGATGATCTGTTCCTTCACACCCATGTTGAAGTTGCCGCGACCGTCGAAGGAACGACCGGAAACACCACGGAAGTCGCGCACGCGCGGCAGCGAGATGTTGATCAGGCGGTCCAGGAACTCGTACATCTTGTGGCGACGCAGCGTGGTCTTGCAGCCGATCGGCCAGCCATCACGGATCTTGAACGACGCAACCGAGATACGCGACTTGGTGACAACCGGCTTCTGGCCGGAAATCTTGGTCATGTCGCCGACGGCGTTTTCCAGGATCTTCTTGTTGGTGGCCGCTTCGCCGACACCCATGTTCAGGGTGACCTTGACGAGCTTCGGCACTTCCATCGGATTGGTGTAGCCGAACTGCTTCATCAGCGCCGGCACCACTTCTTCCTTGTAGAACTTTTCGAGACGGGAAGTCATCTTCACATTCCTCAGGCGTCGAGCGCCTCACCGCTGGAGCGGAACACACGCAGTTTGCGTCCATCCTCCAGCACCTTGAAGCCAACGCGTTCGCCCTTGCCCGAAGCCGGGTTCAGCACATTCACGTTGGAGATATGGATCGAAGCTTCACGCTCGACCACGCCGCCGGCAACGCCTGCCTGCGGGTTCGGCTTGGTGTGGCGCTTGACGATGTTCACGTTGGCGACGACCACGCGGTCGCCGTCGACGCGGACGACTTCGCCCTGCTTGCCCTTGTCCTTGCCGGTGTTGACGACGACCTGGTCGCCCTTCTTGATACGGTTAGCCATGATTATCTCCTGTCGCTCACAGCACTTCGGGAGCGAGCGAGACGATCTTCATGAACTTCTCCGAACGAAGTTCACGGGTCACCGGCCCGAAGATACGGGTGCCGATCGGCTCCTGCTTGTTGTTCAGCAGAACGGCAGCGTTGCCGTCGAAGCGGATCAGCGAGCCGTCGGCGCGACGCACACCCTTGCGGGTACGCACCACGACGGCGTCATACACTTCACCCTTCTTGACCTTGCCGCGCGGAATCGCATCCTTCACGGTGACCTTGATGATGTCGCCGATGCCGGCGTAACGGCGCTTGGAACCACCCAGCACCTTGAAGCACATCACCTGCTTGGCACCCGAATTGTCCGCGACGTCAAGGTAGCTCTGCATCTGGATCATGATTCAGACTCCTTATTCAGCCGCACGCGTGATGACTTCCACCACGCGCCAGTTCTTGGTCTTGGACATCGGAGCAATCTCGGTCACGCGGACGACATCGCCTTCCTTGCAGGCGTTGTCGGCATCGTGGGCGTGCAGCTTGGTCGAGCGCTTGATGTACTTGCCGTACAGCGCGTGCTTGACCTGACGCTCAACCAGGACGGTAACCGTCTTGTCCATCTTGTTGCTGACGACACGGCCTTCGACCGTGCGCAGCGTCTTGTTTTCAGTATTGTCGCTCATAGCGGCCATCCTTACTTCGTGCTGCCGAGCAGGGTCTTGACGCGAGCAATCTCGCGACGGACCCGGCGGATGTCGTGGGTCTTCGGCAGCTGGCCGGTGACCTGCTGCATACGGACAGAGAACTGTTCCTTACGCAGGTCGATCAGGTGGGCCTTCAGTTCGTCAGCCGACTTTTCACGGAGAGTTTTGATATCCATCAGCGCACCGTACGGGTCACGAAAGTGGTGGTGACCGAGAGCTTGGCGGCGGCCAGGCGGAACGCCTCGCGTGCCACTTCTTCGGTAACACCCTCGATTTCATAGATCATGCGGCCGGGCTGGATCTGGGCCACCCAGTATTCCACGTTGCCCTTACCCGAACCCATTCGAACTTCGATGGGCTTCTTGGTGATGGGCTTGTCGGGGAACACGCGGATCCACATCTTGCCGCCGCGCTTGACGTAGCGGCTGATCGAGCGGCGGGCCGCTTCGATCTGACGCGCGGTCAGCTGACCGTGTGCGGTTGCCTTCAGGCCGTATTCGCCGAAGCTGACAGCGTTGGCGCTCCAGCTCAGGCCTTCGTTACGGCCCTTGTGTACCTTGCGGTACTTGGTTCGCTTGGGTTGCAACATTGTCGTTACCTCGCTTCACGAGCCGGGCGCTGACGGTCACCACGGTCGCCGCGATCGTGACGATCGTTGCGCGACGGGGTGTCGTCCTGCTTTTCCTGGCCAACCTGGGAGAAATCGAAGACTTCGCCCTTGTAGATCCAGACCTTGATGCCGATGATGCCGTAGGTCGTCTTGGCTTCAGCGAAGCCATAGTCGATGTCGGCACGCAGGGTGTGCAGCGGCACGCGGCCTTCGCGGTACCACTCCGAACGGGCGATTTCTGCACCGTTGAGGCGGCCACCCACGTTGACCTTGATGCCCAGGGCACCCAGGCGCATCGCGTTGCCGACCGAGCGCTTCATGGCGCGGCGGAACATGATGCGACGCTCCAGCTGCTGGGCGATCGACTCGGCAACGAGCTGCGCGTCCAGTTCCGGCTTGCGCACTTCGGTGACGTTGATGTGCGCCGGGACGCCCATCATCTCGCTCACTTCCTTGCGCAGCTTCTCGATGTCCTCACCGCGCTTGCCGATCACCACGCCCGGACGGGCGGTGTGGATCGTCACGCGAGCGGTCTTGGCCGGACGCTCGATCAGGATCTTGCTGATGCCGGCCTGAGCCAGCTTCTTGCGCAGCATTTCGCGCACTTTCAGGTCGGCTGCCAGGTAACCAGCGAACTCGGCCTTGTTGGCGTACCACTTGGAGTTCCAGTCCTTGGAAATACCGAGACGGATACCAATCGGATGAACTTTATGACCCATGGTCTTTTCCTTATCCGCTTACTTGCCGGCGCCCACAACCACAGTGATGTGGCTGGTGCGCTTGAGGATGCGGGTACCGCGGCCTTTCGCCCGCGCCATGAAACGCTTCAGGGTCGGACCTTCATCAACCATGATGGTCTGAACCTTCAGCTCGTCGACGTCGGCGCCCTGGTTGTTCTCGGCGTTGGCAATAGCCGACTCCACCACCTTCTTGATCAGGTGGGCAGCCTTCTTGTCCGAGAACTTCAGCAGGTTGACCGCACGCTCGGCCGGCAGACCGCGCACCTGGTCAGCGACCAGACGAGCCTTCTGCGGGGAGATGCGCGCAGTGCGCAGGATGGCTTTCGCTTCCATTGTCATCTCTCCTTACTTGCCCGACTTCTTGTCACCACCGTGACCCTTGAAGGTCCGGGTGATGGCAAATTCGCCGAGCTTGTGGCCGACCATGTTCTCGTTGACGAGAACCGGGATGTGGTTCTTGCCGTTATGCACGGCAATGGTGATGCCTACCATGTCAGGCAGGATCATCGAACGGCGCGACCAGGTCTTGATCGGCTTCTTGCTGCCCGCAGCGGCCTCCACCTTCTTGACGAGGTGGTGATCGACGAACGGGCCCTTCTTGAGTGAACGTGCCATGGTCGATTAGCCCCTACGATCGCGGACGATGAACTGCTGAGTGCGCTTGTTATGGCGCGTCTTGTAACCCTTGGTCGGGACACCCCACGGGGTGACCGGGTGCGGGTTACCCTGGCCGGCCTTCGCCTCACCACCACCGTGCGGGTGGTCAACCGGGTTCATGGCAGCACCACGAACGGTCGGGCGGACGCCGCGCCAGCGCTTGGCACCGGCCTTGCCCAGCTTTTCCAGGCTGTGCTCGTCGTTGCCGACTTCGCCGATGGTGGCGCAGCACTCGACCGGAACCTTACGCATTTCACCCGAGCGCAGGCGCAGGGTGGCGTAGATGCCTTCACGGGCCACCAGCTGCACGGCCGCACCAGCGGCGCGGGCGATCTGAGCGCCCTTGCCGGGCTTCAGTTCGATGCAGTGGATGGTGGTACCGACCGGGATGTTGCGCAGCGGCAGGGTGTTGCCGGCCTTGATCGGGGCGTCCGAACCAGCGATCACCTGATCACCAGCCTTCAGACCCTTCGGGGCGATGATGTAGCGGCGCTCACCGTCGACGTAGCACAGCAGGGCGATGTGGGCGGTGCGGTTCGGATCGTATTCGATGCGTTCCACGCGCGCCGGGATGCCCAGCTTGTTGCGCTTGAAGTCGATGATGCGGTAGTGCTGCTTGGCACCACCACCGACGTGACGCACGGTGATGCGGCCGTGGTGGTTACGACCACCCGAGCGGCTCTGCGACTCGACCAGTGCGGCGTGCGGAGCACCCTTGTGCAGGTCGGGCGTGACCACGCGCACGGCCGAACGACGACCGGGGGAAGTGGGCTTGAATTTCATCAATGGCATGGGATGTACCTCAGGCCTTGGCCGTTACATCGATCGACTGGCCGTCGGCCAGGCGAACGTACGCCTTGCGCCAATCGCCGCGGCGGCCAGCACGGTTACGGAAGGACTTGTTCTTGCCCTTGACGTTGACCACGTTGACGGCTTCGACCTTGACGTCGAACAGCTGCTCAACCGCGGCCTTTACATCGGCCTTGGTGGCTTCGTTCGAAACTTCGAAGACATACTGGTTGGAGAGTTCCTGCAGGCGCGCGGTCTTTTCGGAGACACGCGGGGCACGCAGCACGCTGAAGATTTTTTCGTTGCTGTTCATGCCAGCCACTCCTCGACCTTCTTGACCGCGTCAGCGGTGATGACGACCGTGTCGGCACCGACCAGCGACACCGGATCCAGGCCCTGGACGTCACGCACCTGCACGTACGGCAGATTGCGGGCGGACAGGTACAGGTGCTCGGAGGCATCTTCGGTGACGATCAGCGGGCGCTTGCCCACTTCCAGGCCGGCCAGCTTGGCAATCAGACCCTTCGTGCTGGTGGCTTCGACATCGAAGGCCTCCACGATGGTCAGACGGCCCTGACGGTTCAGCTCGGACAGGATCGCGCACATGGCGGCACGGTACTGCTTACGATTGACCTTCTGCTCGAAGCTGCGCGGCTTGGCCGCGAAGGTGACACCGCCGCCGACGAAGATCGGAGCCGTCAGTGCGCCATGACGCGCGCCGCCGCCCTTCTGCTTCTTCGACTTCTTGGTGGTACCAGCCACTTCGGAGCGAGTCTTCTGTGCCTTGGTGCCGGCGCGACCGGCGTTGCGGTAAGCAACGACGACCTGGTGGACCAGATCTTCGCTGAAATCGCGACCGAACACGGCTTCGGAGACCGAGACCTTGTTGTTGCTACCCGTGATAACGAGTTCCATCGTCATCTCTCCTTATGCCTTGCTCGCCGGACGGACGATCACATCGCCACCCGCCGCGCCCGGAACGGCGCCGCGAACCGCGATCAGACCGCGCTCGACGTCGACCTTGACCACTTCCAGGTTCTGGGTGCTCTGCTGCACCGCGCCCATGTGGCCCGACATCTTCTTGCCCGGGAAAACGCGACCCGGGGTCTGGCGCTGACCCAGCGAACCCGGCGCGCGATGCGACAGCGAGTTACCGTGGGTTGCATCGCCCATACGGAAGTTGTGGCGCTTGATGGTGCCCTGGAAGCCCTTACCCTTGGTGACACCCTGGACGTCGACGATCTGGCCGACTTCGAAGATGTCCGCCTTGACTTCGCCGCCAACGGCGAAATCGCCGAGCTGCGCGTCTTCAACGCGGAATTCCCACAGGCCACGACCCGCTTCCACCTTCGCCTTGGCGAAGTGGCCGGCTTCCGGCTTGTTGACCAGGGCAGCGCGACGCGCGCCGACGGTCACCTGCACGGCGCTGTAGCCGTCGGTTTCGACGGTCTTGATCTGCGCGATGCGGTTCGGGGTTGCTTCGATCAGGGTCACCGGGATGGAACGACCATCTTCGGTGAACACGCGGCTCATGCCGGCCTTGCGGCCCACGAAGCCCAACGAATACTTCTTCGTCATGGTCGTAGTCCTCAGGTCAGCTTGATCTGAACGTCGACGCCGGCAGCCAGTTCGAGCTTCATCAGCGCGTCCACGGTCTTGTCATTCGGGTCAACGATATCGAGCACGCGCTTGTGCGTGCGGGTCTCGTACTGGTCACGCGCGTCCTTGTCGACGTGCGGGGAGACGAGAACGGTGTAACGCTCGATCTTGGTCGGCAGCGGGATCGGGCCACGCACTTGCGCGCCGGTCCGCTTTGCCGTTTCAACGATCTCGCTGGCCGAACGGTCGATCAGACGATGATCGAACGCTTTCAGCCGGATCCGGATCTTTTGGTCCGCCATGGCGGTAGGTTCCTTCGTTAAAAGAGCGACAGACAAAGCCTCTGGGTTGCTTTGTCCCATGAAATTCCTGAATACGGACGTCCCACACTCCTGCAGGCCGACAAGGTCAATCCGTAGACCTCAAAAACGTAGGCAGACCCGTTCCCAGGCCTGCCCAGACGTAGAAGCATAATGGCACGCAAGGCAGCTGTCAACAGTCGCCTGTTGACGCCGCCTGAATGGCATTGACCCTTCCTGGTCCGGGGAACACAAGGCACATCCTGTGCCTGCTTTCCCATTTGATACGCCCCGATGCCCTACCCAGGCAACATCGGGGCGCAGATACTACCAGATTACTCGATGATCTTCGAGACCACGCCGGCGCCGACGGTACGGCCGCCTTCGCGGATGGCGAAGCGCAGACCTTCGTCCATTGCCACCGGGTTGATCAGGGTGACTTCCATCTTGATGTTGTCACCCGGCATCACCATTTCGACGCCTTCCGGCAGCTTGGCAGCGCCGGTGATGTCGGTGGTGCGGAAGTAGAACTGCGGACGGTAGCCGTTGAAGAACGGGGTGTGACGGCCGCCCTCGTCCTTCGACAGGACGTAGACTTCGCCTTCGAACTTGGTGTGCGGCTTGATCGAACCCGGCTTGGCCAGAACCTGGCCACGCTCGACGTCGTCACGCTTGGTGCCGCGCAGCAGCAGACCGGCGTTGTCGCCTGCCTGGCCCTGGTCCAGCAGCTTGCGGAACATTTCGACGCCGGTCACGGTGGTCTTCTGCACCGGACGGATACCGACGATTTCGATTTCGTCGCCGACCTTGATGATGCCGCGCTCGATACGACCGGTCACCACGGTGCCGCGGCCCGAGATCGAGAACACGTCTTCCACCGGCATCAGGAACGGCTTGTCGATCGCACGCTCCGGCTCCGGAATCCAGGTGTCCAGGGCATCGACCAGCTTCAGGATGGCCGGCACGCCGATGTCGCTCTGGTCGCCTTCCAGCGCCAGACGGGCCGAACCGGCGATGATCGGGGTGTCGTCGCCCGGGAACTCGTACTTGCTCAGCAGTTCGCGCACTTCCATCTCGACCAGCTCGAGCAGCTCGGCGTCGTCAACCATGTCGGCCTTGTTCAGGAACACGACGATGTACGGCACGCCGACCTGACGCGACAGCAGGATGTGCTCGCGGGTCTGCGGCATCGGGCCGTCAGCGGCCGAGCACACCAGGATCGCGCCGTCCATCTGGGCGGCACCGGTGATCATGTTCTTGACGTAGTCAGCGTGGCCCGGGCAGTCAACGTGGGCGTAGTGACGGGTCGGGGATTCGTATTCGACGTGCGCGGTCGAGATCGTGATACCACGAGCCTTTTCTTCCGGCGCGGCGTCGATGGCGTCATACGCCTTGAACTCGCCACCGAAACGCTCGGCACCGATCTTGGTCAGTGCGGCGGTCAGCGTGGTCTTGCCATGGTCGACGTGACCGATGGTGCCGACGTTGACGTGCGGCTTGGTGCGCTCGAACTTACCCTTTGCCATTGTTCTATACCTTGATTGTTCGTAAGTGGTTTCAAGAGAGGCTGAGCGAGGCTCAGCCCTTCTTCATGACGGCTTCGGCGATGTTGGTCGGCGCCGGCTCGTAGTGATCGAATTCCATGGTGAAGGTGGCGCGGCCCTGCGTCTGCGAACGCAGCGCAGTGGCGTAGCCGAACATTTCACCCAGCGGGATCATCGCGTTGATGATGCTGGCCGAACCGTCACCGGTGGTGTCGGAACCCTGCAGCACGCCGCGACGACGGCTGACGTCGCCCATCACGTCACCCTGGTAATCCTCCGGGGTCACGATCTCGACCTTCATGATCGGCTCCAGCAGCACCGGCTTGGCCTTGGCGAAGCCCTGCTTGAAGGCCATCGACGAAGCCAGCTTGAACGCCATTTCCGAGGAGTCGACGTCGTGGTACGAACCGAACACCAGCTTCACCTTGACGTCCACGACCGGGAAGCCAGCCAGCGGACCGCTGGTGATGGTTTCGCGCAGGCCCTTCTCGACCGACGGAATGAATTCCTTCGGGATCACGCCGCCGGTGATGTCGTTGATGAACAGGAAGTCGTCCTTGATGGCCGGAGCCAGCTTCGGATCGGCACGGTCGGCAGCGGTGATCGGCGACAGCTCGATCACGACGTGACCGTACTGACCCTTACCACCGGACTGCTTGGCATGCTTGTAGTCCGACTTGACGTCGGCCAGGGTGATGGTTTCGCGGTAGGCCACCTGCGGCGCGCCGACGTTGGCTTCAACGTTGAACTCGCGCTTCAGGCGGTCGACGATGATGTCCAGGTGCAGCTCGCCCATGCCGGAGATGATGGTCTGGCCGGATTCTTCGTCGGTCTTGACGCGGAACGACGGATCTTCCTGCGCCAGACGGCCCAGGGCCAGACCCATCTTTTCCTGGTCCGACTTGGTCTTCGGCTCGACAGCCATCGAGATCACCGGCTCCGGGAACGTCATGCGCTCCAGGATGATCGGGGCGTCCACGGCGCACAGGGTGTCACCGGTGGTGGTGTCCTTCAGACCCACGGCCGCGGCGATGTCACCGGCCAGAACTTCCTTGATTTCCTCGCGGTTGTTCGAGTGCATCTGCAGGATGCGGCCGATGCGCTCCTTCTTGCCCTTGACCGAGTTCAGCACGGTGTCGCCACCGTTCAGGGTGCCCGAGTAGACACGGAAGAAGGTCAGCGCGCCGACGAACGGGTCGGTGATGATCTTGAAGGCCAGCGACGAGAACGGAGCCTTGTCGTCCGACTTGCGGGTCATTTCGACGGTGTCGTCGTCAACGTCCACGCCCTTCACGTCCGGCACGTCGACCGGCGACGGCAGCAGCTGGATCACGCCGTCCAGCATGGCCTGCACGCCCTTGTTCTTGAAGGCCGAGCCGCAGTACATCGGCACGATTTCGGTGGCCAGGGTGCGGGTACGCAGCGCGTTGATGATTTCAGCCTCGGCCAGCTCTTCGCCGCCCAGGTACTTTTCCATCAGCTCTTCGCTGGCTTCGGCAGCGGTCTCGACCATGAACTGGCGAGCTTCTTCCGCCGGGCCCTGCAGGTCGGCCGGGATGTCGCTGTATTCGAACTTCATGCCCTGCGAGGCTTCATCCCAGTGGATGGCCTTCATCTTCAGCAGGTCGACGACGCCCTTGAAGTTGTCTTCAGCGCCGATCGGCAGCTGCATCGGCACGGCAACGGCGCCCAGCTTGGCCTTCAGCTGGCCGACGACCTTCTGGAAGTTGGCACCGGTACGGTCCATCTTGTTGACGAACGCGATGCGCGGCACGTGGTACTTGTTGGCCTGGCGCCACACGGTTTCCGACTGCGGCTGCACGCCACCGACGGCACACAGCACGAAGACGGCACCGTCGAGCACGCGCAGCGAGCGCTCCACTTCGATGGTGAAGTCGACGTGCCCGGGGGTGTCGATGATGTTGAAGCGGTGCTCCGGCAGGGACTTGTCCATGCCCTTCCAGAACGCGGTGGTGGCAGCGGACTGGATCGTGATGCCACGCTCCTGCTCCTGCTCCATCCAGTCCATGGTGGCGGCGCCGTCGTGCACTTCACCGATCTTGTGGCTCTTGCCGGTGTAGAACAGGATGCGCTCGGACGTGGTGGTCTTGCCGGCATCGATGTGGGCCATGATGCCGAAGTTGCGGTAACGCTCGATGGGAGTGGAACGGGCCACGGGGAGCCTCTCAGATTTCTTGGAATTCGGATGGCCGAACGCCGCCTTGCGGCGGCCTTCGGATTGGCGCAGCCCTTCTGGGGCCGCGAGGCAGCACCGTAATGGTGCTGCCCTGCCTGTTTTACAAGGCCGTCAAACTCACCAGCGGTAGTGGGCGAATGCCTTGTTGGCTTCGGCCATGCGGTGGGTTTCTTCGCGCTTCTTGATGGCGCCGCCGCGGTTTTCCGAGGCGTCGATCAGTTCAGCAGCCAGCTTCTTCGGCATGGTGTTCTCACCACGCTTGCGCGCGGAGTCGATCAGCCAGCGCATGGCCAGAGCCATCTTGCGCGACGAACGCACTTCGACCGGCACCTGGTAGGTGGCACCACCGACGCGGCGCGACTTGACTTCGACCGCCGGAGCGACGTTGTCCAGCGCCTTCTGCACCAGTTCAATGGCGTTGGCGCTGCTGTTCTTCTCGGTGATCACGTCCATGGCGCCGTACACGATCTTTTCGGCGACGGACTTCTTGCCGCTCTGCATGACCATGTTGATGAAGCGGGCGATGGTTTCGCTTCCGTGCTTCGGATCGGGCAGGACGGAACGCTGCGGAGTATTACCCTTACGCGACATAGTGCTCTCTCCTTATGCCTTCGGACGCTTGGCGCCGTACTTGGAACGGGCCTGGCGACGCTTGGCAACGCCGGCGGCGTCGAGCGAGCCACGAACGGTGTGGTAACGCACACCCGGCAGGTCCTTGACGCGACCGCCGCGGATCAGGACCACGGAGTGCTCCTGCAGGTTGTGGCCTTCACCACCGATGTAGGAAATCACTTCTTCCTGGTTGGTCAGGCGGACCTTGGCAACCTTGCGCAGAGCCGAGTTCGGCTTCTTCGGAGTGGTGGTGTAGACACGGGTGCAGACGCCACGGCGCTGCGGGCACTTGTCGAGCGCCGGCGAGGCACTCTTGTAGGTGGTCGCTTGCCGCGGCTTGCGGACCAGCTGGTTGATCGTCGCCATCAGTAGGTTCTTCTGATTGGTGGCCGGAAAATCCGACCAGAGATGCGGAAATGTTAAAGCAGGCCGAAATTTTGGCCTGCTGAGACAGACGATTGTAGCAACCTGCCAGGAAAGCAGTCAAACGCCTCCTGTCAAGCCCGTCCCTGATCCCGGAACGTTACTGGGGGGCCTCCATGTACCCCGTTCAGGTTGGCGGGGCGAACCGCGATCGGTCCACCCTGCCCTGTCCTTGGCCCGATCGGTGTGGTCGAGCAAGCTCGACCCTACCGGCCGGACCGGTGTTTCAGTCTTCCGAAGCCTGTTCAGCTTCCACTTCGGCTGCCGGTGCCTCGACCGCGGCCGGGGTGCCGGCCAGGGTCTGCATCTCCGACTCGGTGAGACCGGACGCGCCACGACGGCGGTTGCTGTGGTACGCCAGGCCGGTACCGGCCGGAATCAGGCGGCCGACGATGACGTTTTCCTTCAGGCCACGCAGGTTGTCCGAGGTGCCGCGGACGGCCGCTTCGGTCAGCACGCGGGTGGTTTCCTGGAAGGACGCCGCCGAGATGAACGACTCGGTCGCCAGCGAGGCCTTGGTGATACCCAGCAGCACCGGATCGAACTGGGCCGGCAGCTCGTTGCGGGTCGACAGGCGCGCATTCTCCTCGATCACGCGCTGACGCTCCACCTGTTCGCCGTTCAGGAACTTGCTGCTGCCCTGATCGGTGATCTCGACCTTGCGCAGCATCTGGCGGGTGATCACCTCGATGTGCTTGTCGTTGATCTTCACGCCCTGCAGGCGGTACACGTCCTGGATTTCCTTCACAAGGTAGGCCGCCAGCGGCTCGACACCCAGCAGGCGCAGGATGTCCTGCGGGCTCGGCTCGCCGTCCACGATGGTTTCACCCTTGGTGACATGCTCGCCTTCGAACACGATGACCTGGCGGTACTTCGGAATCAGCTCTTCGTGCTCCGAACCATCGGTGTCCTTGATGATCAGGCGCTGCTTGCCCTTGGTGTCCTTGCCGAAGCTGATGATGCCCGAACGCTCGGCCAGCACCGCCGGATCCTTCGGCTTGCGCGCTTCGAACAGGTCGGCCACGCGCGGCAGACCACCGGTGATGTCGCGGGTCTTCGATGCTTCCTGCGGGATCTTGGCGACGACGTCGCCCACGCCCACCGGGGCGCCGTCCTGCAGGTTGACGATCGAGCGCGGCGGCAGCAGGTACTGCGCCGGCAGATCGGTGCCCGGGATCGACAGGTCGTTGCCCTTGGCATCGACGATGCGCACCAGCGGACGCAGATCCTTGCCCTGCGAACCACGACGCTTCGGATCGGTGATCTCACGCGACGCCAGGCCGGTCAGTTCGTCGGTCTTCTCGATGACGGTGATGCCGTCGATGAAGTCCACGAAGCGCACGAAACCGGCCACTTCGGAAACGATCGGGTGGTTGTGCGGATCCCAGTTGGCCACGGTCTGGCCAGCCTTGACCGCTTCGCCGTCCTTGGAGGTGATGTTGGCACCGTAGGGCAGCTTGTAGCGCTCACGCTCACGGCCGTGCGCGTCGAGCACCGAGATTTCGCCCGAGCGCGACACCGCCACCAGCGAGCCATTGGCGTGCTCGACCGACTTGAGGTTGTTGAACTTGACCGAACCGGTGGTCTTGACCGTGATGTTGTCGACCGCAGCCGCACGCGACGCCGCACCACCGATGTGGAACGTACGCATGGTCAGCTGGGTACCCGGCTCACCGATGGACTGGGCGGCGATGACGCCGACCGCTTCACCGATGTTGACCAGGTGGCCACGGGCCAGATCGCGGCCGTAGCAGCGACCGCAGACACCGAAGGCCGATTCGCACGAGATCGTCGAGCGGACCTTGATGCTCTGCACGCCGGCATCTTCCAGCTTGGCGACCCAGGCTTCGTCGAGCAGGGTGTTGCGGGTCACGATCGGATCTTCGTCGTTGCCCGGCAGGAACACGTCCTCGGCAACCACGCGACCCAGCACGCGGTCCTTCAGCGGTTCGACCACGTCACCGCCTTCCACGATCGGGGTCATGATCAGGCCTTCGGTGGTACCGCAATCCACCTCTGTGATCACCACGTCCTGCGCCACGTCGACCAGACGACGGGTCAGGTAACCCGAGTTCGCGGTCTTCAGCGCGGTATCGGCCAGACCCTTACGGGCACCGTGGGTGGAGTTGAAGTACTCCTGCACGTTCAGGCCTTCGCGGAAGTTCGCCTTGATGGGCGTCTCGATGATCGAGCCGTCGGGACGCGCCATCAGGCCACGCATGCCGGCCAGCTGGCGGATCTGCGCCTGCGAACCACGCGCACCGGAGTCGGCCATGATGTACAGCGAGTTCATCGACTTCTGGTCGATGGTCTCACCCTTGGCATTGACCACCTTCTCGGTACCGATGGTGTCCATCATCGCCTTGGCGATGCGCTCGTTGGTGCGCGACCAGATGTCGACCACCTTGTTGTAGCGCTCGCCGGCGGTGACCAGGCCCGACTGGTACTGCTCCTGGATTTCCAGCACTTCGGCTTCGGCCTCGGTGAGGATGCCCTTCTTCTCGTCCGGGATCAGCATGTCGTCGATGCCGATCGAGACGCCGGCGCGGGTCGCGTAGGCGAAGCCGGTGTACATCAGCTTGTCGGCGAACACGACCGTGTCCTTCAGACCCAGCTGGCGGTAGCTGGAGTTGATCAGGCGGCTGATGTTCTTCTTGGTCAGCTCGGTGTTGGCCAGCGCGAACGGCAGGCCTTCCGGCAGGATTTCAGCCAGCAGGGCGCGACCGATCGTGGTGTCCACGATCGAGGTCTTGTTCTGCTTGTTGCCTTCCTCGTCGGTCACCACTTCGGTAATGCGGACCTTGACGCGTGCGTGCAGTTCCACCACGCGGTTGTCGTAGGCGCGCTTCACTTCGGCGATGTTGGCGAAGGCCATGCCCTCGCCCTTCTTGTTTTCCAGTGAGCGGGTCATGTAGTACAGACCCAGCACGACGTCCTGCGACGGCACGATGATCGGCTCGCCGTTGGCCGGCGACAGGATGTTGTTGGTGGACATCATCAGCGCACGCGCTTCCAGCTGGGCTTCCAGCGAGAGCGGCACGTGGACGGCCATCTGGTCACCGTCGAAGTCGGCGTTGAACGCGGTGCAGACCAGCGGGTGCAGCTGGATGGCCTTGCCTTCGATCAGCACCGGCTCGAACGCCTGGATGCCCAGACGGTGCAGGGTCGGCGCACGGTTCAGCATGACCGGATGTTCGCGGATGACCTCTTCCAGGATGTCCCAGACTTCGGCTTCTTCGCGCTCGACCAGCTTCTTGGCGGCCTTGATGGTGGTGGCCAGGCCACGACGCTGCAGCTTGGCGAAGACGAACGGCTTGAACAGCTCCAGCGCCATCTTCTTCGGCAGACCGCACTGGTGCAGGCGCAGGTACGGACCGACCACGATGACCGAACGGCCCGAGTAGTCGACGCGCTTGCCCAGCAGGTTCTGGCGGAAGCGACCCTGCTTGCCCTTGATCATGTCGGCCAGCGACTTCAGCGGGCGCTTGTTGGTGCCGGTGATGGCACGGCCACGACGGCCGTTGTCCAGCAGCGCATCGACCGATTCCTGCAGCATGCGCTTTTCATTGCGCACGATGATGTCCGGCGCGCTCAGTTCGAGCAGGCGGCGCAGGCGGTTGTTGCGGTTGATGACGCGGCGGTACAGGTCGTTCAGGTCGGAGGTCGCGAAGCGGCCGCCGTCCAGCGGCACCAGCGGACGGAGGTCCGGCGGCAGCACCGGCAGCACGGTCATGACCATCCACTCCGGACGGTTGCCCGATTCCAGGAAGGCTTCGATCAGCTTGATGCGCTTGGTGAGGCGCTTGAGCTTGGTTTCCGAACCGGTGGCGGCGATTTCCTCGCGCAGGCGGGTCATTTCCGACTGCAGGTCGATGGTGCGCAGCAGTTCGTACACGGCCTCGGCGCCCATGGCGGCATCGAAGTCGTCACCGTGCTCCTGGCGGGCCTGCAGGTACTGTTCTTCGGTCAGCAGCTGGCGGCGCTCCAGGGCGGTCAGGCCCGGCTCGGTCACCACGTAGGCTTCGAAGTACAGCACGCGCTCGATGTCGCGCAGGGTCATGTCCAGCATCAGGCCGATGCGCGACGGCAGCGACTTCAGGAACCAGATGTGCGCGACCGGCGACGCCAGGTCGATGTGGCCCATGCGCTCGCGACGCACCTTGGCCAGGGTCACTTCGGTGCCGCACTTTTCGCAGACCACGCCGCGGTGCTTCATGCGCTTGTACTTGCCGCACAGGCACTCGTAGTCCTTGACCGGCCCGAAGATGGCGGCGCAGAACAGGCCGTCACGTTCCGGCTTGAAGGTACGGTAGTTGATGGTTTCCGGCTTCTTCACTTCGCCGAAGGACCACGAACGGATCAGGTCCGGCGAGGCCAGCGCGATCTTGATCGCGTCGAAGTCCAGCGTCTGGCGCTGCTGGTTGAAGAGGTTGAGCAGGTCTTTCATGGTGTTCTCCAGAAGGAGGAATGCTGTGTCGATGGGCTTTCAGGTCACTGCCAGCGGCGCGGCGGCGGACCGCCGCGCCGGCATGGATCAGTTGTCTTCCAGTTCCATGTTGATGGCCAGCGAGCGGATTTCCTTCACAAGCACGTTGAAGGATTCCGGCATGCCCGCGACCATCTCGTGCTCACCGTCGACGATGTTCTTGTACATCTGGTTGCGGCCCTGCACGTCATCGGACTTCACCGTCAGCATTTCCTGCAGGGTATAGGCCGCGCCGTAGGCTTCCAGCGCCCAGACTTCCATTTCACCGAAGCGCTGGCCGCCGAACTGCGCCTTGCCGCCCAGCGGCTGCTGGGTGACGAGCGAGTACGGGCCGGTCGAACGGGCGTGCATCTTGTCGTCGACCAGGTGGTTCAGCTTCAGGTAGTGCATGTAGCCAACGGTGGTGTGGCGATCGAAGGCTTCACCGGTGCGGCCGTCGTACAGCTGGGTCTGGCCACTGCTCGGCAGGTCGGCCAGTTCCAGCATGCGCTTGATTTCCGCTTCGGTGGCACCGTCGAACACCGGGGTTGCCATCGGCACGCCGTCGGTCAGGTTGCGGGCCAGGCGCAGCAGTTCCTCGTCGCTGAACTGCGACAGGTCGACACGGTTGGCCACGTTGGTGTCATCGTGGTTGTAGATGTCGTCCAGGAACTTGCGCAGGTCGGCCACGGCCGCCTGGGCTTCCATCATCGCCTGGATCTTGCGACCCAGACCCTTGGCCGCCCAGCCCAGGTGCACTTCCAGGATCTGGCCGATGTTCATACGCGACGGCACGCCCAGCGGGTTCAGCACGATGTCCACGGTTTCACCCGAGGCCATGTACGGCATGTCCTCGACCGGCACCACGTTGGACACCACACCCTTGTTACCGTGGCGGCCTGCCATCTTGTCGCCCGGCTGGATGCGGCGCTTCACGGCCAGGAACACCTTGACCATCTTCAGCACGCCCGGGGCGAGGTCGTCGCCGGCGGTGATCTTGCCGCGCTTGTCAGCGAAGCGACGCTCGAATTCCTTCTCGTGCGCCTGGATCTGCTTCTGCGCGCGCTCGATGGCTTCCGACGCATCCTCGTCCTTCATGCGCAGGGCGAACCAGTCGGCCTTCTTCAGGCCGTCCAGGAAGGCGTCGGAGATCACGTCGCCCTTCTTCAGGCCGGCACCACCGTTGACCACCTTGCCCACGATCTGCGAACGCAGACGCATGTAGATGGCCGCTTCCAGGATGCGGAACTGGTCGTCGAAGTCCTTCTTGACGCGCTTGATTTCAGATTCTTCGATCTGACGGGCGCGCTTGTCCTTCTCGATGCCATCGCGGGTGAAGACCTGCACGTCGATGACGGTGCCGTCCATGCCCGGCGGAACGCGCAGCGAGCTGTCCTTCACGTCCGAAGCCTTCTCGCCGAAGATCGCGCGCAGCAGCTTCTCTTCCGGGGTCAGCTGGCTTTCGCCCTTCGGGGTGACCTTGCCGACCATGATGTCGCCGGCGCGGACTTCGGCACCGATGTACACCACGCCGCTCTCGTCCAGGCGGTTCAGCGCCTGCTCGGAAACGTTCGGGATGTCGGCCGAGATTTCCTCCGGCCCCAGCTTGGTGTCACGCGCGACGCAGGTCAGCTCTTCGATGTGGATCGTGGTGTAGCGATCCTCTTCCACCACGCGCTCGGAGAGCAGGATGGAGTCTTCGAAGTTGTAGCCGTTCCACGGCATGAACGCGATCAGCATGTTCTGGCCCAGGGCCAGTTCGCCGATGTCGGTGGACGGACCGTCGGCCAGCACGTCGCCGCGGGCGATGACGTCACCCACCTGGACCAGCGGACGCTGGTTGATGCAGGTGTTCTGGTTCGAGCGGGTGTACTTGACCAGGTTGTAGATGTCCACGCCGGCGTCGGTGGCGCCAACGATTTCTTCCTCGTTGACCTTGACCACGATGCGGGCGGCGTCGATCTGCACGATCTCGCCACCACGGCGGGCGTTCACGGTCACGCCGGAGTCACGCGCCACGGCGCGCTCGATACCGGTACCGACCAGCGGCTTCTGCGCACGCAGGGTCGGCACGGCCTGACGCTGCATGTTGGCGCCCATCAGTGCGCGGTTGGCGTCATCGTGCTCCAGGAACGGAACCAGCGCGGCCGCGATCGACACGGTCTGCATCGGCGAGACGTCCATGAAGTGGACTTCCGCCGGCGGCTTCAGCAGCGATTCGCCCTGGTAACGGCAGGGGACGAACTGCTCGGTCAGCACGCTGTTTGCGTCGGTCAGCGCGTTGGCCTGCGCAATGACGTACTCGTTTTCTTCGATGGCCGACAGGAACTCGACTTCGTCATAGACCTTGCCGTCCACGACCTTGCGGTACGGGGTCTCGAGGAAACCGTACTGGTTGGTGCGGGCGTACACGGCCAGCGAGTTGATCAGGCCGATGTTCGGGCCTTCCGGGGTTTCGATGGTGCAGACGCGGCCGTAGTGGGTCGGGTGCACGTCGCGCACTTCGAAGCCGGCGCGCTCACGGGTCAGACCGCCCGGGCCCAGGGCCGAGACGCGGCGCTTGTGGGTCACTTCCGACAGCGGGTTGTTCTGGTCCATGAACTGCGACAGCTGCGAGGAGCCGAAGAACTCCTTGATGGCCGCGGCGACCGGCTTGGCGTTGATCAGCTCCTGCGGGGTCAGGCCTTCGGACTCGGCCATCGACAGGCGCTCCTTGACCGCGCGCTCGACGCGGACCAGGCCCACGCGGAACACGTTCTCGGCCATTTCGCCGACCGAACGCACGCGACGGTTGCCCAGGTGGTCGATATCGTCGACCACGCCGCGACCGTTGCGGATCTCGGTCAGGACCTTGATCACGTCCAGGATATCGGAGCTGTCGCCATGGGCGGCGACCAGGCGCTTGGACTCTTCGTCGTTGCGCTCACCGAAGTACTTGCTGTCGTACAGCACGGCTTCGCCGGTGGTTTCCTTGCGGCCCACGCGACGGTTGAACTTCATGCGGCCGACCGCGGACAGGTCGTAGCGCTCGAAGGTGAAGAACAGGTTGTGGAACAGGTTCTGCGCGGCATCCTTGGTCGGCGGCTCGCCCGGACGCATCATGCGGTAGATCTCGACCAGGGCTTCCAGCTGGGTCTTGGTCGGATCGATGCGCAGGGTGTTGGACAGGTACGGGCCACGATCCAGGTCGTTCACCCACAGGGTGCCCACCGCATCGACGCCGGCCTTGCGGAAGTTCTGCAGCTGCTCGTCGCTGATCTCGTCGTTGGCCTGGGCCAGCAGTTCGCCGGTCGAGGCATCGACCACGTCGTGCGACAGGATGCGGCCGACGATGTAGTCGTCCGGCACGGCCAGGGCGGCGATGCCCGAGGCTTCCAGCTGCTTGATGTGGCGGGCGGTGATGCGCTTGCCGGCTTCCACGATGACCTTGTCGCCGTCGGCGAGGTCGAAGCCCAGGGTTTCGCCACGCAGGCGCTCGGGCACCAGCTCCAGCTGGACGCCTTCATCCGGGTTGATGTGGAAGGTGTTGATCTCGAAGAACTCGGCCAGCATCTCTTCGTTGCTGTAGCCGAGCGCGCGCAGCAGGATCGACACCGGCAGCTTGCGGCGGCGGTCGATACGGGTGAACAGCGCGTCCTTCGGGTCGAACTCGAAGTCCAGCCAGGAGCCGCGGTAAGGAATGATGCGGGCGCTGTACAGCAGCTTGCCCGAGCTGTGGGTCTTGCCACGGTCGTGGTCGAAGAACACGCCCGGCGAGCGGTGCAGCTGCGAGACGATGACGCGCTCGGTGCCGTTGACGATGAAGGTGCCGTTCTCGGTCATCAGCGGGATTTCGCCCAGATAGACCTCCTGCTCCTTCACGTACTTGATGGCCTTGGTCGACGACTCGCGGTCGTAGATCACCAGGCGCACGGTGACGCGCAGCGGGGCGCCGTAGCTCATGCCGCGCTGGCGGCATTCACGTTCGTCGAAGACCGGTTCGCCCAGCTTGTAGCCGACGTATTCCAGGGCAGCATTGCCGCTGTAGCTGGCGATCGGGAAGACCGACTTCAGCGCAGCGTGCAGGCCGTGGTCCGTGCGCTTGGCCGGATCGACGTTTTCCTGCAGGAATTCACGATAGGAATCCACCTGGATGGCGAGCAGGAACGGCACTTCGAGAATCGAGCGCTGCTTGCCGAAATCCTTGCGGATACGCTTTTTTTCGGTGAACGAATAGGACGTCATGAGGTCTTCCACCTTGTTGTGCGGGCCGTGCGTCCACGACCCTGAAGGGAACTTGAAATTGTCAGTTGGAAGTCGCTGGTATTGCCGGCACCAGCACGCCTTCTCCCGCTACTTCCAACTGCCAACTCGTCTGCTACCACTCCCCCGCTGCCGCGCTCTGCGCTGGCCGGCCGGGGTCTGACCGCAGCCCGTGTTGGGCTTTTTGCTGCTTTTGAAACAGTCGACCAACAGTCGACTCTACCGACACCGCAACAACGACCAAAGGCCGGGGGCTTACGCCCCCAGCCTTGGCTGCATCGCCGTGAATCGATGACGACGCAAGGGAAGTGCTTACTTGACTTCGACAGTCGCGCCAGCAGCTTCCAGGTCCTTCTTCATCTTCTCGGCTTCGTCCTTCGAAGCGGCTTCCTTCAGGACGCCACCGGCTTCGGCCAGGTCCTTCGCTTCCTTCAGGCCCAGGCCGGTGATGGCGCGGACGGCCTTGATGACTTCGACCTTCTTCTCGCCGGCAGTCTTCAGGGTGACGGTGAATTCGGTCTGCTCTTCAACAGCAGCAGCCGGGCCGGCGGCAGCAGCCACGGCAACCGGAGCAGCGGCGGAGACGCCGAACTTCTCTTCGATGGCCTTGACCAGCTCCATCACTTCCATCAGGGACTTCTCGGCGATGGCGTCGACGATCTGTTCGTTGGTAAGGGACATGATAAATACCTTTGGATGATTTTCTGGGTTGAGGTTCCGTCAGGAACCACGGTAAGTCGAAACTCAGGCGGTCTCGGCGGCCGGCTCGGCAGCGTCGGCGGCGACGTCGCCACCACCCTGCTTCTCGCCAACAGCCTTGATCGCGCGGGCGAACATCGTGACCGGCTCGGTCAGGACGCGGGCCAGCATGGCCAGGGCCTGATCGCGGGTCGGCAGCGAGGCCAGCACGTCAACGTGGCTTGCCGGGAACACTTCGCCACCGATGGCGACGACCTTAGCCTTCAGCTTGTCGTTGCCCTTGGCGGCTTCCTTGATCAGGCGACCGGCAGCGCCGGGCTCCTCGAGCGAGAACGCGTACAGCAGCGGACCAACCATCTGGTCCTGGGCGACTGCGAACTCGGTGCCTTCAACGGCGCGCGAAGCCAGGGTGTTCTTGACAACCTTCAAGAAAACACCGGTTTCACGAGCCTGCTTGCGCATCGCGGTCATCTGGGCGACCGTGGTGCCAGCGTATTCGGCTGCGATCAAGGAGTGGGCCTTGGCGGCGACGTCTGCCAGCTCGGCGACTACTTCTTGCTTCTGGGACAGATTGAGAGCCATTGCACTCCTCCTATTGAACTCCGCTTACGGCTCCTGCCGTGTGCGGTCCTGTGCGGCATCCGTCCTGGACGCCGGGAACATCGGGATGATGTTCCGGGGGTGGGCCGTTCTAGACCTGGAGTGGGCCAACCTGGGAAACCCAGACGTGCGTGAACCAGAAAAACTCCAGAAGGGCACCATCTACGCAGGGTGATTCCGGGGAATCGATTAAGCGCTCATGACTGCTCCGGCGGCGACTCCCTGCCAGATCGAGCTTCCGTGCCCGTCGCCGGTATTGCCACGACCGCGCCTGCGGTCTTTGACGGCTACCGCCGGCGATGTACTGCCTGCGATGCCTTCAAATGTCACGGTCACGGCACCCAAGGCACCGTGACCGCTTGAAACAATTACTTCAGGGTCAGCGACGACTGGTCGACGGTGACGCCCGGGCCCATCGTCGAGCTGACCGAAACCTTCTGCAGGTAGGTGCCCTTCGAGGTGGCCGGCTTGGCCTTGATCAGGTCCAGCAGCAGCGCGGTCAGGTTCGACTTCAGCGCGTCTTCGGCGAAATCGGCCTTGCCGATGGTGCAGTGGATGATGCCGGCCTTGTCGGTGCGGTAACGGACCTGACCCGACTTGGCGTTCTTCACCGCTTCACCCGGGTTCGGGGAAACGGTGCCGACCTTCGGGTTCGGCATCAGGCCGCGCGGACCCAGCACGGTGCCCAGCTTACCGACAACGCGCATGGCGTCCGGGGTCGCGATGACGACGTCGTAGTTCAGATCGCCGGCCTGCATCTTCTCGGCCAGGTCATCCATACCGACGGCTTCGGCGCCAGCGGCCAGGGCTTCGTCAGCCTTGGCACCGGCCGGAGCGAACACGGCGACGCGGACCGACTTGCCGGTACCAGCCGGCAGCACGGTGGAGCCACGGACCTGCTGGTCGGACTTCTTCGCATCGACGCCCAGGCGCACAGCAACGTCGATCGACTCGACGAACTTGGCCTTGGTGGCGCTCTTCAGGATGTTGATCGCGTCCTCGAAGGCGTATGCCTTGCCCGGAACGACGGCGGCCTTGATGGCCTTCTCACGCTTGGTCTGTGCCATCTTATTAACCCTCCACCACGAGGCCCATGGAACGGGCAGAGCCAGCGATGGTACGCACGGCGGCGTCCAGGTCGGCGGCAGTCAGATCCGGTTCCTTCGCCTTGGCGATCTCTTCCAGCTGCTTACGGGTGACCTTGCCGACCTTCTCGGTGTTCGGGCGCTTGGAGCCCGACGAGATGCCAGCGGCCTTCTTCAGCAGGGTGGTGGCCGGGGTGCTCTTGGTGATGAAGGTGAACGTACGGTCCGAGTAGGCCGTGATGATCACCGGAACCGGCAGACCCGGCTCGAGCTTCTGCGTGGCAGCGTTGAACGCCTTGCAGAATTCCATGATGTTCAGACCACGCTGACCCAGCGCGGGACCGACCGGCGGCGAGGGGTTGGCCTGACCGGCCTTCACCTGCAGCTTGATGTAACCGACAACTTTCTTTGCCATGTGAGTGCTCTCCGGGTGCTAGCGCCTTTCGACAACAGGCTCCCCATCGGACCGGGAATCACGCGTCCCGGCATCGCGTTTTGAAATCATGCCGAAGGCCACCTCGCGGCGGCCTCGTCCTGCCAGCATCCCAGCAGGGAGCCGCGAACTATAACAGGTTTTTTCTTCACATGCCTGAAGCGGCACATAAACGAAGGAAACCGGGCGATGCCCGGTTCCTTCTGTAGAGTCGAGCCATGCTCGACTGCGCGGCATCCGGAGCCAGGAGTCGAGCATGGCTCGACTCTACAGGCGGTCAGACGGCCTTTTCGACCTGGCCGAACTCGAGCTCGACCGGGGTGGCACGACCGAAGATCAGCACCGAGACGCGCAGACGGCTCTTCTCGTAGTTGACTTCTTCGACGACGCCATTGAAATCGTTGAACGGGCCGTCGGTGACGCGGACCATCTGGCCCGGCTCGAACAGCACCTTCGGGCGCGGCTTCTCGACACCCTCCTGAACGCGATTCAGGATGGCTTCGGCCTCGGAATCGGCGATCGGCAACGGACGGTCGGCGGTGCCGCCGATGAAGCCCATCACACGCGGGGTTTCCTTCACCAGGTGCCAGCTTTCGTTGTCGATGCGCGGAATGCCGGCTTCTTCGTGGGTCTCGATCTGGACCAGCACGTAACCCGGGAAGAACTTGCGCTCGGAGCGGCGCTTCTGGCCAGCGCGCATCTCGACCACTTCTTCGGTCGGGACCAGGACGTCGCCGAAGCGCTCTTCCATGCCGTCACGGACGATGCGATCGCGCAGAGCCTGCGCCACCGACTTCTCGAAGCCCGAATAGGCGTGAACGACGTACCAACGCTTCATGCAAATCTCCTTAGCGGCTCAGGAACAGCTGAACCAGCCACTGAATGACGTAATCGAACCCACCCAGCAGCAGGCTGAGAATGGTTACCACCACCATCACGACCCAGGTCATGCGGATGGCTTCCTGGCGCGTCGGCCAGACCACCTTGCGCAGTTCGAAACGCGACTCGGAGAGGAATTCGCGGGTGTCGCGCCCCTTGCCGGTCAGCATGAACACGCCGATACCGCCAACCAGGCCGACCACAACCGCCAACGCACGCAACTGACCGGCCCACGCACCCAGCTGGGCGGCGCGACCGGAGTCGGCGGAGAACCAGAACCAGACGAACAGACCGGCCAGCACCAGCAGCGATGCGGCGACATACTTGACGATATCCCCGCCCGTGGCGGAGGTGTCCTTGGAGTGTTCGATCTTGCTATTCATCCGGCTGTGTCTGCTTTAGCGGCCCAGGCCGCTGGATAAGGTGGGCAGATGGCACGCCAGGAGGGACTCGAACCCCCAACCTGCGGTTTTGGAGACCGCTGCTCTGCCAATTGAGCTACTGGCGTACGTTTGAAACTTGCCTTCCCTTAGACGGCGAAGGCGGACCGAGGTTCCCGGCCCGCCATTCGCGTAACCGGCGGCGCTATGCAACCACCGGTACTGCAGGCTTACTCGATGATCTTCGAGACCACGCCGGCGCCGACGGTACGGCCGCCTTCGCGGATGGCGAAGCGCAGACCTTCGTCCATTGCCACCGGGTTGATCAGGGTGACTTCCATCTTGATGTTGTCACCCGGCATCACCATTTCGACGCCTTCCGGCAGCTTGGCAGCGCCGGTGATGTCGGTGGTGCGGAAGTAGAACTGCGGACGGTAGCCGTTGAAGAACGGGGTGTGACGGCCGCCCTCGTCCTTCGACAGGACGTAGACTTCGCCTTCGAACTTGGTGTGCGGCTTGATCGAACCCGGCTTGGCCAGAACCTGGCCACGCTCGACGTCGTCACGCTTGGTGCCGCGCAGCAGCAGACCGGCGTTGTCGCCTGCCTGGCCCTGGTCCAGCAGCTTGCGGAACATTTCGACGCCGGTCACGGTGGTCTTCTGCACCGGACGGATACCGACGATTTCGATTTCGTCGCCGACCTTGATGATGCCGCGCTCGATACGACCGGTCACCACGGTGCCGCGGCCCGAGATCGAGAACACGTCTTCCACCGGCATCAGGAACGGCTTGTCGATCGCACGCTCCGGCTCCGGAATCCAGGTGTCCAGGGCATCGACCAGCTTCAGGATGGCCGGCACGCCGATGTCGCTCTGGTCGCCTTCCAGCGCCAGACGGGCCGAACCGGCGATGATCGGGGTGTCGTCGCCCGGGAACTCGTACTTGCTCAGCAGTTCGCGCACTTCCATCTCGACCAGCTCGAGCAGCTCGGCGTCGTCAACCATGTCGGCCTTGTTCAGGAACACGACGATGTACGGCACGCCGACCTGACGCGACAGCAGGATGTGCTCGCGGGTTTGCGGCATCGGGCCGTCAGCGGCCGAGCACACCAGGATCGCGCCGTCCATCTGGGCGGCACCGGTGATCATGTTCTTGACGTAGTCAGCGTGGCCCGGGCAGTCAACGTGGGCGTAGTGACGGGTCGGGGATTCGTATTCGACGTGCGCGGTCGAGATCGTGATACCACGAGCCTTTTCTTCCGGCGCGGCGTCGATGGCGTCATATGCCTTGAACTCGCCACCGAAGCGCTCGGCACCGATCTTGGTCAGTGCGGCGGTCAGCGTGGTCTTGCCGTGGTCGACGTGACCGATGGTGCCGACATTGACGTGCGGCTTGGTGCGCTCGAACTTACCCTTGGCCATGGCTGCTTATCTCGAATTCGTCTGAGAGGTGATGCTTAAGATGGTGCTCACGAAAGGAATCGAACCTTCGACCTCTTCCTTACCAAGGAAGTGCTCTACCGACTGAGCTACGTGAGCCGAGTTTTGCATTATGACATGAACTCGATAAGATTCAAAGTTCATTCAATGGAGCGGGAGACGGGAATCGAACCCGCACCATCAGCTTGGAAGGCTGAGGTTCTACCATTGAACTACTCCCGCGCCGGGAATGTCACAACGTGAAACTGGTGGAGGGAGGTGGATTCGAACCACCGAAGGCGTAAGCCAGCAGATTTACAGTCTGCCCCCGTTGGCCGCTTGGGTATCCCTCCTTACCACCCCATTCCGTTGCCGCCGAAGCGTTGCGGTGTGTGGTGGTGAGCCGCTTATTCTGCTGATGGGACGGATGCCTGTCAACGCTTTTTTCCATCTTTTTCACACGTTGTCGCAAACCCATTGATACGCAAGGTTATTGCCCGGGGACCGGCAGGCTCTCGCTGGCGAAAATTGCGACATGCGGGACACCGTCGGCGCCGATCCAGCCCCGATACATGCCCTGGGTGTTGAAGGGCGTGGCCATTTTTCCGTCTGCCGCGAGCACGATCGCGCCGCCGTCGCCGCCCATCTGCGGAATCGTCTCGTTGATCACGCCCTTGCCGGCCTGTTCCGGGGTCTGCCCCTGGTAGCGCATGCGGGCACAGATCTCGTGCGCGGCGGCCGTGCGGATGTAGTACTCGCCCCAGCCGGTGCCTGATACCGCGCAGCGCGCATCGGCCCATGTGCCGGCACCGATGATCGGCGAGTCACCCACCCGTCCATAGCGCTTGTTGGTCATGCCGCCGGTGGAAGTGCCTGCTGCGAGCTGCCCCTGCGCATCCAGCGCGACCGCTCCGACGGTACCGAAGTGTCTTGCGGTCTCCAGATCGGCGTGCGCCTGGCCGCTGGCCTCTTCCTTCAGTGCACGCTGCAGCTGCTGCCAGCGCTTTTCGGTGCGGAAGTAGGACGGATCGACCAACACCGTGCCCTGCTCCACTGCGAACGCCTCGGCACCCTGCCCGACCATCATCACGTGCCTCGACTTCTGCATGACCGTCTGCGCCAGCAGGATCGGGTTGCGCACCCGCTGCACGCCGGCCACCGCGCCGGCGGCCTGGGTGGCACCGTCCATGACCGCAGCATCCAGCTCGTTGCGGCCGTCATGGGTGAACACCGCCCCCTTGCCGGCATTGAAGGTGGGATCGTCCTCAAGCACGGTGATCGCCGCCGTGACTGCGGCCAGCGCCGGACGGCCGGCGGCCAGTTCGGCATGGCCCTTCAGCAGCGCGGCACGCAGCGCCTCGCGCGCGGCCTTCTCTTCGGCCGGTGACAGATCCTTGCGCTCGACACCGGCACCGCCATGGATGACCAGCAGCGGCGAAGCCGCCGGCGCGGCCTGGGCCAGCAGCGGCAGGGACAACAGCGCGGACAGCGCAAGGCGCAGTTTCATCGGGTACGTCTCCAGCAGAACGAGGGAATGGATTGCAGGGTAATGCCGGCCGCTGGCCGGCAAGGGGCGCATCAGCGCAGGCGAGTTGCCGGCCAGCGACCGGCACTACCGACGGGTGAACTCAAGCTCGCCGTCATTGATGTCGGCCACCGCCTGGTAATCGGCATCGGCCTCGAAGTCATCCAGCCGCATGCGGCTGCCGCTGGCAACCACCGTCACCGGCACCGCATGGAAGCGCAGTGGCTCGCCCTGGACCAGCCGGTCGGCATCGCGACCGGGGCTGACCACCCAGACCTTGCCCTCGCCATCAGCGCTGTAGACCTGGGCCTGGCCATCGGGCTCCACGCACAGGGCAGTATCTTCGTCCACGCCGATGCCGACGATGCCGGGGTCACCACTGTCCTGCGCGGCGCGGGCCACGAACACGATCAGGCGGCCGAGCCGGTCACGCTTGTCGAAGTGGGTGTCGGTGACCACGCGCTGGAGGTAGGGCATCTGCAGGAAACCATGGTCCAGGGTGACCGCGCTGCCCATGGGATCGGCCAGTGCACCGGCCGAGGTGATGCTGCCACCATCGAGCGCGCCATAGGCATAGCCGCCGAGGATCGCCAGGCCGGCACTGGTGCCGGCGATCGGCTTGCCGGCACGCACGTGTGCATTGAGCGCACGGTTGAGCGCGGTGCCCTTCCAGAAGCGGATGTAGCGCGACTGGTCGCCACCGGCGATGAAGATGGCATCGGCCGCCGCCACCACGCGCAGCACGGCCGGATCGTCGGCGCCCCGGCGGCTGTCGAAGACCAGGGTCTGCACGGCGGTGGTGCCGCCGATGTCGTGGTACAGCCGGTCCTGCAGTTCATCGCTGCCGGAGGCGCGCAGGATCAGCACGCGGCCGTTGCCGGCCTGCCGCAACCACCACTGGAAGGCATCGGGCACCCACTCCCCACCGCCCATCAGCATCATGGCCGGGGCGCGCGGGCCGGGCCGCGGCGCGTCCAGATCGCCCACTTCGTAATACGCAAAGCCGGGACCGTGCAGGTCCTGCGCGGACGTGGCCAACGGCCAGGCCAACACCAGGACCACCAGACAGGTGATCGGGGCAAACCAGGCCTGATGGAGGCGTCGCATCTTGATCTCCCTGAACAAAATCGACCTGCAAGCGTTTTCATTCTTTGCCAGATGGACACCCAGTAGTCAAGAGCATGAAAAAGGCGTTAAATGCGCGCGCCCATTGCTGAAACATGAATGGGGGACAGGGGCCCCTCCTCTGCGGGCCGGCATCATTTTTGAGAATTCCTCATGCGTAGACAGGCGATGGCGTGGTCGATCCAGCTGGCGTTGATGGGCGTGGCTGCTTCCGCGGCGGCCCAGGCACCGGCTTCCTCTTCGGTTCAACAACTGGACGCGGTGCAGGTCACCGGCTCGCGCATTCCGCGCGCCCAGGTGGAAGGCCCCGCACCGATCACGGTGATCAATGCCGAGCAGATCCGCTCCAGTGGTTTCACCAGCGTGCCGGACGTGCTGCGTGCGATGACCCAGAACGGCGGTGAGACACAGAGCCAGCAGTCGTCCAGCGGCGCCGACTTCTCACCCGGCGCACAGCAGGTCGATCTGCGCGGGCTGGGCCCGAACCACACCCTGGTGCTGGTCAATGGCCGCCGCATCGCCGACTTCCCGATGCCGTTCAAGGGCCGCAGCAACTTCACCGACGTCTCCAACATCCCGCTGGGCATGATCGAGCGCATCGAAGTGCTGACCGGCAGCGCTTCGGCCATCTATGGTTCGGATGCGATCGCCGGCGTGGTCAACTTCATCCTGAAGAAGAAGGCCGACGGCACCACGGTTGACCTGCGCATGGGCACCACCACCGAAGGCGGTGGCGAGTCGTTCGACATGAGCATCGCCAGTGGATTCAGCCACGGCGGCTTCAACGCCGTGTACAGCGTCGAGCTGCAGTCGCAGACCCCGTTGTGGGCCTACCAGCGCGACATCCAGGATTCGACCCAGGACGGTCCCACCGAAGGTTCGCGCATCGGCCGTCGCGCCTACCTGCGTACCGACTACAACGATGACTACCTCGACCCGAGTGCCGCCACCTGCGATGCGCTGGCCGCGCAGAACCAGGGCAGCACCTACCACGCCTACCGGCCGCGCTACGGCTACTACTGCGGCAGCGACGCATCGATCGGCTACGGCACCATCCTCAACAAGCGCCGCGGCGCCAACGGCTATGCGTCGCTGAGCTACGACTTCGACAACGGCCAGCAGTGGTTCGCCGATGTGCAGCTGGGCTACCACACGCTGTCGCTGATGCGCGACGTCACCTCGTGGGGCCGCATGGACGCCAACGGCGATGAGTCGGGCTACTTCAACAACGAAGCCACCGGCGAGATCGAGTTCTGGCAGCGGCAGTTCTCGCCGGAGGAAATGGGTGGGCTGCGCAACGCCATGGTGCGCAGCACGCAACGCACCTTCAGCGTGACCACAGGCTTCAAGGGCAATCTGGCCGGCAACTGGGACTACGAAGCAGCACTGAGCCATTCGCAGTACCAGTCGCGGATCAGCTGGGCGCAGATCGTCGCCGCCAAGGCCAATGACCTGTTCCTGGGCGCGCAGCTGGGCAAGGATGATGAAGGCTTCCCGATCTACAACGCCGACCCGTCGCGCTTGTACCGGCCGCTGACCCGCGACGAGTACGATTCGATCGCCGCGCGCACCACCTACACGCCGAAGTCGCGCACGGAGACGGCGGCCTTCACCCTGACCAACAGCGCACTGTTCGGCCTGCCTGGCGGTGATGCCGGCTTCGCGGCCACCGTGGAAGTGGGCCAGCAGGCGTACTCGCTCAATCCCGATCCGCTGGCGACGCAGTACTACTACTACAGCTGGAAGGATTCGGACGGCAAGGGCTCGCGCAACCGCTGGGCCACCGCCGCCGAGCTGCGCATGCCGCTGCATGAGACGGTGAACCTGAGCGTGGCCGGCCGTTACGACCAGTACCGCTATTCCGGCCACACCATCGGCAAGGCGACCTGGAGCGGCGGCCTGGAATGGCGCCCGATCGATACCCTGCTGGTGCGCGGTTCGTACGGCACCGCGTTCCGGGCGCCGGACCTGCACTACGTGTTCGCAGGCCCGGGCAACGATGAGACCAGCGCTGAAGATCTGTACACCTGCCGCCTGGAAGAGGCCAGCGACTGTGCCGACTACGAGCGCGATCTGGTCCGCAGCCGCACCGGCAACCGCCAGCTTGATCCGGAAACCAGCACCTCGTGGAGTGCCGGATTCGTCTGGTCGCCGGCCATCGGCCTGGACCTGTCGGTGGACTGGTTCGACATCGACATGCGCAACCAGGTGCAGGACATGGACGTGCGCACGATCCTGGCCAATGAAGCCAACTGCCGCCTTGGCAGCGCAGACATCAGCTCGCCGACCTGCGTCGACGCGCTCGGCCGCATCACCCGTACCGCCGACGGCCGCCTGTACGGCGTGCGCGTGGAGCCGATCAACGTGGCCCGCGAGTCCACCTCCGGCATCGACGTCGGCCTGCGCTACCGCCTGCAGACCGGTATCGGTGACTTCATCCTCAACGGCACCCATACCTGGGTGAAGAAGCACGACTTCCAGCGCTTCGCTGGCGATGTGACCGAGGACCAGTTCGCGGTCAACAGCGGCTTCGATATTCCCCGCACCAAGACCAGCCTGAGCGTGACCTGGAAGAAGGCCGCGTGGTCGGCCACGGTTTACGGCTCGCGCCTGGGCAAGCTGCCGACTTCGGACAGCTACGACCAGGTGTTCGACTGGGACAGCGGCGACAGCCCCTACATCAAGGCAACCTACCGCTACAACGCATCGGTGCAGTACCGCTTCGACGACCATTCACGCCTGTCGCTGTCGGTGGTCAACGTGTTCAACAAGATGCCGCCGAAGGACCTGACCTATACGGCCTATCCGTACTACGACGTGTCCTGGTTCGACAGCGTCGGCCGCACGATCAATCTGCAGTACACCCACAAGTTCGGTGGCAGCGCGCTGTAAGCGCAGGCTGCAACGCAGGACATGGAACGCAGGGCCCGCCATTGGCGGGCCTTGTTCGTTTCGGCGGTGGTGCAGGCCAACCAAGGCTGGCCACTACCGGGGCATGCCGGTTTTCCACACACCGCGTGGAAAGCGATGGGAACTTGGTGTGGACAAGTGGGCGCGAGCGTTGTCGCACAAGCGGTTGCAGGCGTGGTTATTTTTTGTCCAGACCCACGGTTGTTTTCCACACGCCGCGTGGAAAGCGATGGGAACTTGGTGTGGACAAGTGGGCGCGAGCGTTGCAGCGCAGGCGTTCCCGGGCGTGGTGAAAATTTGTCCACCACGTGCTGTGCCAACCAAGGTTGGTACCTACCAGACAGATGCTCCTTGGTTTTCCACACCGGGCGTGGAAAGTGGTGGGGGTTTGCTGTGGACAAGGGTTCGCGAGTCTTGCGGCGCAAGCGTTTCAACGCATGGTTATTTTTTCGCCAACAACCGACAGGGGACCAGAAACGCGGACGCCCCGCGCAAGGCGGGGCGTCCGGGGTCGATCCGTTGCCGCTGGATCAGACGTTGAAGCGGAAGTGCAGGATGTCACCTTCCTGCACGCGGTACTCCTTGCCTTCCAGGCGCAGGCGACCGGCTTCCTTGGCACCCGCTTCGCCCTTGTACTTGATGAAGTCGTCATACGCGATGGTTTCGGCGCGGATGAATCCCTTCTCGAAGTCGGTGTGGATGACGGCGGCGGCCTGCGGGGCGGTAGCGCCCTTGCGCACGGTCCACGCGCGGACTTCCTTCACGCCGGCGGTGAAGTAGGTCTGCAGGCCCAGCAGGCTGTAGGCCGCGTTGATCACGCGGTTCAGGCCCGGCTCGCTCAGGCCCAGGTCGGCCAGGAAGGTATCGCGGTCTTCGTCATCGAGCTGGGACAGCTCTTCTTCGATCGCAGCCGACACCGGCACCACCTGCGCGCCTTCGGCGGCGGCGTGCGCGCGCACGGCTTCCAGGTGCGGGTTGTTCTCGAAGCCGTCCTCAAGCACGTTGGCGATGTACATCACCGGCTTGAGGGTCAGCAGGAACAGGTCGCGCACCAGCGCCTTCTCTTCCTCGTCCAGGCCGACCGAACGACCGGACCTGCCGTCGGCCAGCGCCGCCTGCAGCTTGACCAGCACCGGCTTGCGCGCGGCCGCATCCTTGTCGCCACCCTTGGCTGCGCGCTCGGCACGGTTCAGTGCCTTCTCGACGCTGTCCAGGTCGGCCAACGCCAGTTCGGTATCGATGGTTTCGATATCCGAGATCGGGTCGACCTTGTTATTGACGTGGATGACGTCGGCGTTCTCGAAGCAACGCACCACGTGGGTGATCGCATCGACTTCACGGATGTGTGCCAGGAACTTGTTGCCCAGGCCTTCACCGCTGGCGGCACCGGCCACCAGGCCGGCGATGTCGACGAACTCGACCGCGGTCGGGATGACCTTCTGCGGGTTGATGATCGCCGCCAGCTCGTTCAGGCGCGGATCCGGCACCGGCACGATGCCGACGTTCGGCTCGATGGTGCAGAACGGGAAGTTCGCCGCGGCGATACCCGCCTTGGTCAGCGCGTTGAACAGGGTCGACTTGCCGACGTTGGGCAGGCCGACGATGCCGCATTTGATACCCATGGGTGACAGCTCTCTGGGGTGAAAGTGATTGGAGAAACAGCGCGCGCGCTGCTTGGCCAATCCATCTCGGTGTCGATCATTGTGTGCCAACCAAGGTTGGCACCTACCCAAAGCGGGTTATTTCGGGGTGTGCAGCCGCTTCATCGCTTCGCTGAAATCGCCCTGCACGGCCAGCGGCAGCACGTCGATCGCATCGTCGATGGCGCGCGCGATCAGCACGTCGTCTTCCTTGGACGGGCGACCGAGCACCCAGCCCACCACGCGGTCCTTGTGGCCGGGATGGCCGATGCCCACGCGCAGGCGATGGAACTTGCCGTGGCCGAGCAGGCGGATGGTGTCGCGCAGGCCGTTCTGGCCGCCGTGGCCGCCGTCAAACTTCAACCGCGCCACGCCGGGCGCCAGATCCAGTTCGTCGTGGGCCAGCAGGGTTTCCTCCGGCTCGATCTTCCAGAACCGCTGTGCGGCGGTGACCGACTTGCCGCTGAGGTTCATGAAGGTGGCGGGCTTGAGCAGCCACACCGTCTGCCCGGCAATCTCGACCTTGGCGGTCTCGCCGAACAGTTTGCTGTCCACATTCCATCGCGCACCGGCTTTTTCCGCCAGGGCCTCAACGAAATGAAACCCGGCATTGTGCCGGGTCCGGGCGTGTTCCGATCCGGGGTTGCCCAGACCGACGATCAGTCGCAGTCCTGCCATGGTTCCTTCCAGCACGGTGCCTGCCCGAAGGCAGGCACCGTAGCGGTATTACTCGGCAGCCGCTTCTTCGTCGGCCGCGTCGGCCTTGCCGGCCTTGGCGGTGACGATGGCGTCGTCGTGGTCCTTGCCCAGCGCCAGGGCCGGGATTTCCACGCCCTTCGGCAGCTTGATGTTGGACAGGTACACCACGTCACCGGCCTTCAGCTCGCCCAGGTCGACTTCGATCGACTCCGGCAGGTCCTTCGGCAGGCAGGTGATGGTCACTTCCTTCAGTTCGTGGGTGACCACGACGTCGGCAGCCTTGCCGGCCGGCGAGGTGTCTTCGTTGACGAAGTGCAGCGGGACCGAAGCGGTCAGGGCTTCGTTCTCGTTCACGCGCTGGAAGTCCAGGTGCATGATCAGCTGCTTGTACGGGTGGCGCTGCATGTCACGCAGCAGGACCTTCTGCACCTGGCCGTCCAGGTTCAGGTCCAGGATCGAGGCATAGAACCACTCGTTCTGCTGGGCCAGCCAGATTTCGTTGTGGTCCAGGCTGATGGCGACCGGCTCGGCGTTGCCGCCGTACACGATGGCCGGGATCACACCGGCGTGACGCAGGCGGCGGCTCGCACCCTTACGCTGCAGTTCACGCTTGGTGACCTTGATTTCATGGGTCTTCGACATTTTCGACTACTCAGGTTGTTGCCGCGCCTTGCGGCGTGGCGGTTGAAGATGCTTCCGCGACCAGAAGCATCCGGGGTATGCCCCCACCGTTGCCGGCAGGGGCGAAAAACTCAATCGACGTACAGCGAGCTGACCGACTCGCCGAAGGCGATGCGGCGCATCGTTTCGGCCAGCATTTCCGCCACGCTCAGCTGGCGGATCTTGCTGCACACGCGCGCGGCGTCCTTCAGCGGGATGGTGTCGGTCACCACCAGTTCGTCCAGCTGCGAGTTGGTGATGTTGTCCACCGCCGGGCCCGACAGCACCGCGTGGGTGCAGTAGGCGGCGACCTTGAGCGCACCGCGCGCCTTCAGGGCAGCGGCAGCGGCGCACAGGGTGCCAGCGGTATCGACGATGTCATCGACCATCACGCAGGTCTTGCCTTCGACGTCACCGATGATGTTCATCACGGTGGAGACGTTGGCGCGCGGGCGGCGCTTGTCGATGATCGCCAGGTCGGCGTCATCCAGGCGCTTGGCCACGGCACGGGCGCGGACCACACCGCCCACGTCCGGCGACACCACGATCAGGTTCTCGGTGCCGTAGGCGCGCCAGATGTCGGCCAGCAGCAGCGGGGACGCATACACGTTGTCCACCGGAATATCGAAGAAGCCCTGGATCTGGTCGGCGTGCAGGTCGACGGTCAGCACGCGGTCAGCGCCAGCGGTGCTGAACATCTTCGCCGCCAGCTTGGCGGTGATCGGCACGCGTGAGGAACGCATGCGGCGATCCTGGCGCGAGTAGCCGAAGTACGGCACCACGGCGGTCACGCTGGCCACCGATGCGCGCTTGAGCGCGTCGATCAGCACCAGCAGTTCCATCAGGTTTTCCGCGCTCGGCGCGCAGGTCGGCTGGATCACGAACACGTCCTGCTTGCGGACGTTCTCTTCGATTTCCACCTGCACTTCGCCATCGGAGAAGTGCGAGACCAGCGCCTTGCCCGGGCGAACCCCCAGTTCCTTGCAGATGTTCTGCGCCAGACGTTTGTTGGCGTTGCCGGAAAAGACCAGCAGGTTCGGGGACTCTTGCATCATGATTGTCTCGGGCGGGGACGAGTGGCGGGGATCCGGAGTCGGCAAGGACCCCGGTGGACCCTTGCTGCTGACAACACCGCGGTTGTTTCCACGTCCCGCGCGGGCGATGCGCTGGAAGGCGCGGACACAGCCGCTATTGGCAGGGGCGGTAGGATTCGAACCTACGAATGCCAGGATCAAAACCTGGTGCCTTGGGCCTCTTGGCGACGCCCCTGCATTGGTAAATCAGTGTTGCTCGAGTGCATCCAGCAGTGGCGAACGCGCAACGCCCGCAGCCACCCTTGCCCGCAACTCCTTCGGCAACTTCGACCGTCCCTGCTCTGCGGCAGCCTGCGATGCGAACTCGACGAAACAACCACTTCCCGAACCGGTCAGTCGCGCCTGGCCAATGTCGCTCAACGCTGCAAGCGCTGCATCAACGGCAGGCTCACGGCGGCGCAGCACTGGTTCGAACGCGTTCCCGACCAGGGTCCCGGAAGCGAAGTCGTCTATTTTCGCCACTGGGCTGTCGCGCGTCAAATCCGGGTCTGCAAACAGGGCCGGCGTGGGAACATGGACGCCGGGCTCGACCACCACATACCAGGCCGGGGCGAGCGTGATCGGACGCAGGCGCTCGCCCACGCCTTCGGCCCAGGCGTTGTGGCCACGCACGAACACCGGCACGTCCGCACCCAACCGAAGGCCCAGGGCAGCCAGCGCATCTTCGTCCAGGCCGGCCCGCCAGAGCCGGTTCAGCGCCACCAGCACGGTGGCGGCATCCGATGAGCCGCCACCGAAGCCACCGCCGGCAGAAACGTGTTTTTCGACGATGATGTCCGCACCTTGCGAGACATTGGCGACATCTTTCAGTAATCGCGCGGCGCGAACCGCGAGATCGTCAGCTTCGGCCACGCCAACCAAACCCTCGCCCTGCCGGCGCACCTGGCCGTCTTCACGCAGGCGCAGGCCGATGCGGTCACCCCAGTCGAGCAGGCGGAATACGGTCTGCAGCTCGTGGTAGCCATCAGCGCGGCGCCCGGTGATATGCAGAAACAGGTTCAGCTTGGCCGGGGCCGGCCACCAGGACCAGCCCGCACCCTTGACCACCGCATTCATGGAGCGCCCTGCCCCCACTGGTCCACCAGCAGCCTCACCTTGGCATCGCCCCGGCTGGCCTCGATCCTGCGCGGCAACGCCGGACGCGCTGCGTCGGCCGGGTACCAGTCCAGGTACTGCACCTGCCAGCCCATCTGCTGCATGCGGCGCGGCCGGCCTTCGCCGTCGCGTTCGACCGCCTGCGCGCCACTATCGGCGCCAGCGGCCACCAGGCCGCGGATCCAGTCAGGCAACGGGTTGACCGGAATGTCCCACCCGGTGGCGTCGAGCAGCAGCTGCTGGGCGTCCTCGCCCTCGCGTGTGCCGCCTGCCAGCCCTTCCAGGCGCCCACCTCCGGACTGGGTATCGCCGCTCAGCTTCCAGCTCTGCCGGGTCACCGGTGCGCTCAGTTCGACCACGTAGTGTCGACCCTGCTGCTTCCAGTCGATGCGACCGCTGCCGCCGTCCTTGCCCTTGCTGACCGCCACCCGGCCCTGGAAGGCCCAGTCCGGCTGTGCCTGCAGCGCGGCCACGCGCGCCGCTTCGGCATGCGCCGCCTCGGCCGAAACCGTTTCGACCACGGCTGGCGGCGCTGTCTTCTGGGTGCCCACGCTGGTACAGGCGGAAACGGCCAGGGTCGCGGCCGCCAACAGCAGCGGCCGGATCAGGGAAACACTCATGGATTGAACTTCTCGCGGGCGCGCAGCAGCGCGCGGTTCTCGGGATCGAGCTTGGCGGCTTCTTCAAAGAAGTGGCGGGCTTCGTCGTGCTTGCCCAGCACCCACAGCACTTCGCCGACATGGGCGGCGATCTCCGGGTCCTTGGCCAGGGTCCAGGCGCGGCGCAGCTGCACCAGCGCCTCCTCCTTTCGGCCCAGGCGATACAGCACCCAGCCATAGCTGTCGACGATGGCCGCATTGTCCGGCTCGGCCACACGTGCGCGGTCGATCAGCTCCAGCGCCTCCTGCAGGCGCCCGGTGCGGTCGGCCAGGGTGTAACCGAGTGCATTCAGCGCCGGTACGTTTTCCGGGTCGGTCACCAGGATCTTGCGCAGGTCGGCCTCGGCGCGCGGGATGTCATCGCGGCGCTCCCAGGTGAGCGCGCGCGCATACAGCAGGCCGTTGTCATCCGGGAAGGCGGCCAGGCCGCGGGCCAGCGCGTCCAGCTCACCGGCGCTGTCGTCGCCGCGCTGGCGCAGCTCGGCTTCCAGCAGGTAGGCGTCGCGGCGCACATCGTCATCGACAACCGCATCGGACTGGATCGCGTGCACTTCATCCAGCGCCAGCGGCAGGCGCCCGGCCAGGGCCTGGGCGTTGGCTGCGCGCAGGCGCGCCTCGCTCAGCTCATCACCACCGGGCACGCTGTGGTACCACTGCACCGCCTCGGGATAGCGCTTGAGGTATTCGGCAATCTTGCCCAGCAACAGGCGCTGCGCCGGATCCGGCTTGGCCGCCTGCCGCGACAGCTCGTTGTACAGATTGGACAGGGCGGCCTTGTCGCCCTGCTTGGCCAGCAGCGCGGCGCGCATGCCCCAGGTCTGCACGTCCTGCGGGCCGAACGCCAGCACGCGCTCGGCCGCGGAGGGCTGGCCGAGGCTGTCGTAGGCGATGGCCACCGCGTTGCGCAGTTCCGGGTCCTGGCGGGTTTTCGGCTCCACATCGTGCAGCAGCGTCAGCGCCTTGCCGGTCTCGCCAGCCTGCTGCAGCTGGCTGGCGCGCAGCAGGGCCACGCGCGGCTCTTCGGGGAAGCGCTTGACCACTTCGTCGATCATGCGCCGCGCCAGTTCGGGCTTGTCCATGCGCAGGGCAAGGCGGCCGAACTCCTGCCAGGCCTCGATCTTCGGCGGAATGGCGTTGGCGTCGACCAGTTCGCCCAGCACCTGCGCAGGCACCGCCGGATCGCGACCGCCGCCGATCAGCGCGGCCAGGGCGAACTTCCAGCCGCGCTCATCGGGGTCGGCCAGCAGCCCCTGCAGCTCGGTGCGGGCGGCCTTCACATCGCCCTGGCGCATGGCCAGCGCACCGGCGGCACTGCGCATCGTCAACGAGCGCGGCGCGCGCTGTTGCCACAGGGCCAGGCCCTTGGCAGCACTGGCATCATCGTTGGCCAGCATGGAAATGCGGGTGGCACGCTCGGCCAGGCCGGCATCGCCGCCGGTCTGCTGGGCCGCCTGCAGGTACCAGCGCGCGGCCTCGGCCAGCTTGCCGGCCTGCAGCGCGAACTCACCGGCCATCACCGGTTCCAGCGCCAGTTCCTCAGTGGCCGGGACCCGTACGGGAGCCTTGGCCGGCACCGCCGCCAGGGCCTGGCCGCAGGCCAGGGACAGCAGCAGAACACTGGGGATGCGAATCAATGCGGGCATCGTCGGCATCGGGGCCTTAAAATGTCGTCCAATGGCCAGCAGCTTATCGCAAGCAACTGAACAATGACCCTGTGGGTGCTCGGACTGAATCACCAGACCGCACCGGTGGAGCTGCGCGAGCGCGCGGCCTTCGCCGGTGAGGCGCTGCCGCGCGCGCTGGGTTCGCTGCGCGACACCCCGCAGATTGCCGAGGCGGTGCTGCTGTCTACCTGCAACCGCACCGAACTGTACGCCGTGGCCGATTCGGCACAGGCGCTGGACCGGTGGCTGCACAGCCAGGCCGGCGACCTGCAGGGCTACCTGTACCAGCACGCCGATGCCGAGGCGGTACGCCACCTGTTCCGGGTCGCCACCGGGCTGGACTCGATGGTGCTGGGCGAGCCGCAGATCCTGGGCCAGGTGAAGGATGCCTGGTCCACCGCGCGCGACCACGGCCTGCTGGGCCAGCGCCTGGACCGGCTGTTCCAGCAGACCTTCTCGGTGGCCAAGCGCGCCCGCACCGACACCCAGGTGGGTGCCAACCCGGTATCGGTGGCCTCGGCGGCGGTGCGCCTGGCGCAGAACGCCTTCGCGCGCCTGGACGATTCCACGGTACTGCTGGTCGGTGCCGGCGAGACCATTGAACTGGCCGCGCGCCACCTCAGTGAAGGCAAGGTGCGCCGGCTGCTGATCGCCAACCGCACCCTCGCCCACGCCCAGGAGCTGGCCACCCGCCACGGCGGCGTGGCCTTGCCGCTGACCGAGCTGGACCGCCACCTGGCCGAGGCCGACGTGGTGTTCTCGGCCACCGCCGCGCGCGAACCGGTGATCCACCGCGAGATGGTGGCCAAGGCGCTGCGCGCGCGCCGGCACAAGCCGATGCTGCTGTTCGACCTGGCCGTGCCGCGTGACATCGAATCGGAGGTCGGCACGCTCAACGATGCCTTCCTGTACACCGTCGATGACCTGGAACGCGCGGTGGAAGACAACCGCCGCGGCCGTCGCGAGGCCGCCGCCGAAGCCGAGGCGATCATCGACCTGCAGGTGTCGCGCTTCGTCGAGACCCAGCAGGCCAGCGCCCACCAGGCCCCGCTGCGACAGCTGCGCGCGTTCGGCGAGGCCACCCGCGCCGAGCTGCTGGAGCGCGCGCGCCAGCAGCTGGCCAACGGCAAGCCGGCCGATGAAGTGCTGGAACTGCTGGCCCACGGCCTGACCAACCGCCTGCTGCACCCGCCCACCGCTGCGTTGCGCGCGGCCGCATTGAGCGGCG
The DNA here is from genome assembly GCF_023518235.1 of Stenotrophomonas maltophilia. Lineage (NCBI taxonomy): Bacteria > Pseudomonadati > Pseudomonadota > Gammaproteobacteria > Lysobacterales > Lysobacteraceae > Stenotrophomonas > Stenotrophomonas maltophilia. The sequence continues at coordinate 2,513,297 of NZ_CP090423.1, forward strand.
ATGCCGACCTGACCCGCGCCGCGCAGCGCCTGTTCCCGGCCACGCCGGGCTACCACCATCCCTCCGTGAGACCCGATGACGCCGACCCTGCGCCGTAAGCTGGAAGCGCTGGCCGAGCGCCGCGAAGAACTGGAACGCCTGCTCGCCGAACCCGATGTGGTCGCCGACAACACCCGTTTCCGCGACCTTTCGCGCGAATTCGCCCAACTTGAACCGGTCGCCACCGCACTCGCCGACGAAGCCCGTGCCAAGGCCGACCTGGCCGCCGCCGAAGGCATGCGCGCCGACCCCGATCTGCGCGAGCTGGCCGACGAGGAAATCACCTCCGCACAGGCCCGCCTGCAGGCGCTGGAACAGGAGCTGGCACTGCTGCTGGTGCCGCGCGACCCGCGCGATGAAGGCAACCTGTTCCTGGAAGTGCGCGCCGGCACCGGCGGCGACGAAGCGGCGATCTTCGCCGGCGACCTGTTCCGCATGTACGCCCGCTATGCCGAGCGCCAGGGCTGGAAGGTCGAGATCGAATCGGACAACCCCGGCGAGCATGGCGGCTACAAGGAAGTGGTGGCGCGCGTGGTCGGCCGCGGTGCGTTCTCGCGGCTGAAGTTCGAATCGGGCACCCACCGCGTGCAGCGTGTGCCGGCCACCGAATCGCAGGGTCGCATCCACACCTCTGCCGCCACGGTGGCGATCATTCCCGAAGCCGACGAAGTCGATGACATCGTCATCAACCCGGCCGACCTGAAGGTGGATACCTTCCGTTCGTCCGGCGCCGGCGGCCAGCACGTCAACAAGACCGAATCGGCGATCCGCATCACCCACGTGCCCACCGGCGTGGTGGTGGAGTGCCAGACCGAGCGCAGCCAGCACGCCAACCGCGACAAGGCGGTGAAGCGCCTGAAGGCGCAGCTGCTCGATGCCGAGCGCCAGCGCCAGGACGCGGCGCAGGCCGAATCGCGACGTCTGCAGGTCGGCAGCGGCGACCGCAGCCAGCGCATCCGCACCTACAACTTCCCGCAGGGCCGGATCACCGACCATCGTGTCGAAGGCCTGACCCTGTACGACCTGCCCAACATCCTGGCCGGCGACCTCGACCCGCTGCTGCAGCGGCTCAGCCACGAGCACCAGGTCGACGCTCTGGCCCAGCTGTCGGCGGGCTGACCCGATGTCGGCCTGGCAGCAGCGGCAGCACCTGCAGCAGGCGATCGCACGCCAGCCCGGCGACTTCGTCGCCTGGGTGATGCTGGCCGACCTGGAACTGGAAGCCGGCGACATCGCTGCCGGCGAACAGGCCGCGCGACGCGCGCTGCAACTGCGCCCGAACCATCCGGAAGCGCTGGCGCGGCTAGGCCGTGTGGCCTGGATGGCCGGTGCACACAAAGATGCCGCAACGCTGCTCGGCCAGGCCTCGGCGCTGGCCCCGCAGCACCCGGGCATCGCACTGTGGCTGGGCCATGCCCTGGAAGACGCCGACGATGCCGAAGGCGCGGCTGCGGCCTATCGGCGCGCGCACACGCTGATGCCCGCAGAGCCCTACATCGCCGCCCAGCGGCTGGCCTGGCAGCGCCGCCTGTGCGACTGGCAGGACCTGGACGCCCTGGCCGCACAGGTACGCGGCGCGCTGGCCTCCGGCCAGGGCGTGGTCGAACCGTTCGCCTTTCTCAGCGAGGACGCCAGCGCCGCAGAGCAATTGGCCTGCGCGCGCACCCGCGCGCTGGCCGTGGCCGCTGCGGTGCGGCCCTTGCCGCCGGTGACGGTGCGCGCGCGTGGCCCGCTGCGGGTCGGCTTCCTCTCCAATGGCTTCGGCGCGCATCCGACCGGGCTGCTGACCGTGGCGCTGTTCGAACAGCTGCGCCACGACCCGGCGTTGCAGCTGCATCTGTACGCACTGAACCGCGATGACGGCAGCCGCATCCGCCAGCGCCTGCAGGCGGCGGCGCAGCTGCACGATGTAACAGGGCTGCGACACGCCGACACGGCCGCACGCATCCGCGCACACGGCATCGACCTGCTGTTCGACCTGCGCGGCTGGGGCGGTGGTGGCACCCCGGAGGTGCTGGCGATGCGCCCGGCCCCGCTGCAGGTGAACTGGCTGGCCTACCCGGGCACGTCGGGCGCGCCGTGGATGGATGCGGTGGTCGGCGACGCCTTCGTCCTGCCACCCGCGCTGGAACCACACTACAGCGAACGCGTGCTGCGCCTGCCGCGCGCCTTCCAGCCTTCGGACAACACCCGTGCACTGGAACCCGCGCCGGCCCGGGCCGACTGCGGCCTGCCCGCACAGGGCGTGGTGTTCTGCTGCTTCAACAACAGCTACAAGCTCAACCCGCGCAGCATGGGCCGCGCTTTCGCGGTACTGCAGGCGGTGCCGGGCAGCGTTCTGTGGCTGCTGTCCGCCCCCGGCCAGGCCGATGCACGTCTGCGCGCAGCCGCACAGTCCGCTGGCCTGGATCCGGCGCGCCTGGTGTTCATGCCCAAGCTGCCACATCCGCAGTACCTGGCCCGCTATCGACTGGCCGATCTGTTCCTCGACACCCATCCGTACAACGCCCACACCACGGCATCCGACGCACTGTGGGCCGGCTGCCCGGTGCTGACCTGCCCCGGCGATACCTTCGCCGCGCGCGTGGCCGGCAGCCTCAACCATCACCTGGGCCTGGCGCAGATGAATGCCGACGACGATGCCGCATTCATTGCCACGGCCAGTGCGCTGGGCAACGATCCGGTGGCGCTGGCGGCGTTGCGCTCTGAACTGGCGCAGGCACGCGAGCGCAGTGGGCTGTTCGACATGGGCGGGTTTGCCCTCGATCTGTCGGCGTTGCTGCAGCAGCTGGCGCGCGAGCACGGCTGGTTGGGAACAGAGGCGTCGGCTGGGTAACGTCGATTGGATGACGTCGACTGGGTAGAGTCGACTGTTGGTCGACTGCCCTCGGCAGGAAGCCGAAAACCCCGCGCTGCGCGCGATAGTCGACTGACAGTCGACTCGACCCCCACTCTTCCCGGCATCGACATCACCTGAGCGCCGCCTGCGCTACGCTGGGGCTTCCTTCCCGCGTGGTGTGACGATGGCCAAGCTCAAGCGCAAGGACTACGACGAACTGCTGCTGCCACTGCAGCTGGAACTGACCGCGATGGCGCGCTGGGTGCAGCACAGCGGGCAGCGCCTGCTGGTGCTGTTCGAAGGCCGCGACACGGCCGGCAAGGGCGGTGCGATCCAGGCCATCAGCCAGCATCTCAACCCTCGCCAGTGCCGGGTGGTGGCCTTGCCCAAGCCCACCGACCGCGAAGCCACGCAGTGGTATTTCCAGCGCTACGCCGCGCATCTTCCGGCCGCTGGCGAGATCGTGCTGATGGACCGCAGCTGGTACAACCGCGCCGGCGTCGAGCGGGTGATGGGCTACTGCAGCGAAACCGAGTACCAGCAGTTCCTGCGCCAGGCGCCGGTGTTCGAGCAGCTGCTGGTGGACGACGGCCTGCTGCTGTTCAAGTACTGGCTGTGCGTGGACCAGGAGCAGCAGGAGAAGCGCTTTGCCGAACGCCATCTCGATCCGCTGAAGGGCTGGAAGCTCTCTCCGGTGGACCTGAAATCGCGCAGCAAGTACAGCGCCTACACCGAAGCCCGCGAGGCAATGCTGCGTGCGACCCATCGCGAGGCGGCACCGTGGACGCTGGTGGATTTCAACGACCAGCGCCTGGGCCGGCTGACTCTGGTGCGCAACCTGCTGGACCGGCTGCCGGACACGCGCGTGGATGCGCCGTTGCCGGAGCTGCCGGAGCTGAAGGGCAAGCTGCATCGCGAGCACTACGACGTGCTGAAGCCGATCGAGGATTTCCCGGTCGAGGACTAGGGGTTGTTCGGCAGGGCCTGCGGCCCTGCACCTGCTACGAACCAAGGCAACAGCAACAGCCGAATCAGAAGCGGCTTACCTGTGGGTAGGCGGGGTGGGTCCGGTTGCGGGGGCCGCTGCAAGTACGTCCATGTAAGCTCGGTCGCGGCTTGCTCGTGTGCGCTGTCCTGCGCACACGGCAAGACCGGGGTTGGGCGTCCTGCCCAACCCGCCCGAGGCATGCCTCGCGCCCATGCGGCTCACGCCCCCGCAACCGGACCCACCCCGCCTTCGACAGTTCTCCGCGATCTGTCGGCATTGCTTTCTGTAGATCCACGCCATGCGTGGATGCTCTTTGTTCAATTGTCGAAGTATTCGAACTCGATGGAGATTCATCCACGCATGGCGTGGATCTACCAGATCGCAGAAATCTGTCAGAGGTGGGGCGGTGTCGGAGTGCGGGGTGTCAGCCGCATGGATGCGGCTGCCAAGCCTACATGGCGGGTGCAGGGCCGCAGGCCCTGCCGACCAACCCCCTACTTGGCAGCGGCGATCTGCTCTTCGATGTCGGCGGCGGTCACCGGACCAAGGAAGCTGTGCGCCAGCTTGCCCTGCGGATCGATGAGATGGGTCAACGGCAAACCGCGCGGCGTGGCGAAGTCGGCCGGCGGATCGTAGGGATCCACGATCACGATCGGATAGGTCACCGGATGCTTGGTCAGGAATGCCTGCATCTCCGGCGCTTCGATGTCTTCATAGGCCAGCCCGACCACCTCGATGTTGCTGCGCATCGCATGCAGCGCCGACAGCTCAGGCATTTCCTTGCGGCACGGCGCGCACCAGGTCGCCCAGAAATTCACCACCACCCACTTGCCGCGATGCGCGGCCAGGTCGTAGTCGCTGCCGTCCACCGCCTTCATTTTCAGCGTCGGGAACTCAGCGGTGGTGCGCTCGGCCGGGGTCTCTGCCTCGGGTACCGGCGCGGCCGGCGTCGGTGCCTGCGCCGGTGGCTGGCTGCTGGCCGGGGTCGGCTCCTGGGCCGGTTTGCAGGCCGCCAGCGCCAACAGCAGGGCCAGCGGGAGCAACAGCGGCAATGAGGTCTTGCGGGTCATGGGGTGTCTCCGGAATCGGGATAGATATCGCTGACCTTGCGCTTGAGGCGTTCGCGCAGGGGCAGCCGCAATTCGTCCAGCGCCGCCAGCGCGGCGCGGCCCAGGCTGTCGTCGCGGTACGGCAGATGCTGTTCGGCCACCGGGATGCGCAGCTGGGTGCATTCGTACAGATCGGCCAGGCTGACCTGATCCAGGTCGCGCGACAGCAGCCACTCGCCGCGCTCATCACGGCGCAGCAGGCCGATTTCCTGCAGGTTGCAGGCCAGATCCTGCAGCAACGAGTCGGTCAGCATCGGCTCCAGCCGCAGGATCTCGTCATCGGCCAGACCCCGTCCCTGCGCACGCGCATGATGGAAGCGCCCAAGCAGGCGCAGCAGGCCGTAGAACTCGTAGCCCTGCGGCAGGCGCAGCTCAACCGGCTGGTAGCGGAAGGCGGCCATCGACGAGGCCAGCGACGCGCCCAGCAGCACCGCCACCCAGCACAGGTAGATCCACAGCAGCAGAATCGGCACGAAGGCCACCGTGCCATAGAGCTTCTGGTAGGACTGGAAGCTGCCCAGGTAGGCGCCGATGCCCCACTTCACCACCTCCAGGATCACCGCGGCCAGGATCGCGCCGGGCACCGCATGCCGCCATTTCACCGTGTGGTGCGGCACCACCCGGTACATCAGGGTGATGCACACGAACTCGATCAGGATCGGTGCCAGCCGCAACGCCAGCTCGGCCAACCAGCGGCCCTCCTGGGTACCGAACAGGGGCATCGCAAACACCCGCGCCGACACCGCCAGTGAAGCGGCCGCCAGCATCGCGCCCAGGGTCAGCACGGTCCAGTAGACCAGGAAGCGGGTCAGCTTGGGCCGGGTCGAGCCGACCCGCCAGATCTGGTTGAAGGTCTCTTCCACGCTGTTGAGCGTGATCAGCAGCGATACCACCAGCGCGATGAAGCCGGCCGCGGTGAGCTGGCCGGCACTGGCCGAGAACTGCCGCAGGTAGCCCTCGGCCGCGCGCGCTGCATTGGGCACGAAGTTGGAGAAGACGTAATCGCTGAGCTGATCGCTCCAGCGATCGAAGACGGGGAAGGCCGAGAGCACGCCGAACACCACGATGGCCAGCGGCACCAGCGCGAACACCGTGGTGTACGCCAGCGCTGCCGCTGCCTGGAACAGGCGGTCGTCGAGGAAGCGATGCCACAGGAAGCGGCCGAAGCTGATGGCCCGTGCGCGATCCCGCGCGCGCTCCATCCACAGGTTGAGCGTATCCAAAGGTTCCATCGGCGAAAGGGTACCCGATGCGGAATGCTGGCAGGATAGCCATACTGGGGGCCACACGACGAGGAGAAGCGGGCACGATGGGCGAGATTCTGGTGCTGTACTACAGCCGGGGCGGTTCGGTGGCACGGCTGGCGCGCCAGATCGCGCGGGGCATCGGCGAAGTGCCGGGCATGAGCGCGCGCCTGCGCAGCGTGCCGCCGGTGGCCGCCGTGACCCAGACCGCGCAGCCACCGGTGCCCGACGATGGCGCCCCCTACGTCGGCGTGCAGGACCTGGCCGAGTGCCAGGGCCTGCTGCTCGGCAGCCCCACCCGCTTCGGCAACATGGCTGCGCCGGTCAAGCACTTCCTCGATGGCCTGGGTGCCGAGTGGGTCAACGGCACCCTGTCCGGCAAGCCGGCCGGTGTCTTCACCTCCACCGCATCGATGCATGGCGGCCAGGAATCGACCCTGCTGTCGATGCAGGTGCCGCTGCTGCACCACGGCTGCGTGATCGTCGGCATTCCCTTCACCGAACCGGCGCTGAGCCACACCACCAGCGGCGGTACGCCCTACGGCGCCAGCCACGTGGCCGGTGCCGCCGACGACCCGCAGCCGACCGACGACGAGGCCGTGCTGGCGCGCGCGCTGGGCCGGCGGGTGGCCGATATCGCGCAGCGGCTGGCCCGATGAGCACCGCGCCGCGCACGGTCCTGCTGCTGGCCCTGATGGGGCTGGCCGCGCTGTTCGCCGGCTGGTTCATCAATGACAAGCACTGGCTGGCCACCCAGCTGGTGTTCACCGCGCCGCCACTGCTGCTGGCCGTGGCCGTGCGCCTGGGTTGGCGCAAGGCCGGTTTCTGGGCCTCGGTGCTGGCGCTGGGCTGGTTCAGCCATGGCGTGATGAGTACCTGGAGCCACCCGGAAACGCGCTGGCTGGCGCTGATCGAGATCGCGCTGGCACTGCTGGTCATCTTCAGTGCCAGCCTGCCCGGCCTGCGCGCCCGCTTCGGCAAACGACGCTGACGCTGCGCCCGCTGGGCCGTATCATCTGCATTCCTGGCCCCGCGCCGCAGTACCTGTCCTGGTTTCGCGCATGCACATGATGGAAGAGCTCCTGGTCGTCACCACTGGTGGCACGATCGACAAGATCTACTTCGACGACAAGTCGGACTACCAGATCGGCGATCCGCAGATCGGCATGATCCTGCGCGAGCTGGGCGTGACGTTCCGCTTCAACGTGATTCCGATCCTGCGCAAGGACTCGCTGCACATCAACGATGAGGATCGCGAGCTGATCCGCGCCACCATTGCCGCGCAGCCGACCCGTCACGTGCTGGTGACCCACGGCACCGATTCGATGGTGCAGACCGGCAAGGTGCTGGCGACGATCCCGGACAAGACCATCGTGATGACCGGCGCGCTCAGCCCGGCGCGGTTCCGCGGTTCGGATGCGGAGTTCAACATCGGCTGCGCGATCGGCGCGGTGCAGTCGCTGCCGAGCGGCGTGTACATCGCCATGAACGGCCGCATCTTCGATCCGCAGCACGTGCGCAAGAACGTGGCTGCAAACCGCTTCGAGTCCGTCTGAGGAACCGCGTGCCGAGCCATGCTCGGCACCCACCCGAATCCGCAGCGCGGCCCTTGTAGTGCCGAGCCATGCTCGGCAACCGCGCGCGAGCGCGGCACAAAGGTCCGAAGCCGGAGCAGCCGAGCGCAGGCTCGGCCCTACAGAAACAAAAACGCCCCGGCCGAAGCCAGGGCGTGCCCTTGGAGAGGGTCTTGGGCTCAGTACTGGGCGTTGAGGGTCACGCCCGAGAAGGTGCTGTACGCCTTCACCCGTACATACCAGGTGCCGGCGGCCGGGCTGTTGATGGTGCAGGTTTCGCTGTTGCCGCTCAGGTACGGACGGCAGGTGTAGGTGGTATCGGTCGGGGCACTGCCCTGGCGCACGTACAGGTCGGCATCACCGCTGCCGCCACTGATCGCCACGCGCAGCTGGGTGCTGCCGGCCGGAACGGCGACGGTGTAGTTCAGCTCGGCACCGGTCGAGGCGCCCAGGCCGGTCACCGGCACGTTGTTCTGCAGCACGTTGCCGCCGGGGTTGGTGCCGCCGCCATTGATCGCGGCGGCCACCGCCGCGTTGGCATCGATGATGCCGGCGCCGCAGCCACCCGAGCAGGCGCCCGGCAGCGGGCGGGCCGTGCTCTTGATGATGCTCTCCACCTGCGCCGGGCTCAGCGGGCTCGGGGCGACCGACTGCATCAGCGCGACCACGCCGGCCACGTGCGGCGCCGCCATCGAAGTGCCGTTGTAGGAGGCGTAGCTGGCGCTGCCCGGGGTGGTGGTGCCGGTGTTGAGGGTGGACAGGATGCTCTGGCCCGGGCCGGAGATATCGATGCCGGCGCCGTAGTTGGAGAAGCTGGCACGCGCACCGGCCGAGGTGGTCGCGGCCACCGCGATCACGTTCGGGCAGTTGGCCGGCACCGAGCTGGACACGTTGGCGTTGCTGTTGCCGGCGGCAACCACCACGGTGGTACCGCGGCCGACCGCGCCGTTGATCGCGTTCTGGTAGGTGCTCGAGCAGCTGCCACCACCACCCAGCGAGAGGTTGATCACCTCGGCCGGATTGGCATTGGCCGGCACGCCGCTGACGGTGCCGCCGGAGGCCCACACGATCGCGTCGGCGATGTCGGAGGTGTAGCCACCGCACTTGCCGAGCACGCGCACCGGCACGACCTTGGCGTTGAAGGCGGTACCCGCCACGCCGCTGGCGTTGTTGGTCACTGCCGCCACGGTGCCGGCGACGTGGGTGCCGTGCCAGCTGGAGTTGGAGGCCGGAATGCCCGAGCCGCACTCGTTGGCACCGTACCAGTCGCCTTCGTCGTTCGGGTTGTTGTCGCGGCCGCCGCCGTCGCGCGCCATCGCCGCGTCGCTGATGAAGTCATAGCCGGGCAGGATGTTGGCGTTCAGATCGGGGTGGTTGGTAATGCCGGTGTCGATCACCGCCACCACCACGCCAGTGCCGGTGGACTTGTCCCAGGCCGGCTGGATGTTGATGCCGGCATTGGAGGTACCAAAGCCCCACTGTTCGCTGAAGCGGGTGTCGTTGGGGGTCAGCGTGGCGCGCATGATCTGGTCGACCTCGACGTATTCCACGTTCGGGTCGGCCGCCAGCTTGCGCATCAGCAGTTCGGATTCAGCCTGGTCGAGCGGACGGTCGGTCCTGACCAAGGTCGGGCCGACGGCCAGCTTGCGGACTTCCTGCAGGCCCAGCGCGCGGCCCTGGCTGCTGGCCAGGCCGGCGGCGGCACTCTTCAGCGAAGAAGCCAGCGCGGTGGTGTTGGCCACCGGGGCGCTGCCATCACGGTACTTCACGATGAAACGCTGGTGCGTCGGTGCGGACTGCAGGCCGCTGAGCTGGACATCACCGGCCAGCGCGGGCGTGGCCAGCAGCAGCGATGACAGAACGGACGCACCAAGGACCACCCACACTCGACGCACACGCGGTTGCGTTACCTGGGACATCGTATTTCCCTTTCTAGTGGTGTGAATGCCGGAATCGGCAGAAGCACCGGCCCGAACCATGGGCTGGCTTGCATTGGCGAGGTTCGGAAGACCGGTGAGTCAGCGGATCCCCCTATTGATCCGCCGTGCAGATGACGCTAATGACCAAAACCGGACACCACAAGATTTTCAGTGTCTTTTCAGCAAGATGAAATGTTCGTTCTGAGACTTTTCGGGTCGAGGGTTTGTGAAGGTGAAGGAACTTTCTCGCGCCCTGCACGCACCTGACTGGGTCATCACGTGTCCTGTGATGACTTTGCCGACATCGGCGTCCGCCGATCCGGGGTCAGATCCCTTTTCCGCAGGAAAAGGGATCTGACCCCGGGCCCGAAACGCAGAAAGCCCGTCACGGGGACGGGCTTTGCGGAAGAGCCGTCGAGCAAGCTCGACGCTACGGTTCGGCGCGGGCGATCAGCCCAGCTTGACCAGCCAGTTGTGGCGGTCCGGCAGGCGGCCGTACTGGATGTCGGTCAGTTCCTTGCGCAGCGACATGGTCACTTCGCCGGCCGGCGCGTTGATGTCACCCACCGAGAAGCCTTCGCCCTTGAGCTGGCCGATCGGGGTGACCACCGCAGCGGTACCGCAGGCGAACACTTCGGCGATCTCGCCCGAGGCCACGCCCTGCTTCCACTCCTCGATGCTGACCTTGCGCTCTTCGACCTTCATGCCGCGGTCGCGAGCCAGCTGCAGGATGCTCTCGCGGGTGATGCCCTCGAGGATGCTGCCGGACAGTTCCGGGGTGACCAGCGTGCCGTCCTTGTAGACCAGGAACACGTTCATGCCGCCCAGCTCTTCCAGGTACTTGCCTTCAACCGGGTCGAGGAACAGCACCTGCGAGCAGCCCTGCGCCTGTGCCTTCTGCTGCGGCAGCAGCGAAGCGGCGTAGTTGCCGCCGCACTTGGCGGCGCCGGTGCCGCCCTTGGCCGCACGCGCGTACTCGGTGGACAGCCAGATCGACACCGGGGCAACGCCCTTGGCGAAGTACGGGCCGGCCGGGCTGGCGATGACGTAGTAGCCGGCCTTGTGTGCGCCACGCACACCGAGGAAGGCTTCGTCGCCGATCATGAACGGACGGAAGTACAGGCTCGACTCATCGGCCGACGGCACCCAGTCACTGTCCACGGCAATCAGCTGCTTCAGCGATTCGACGAAGATCTCCACCGGCAGTTCCGGCAGCGCCAGGCGCTGCGCCGAACGCTGCAGGCGGCGGCCGTTGGCGTCGGGGCGGAAGGTCCAGATCGAGCCGTCAGCGTGGCGGTAGGCCTTGATGCCTTCGAAGATTTCCTGGCCGTAGTGCAGCACGGCCGCGGCCGGGTCCAGCTGCAGCGGGCCATAGGCACGCACGCTGGCGTTGTGCCAGCCGGCGTCCTTGTCCCAGCGCACTTCCACCATGTGATCGGTGAAGTGCAGGCCGAAGCCGGGCTTCTCCAGGATCTGGGCGCGCTCTTCAGCGCTGCGCGGGTGGTCCGAACGGGTGACGGCGAAGCTGGGAATGGACTGGGACACCGGAGGATTCCTGTTCTGGTTACGGGTAGTGCCGGGCCCGCGCCACTGCGGGCCCTGGGTCAAAGCATGCCGGTCTCGAGCCGGGCCGCTTCGGACATCATGTGCTGGTTCCACGGCGGGTCGAATACCAGCTCGACGTCGGCCTCGGCCACCGTCGGGATCATTTCAAGCTTGCTGCGCACGTCGTCGACCAGGATGTCGCCCATGCCACAGGCCGGCGCGGTCAGGGTCATCTTCACGTCGATCTCGCGCTGGCCCTCGTCCAGATGCTTGATCTCGACCTCGTAGACCAGGCCCAGTTCGACGATGTTCACCGGAATTTCCGGATCGAAGCAGGTGCGGAGCTGCTGCCACACCAGCTGCTCCACCTGTTCATCGGTGGCATCGGCGGGCAGTTCCAGCGGTGCCGGTGCCTCCTTGCCGATGGCGTCGCCGTCCTTGCCGGCGATGCGGAACAGGTTGCCCTCGACGAACACCGAATAGCTGCCACCCAGCGCCTGGGTGATGTACCCATAGCTGCCGGCGGGCAAGGTCACGGTATCGCCCTGCGGGACCATCACGGCCTCGCAATCGCGCTCGAAGTGGACAGGTTCACTGCTACGGGAATACATGGGGACCGATATGGGGCCGTGGCTGCAGCCACGCAAGCAGGCATTCTAGCCCAGCCGCCCTGCCCCCGCCGGTGCACCGCGGCAAACCACAGTATCCTGTGGGTGATCTTCAGGGAGCTTCGATGTCCTCCAATGCCGCGCGTGCCAGGACCGTGACCTGGCTCTGGCCCTTCATGCTGTTGCTGGGCCTGGTTGTTGCTCCCTTCGCCTGGCTGGTGCTGGCGCTGATGACCGGCCGACAGGTCGGCTGGATGGCGGTGGTGACTGCCCTGGAACTGGTGTTCATGCTGCGCCTGGGGACGCTCGGCCCGGGCCGGCTGCGCATCGCCCTGGTCGTGCTGGGCACCCTGCTGGTGGCCGCAGTCGCCAACTGGACCATCGCCAGCGCCTGGATGGGCGGCTCGATCGGGCTGGACCTGTGGGACGCCACGATGCGGATGGGCCCGCACCTGGCCTGGACCCTGGTCACCCTGGCCAATGGCGCGATGGAGTGGCTGTGGTTGGCGCTGGGTGTGGCCGTGGGCGCCTGGCTGGCGCGCTGAGCGCGTAGATCCACGCCATGCGTGGATGGGGTGGTAGTGCCGGCCGCTGGCCGGCAGAAACGTGCGGACCAAGGTCCGCACCCACCGGGAGCAGCCGGATCTCAGTGCCCGCCATCGAGCGCCTTCAGCTCGCTCACCAGCGAGGCCGCCGCTTCGGCACCATCGCCGTACAGCATGCGCGTGTTGTCGGCGTAGAACAGCGCATTCTCGATGCCGGCAAAGCCGGTGCCCTTGCCACGCTTGATCACCACCACGTTGCGCGCGTTGACCACGTCCAGCACCGGCATGCCGTAGATCGGGCTGGCCGGATCGGTGCGTGCTACGGGGTTGACCACATCGTTGGCGCCGATCACCAGCACCACGTCGGTATTGGCGAACTCGGGGTTGATGTCGTCCATGTCGGCAATGAGGTCGTAGGGCACGCCGGCCTCGGCCAGCAGCACGTTCATGTGCCCGGGCATGCGCCCGGCCACCGGGTGGATGGCGAACTTCACCTTGACCCCGCGCTGGCCCAGCCGCTGCGCCAGCTCCCAGATCTTGTGCTGCGCCTGCGCCACCGCCATGCCGTAGCCGGGCACGATCACCACGCGCTCGGCAAAGGCCATCATCGCGGCGACGTCGGCCGCGTCGATCGGCTTCTGCGAGCCGCTGATCGCCTGCGCTTCGCCACCGGCAGTGCCGCCGAAGTTGGAGAACAGCACGTTGCGGATCGGCCGGTTCATCGCCTTGGCCATCAACCGGGTCAGCAGGATGCCGGCCGCGCCGACCATCATGCCGGCGATGATCAGTGCCTCGTTGCCCAGCACGTAGCCTTCGAAAGACACCGCCAGGCCGGTGAACGCGTTGTACAGCGAGATCACCACCGGCATGTCGGCGCCACCGATCGGCAGCGTCATCAGCACGCCCAGCGCCAGTGCCAGCACGAAGAAGGCGACGATCGCCCAGGTGCTGAGCGTGCTGGCGGCGATGATCGCCAGCACCACCACCGCCAGCGCCACCACCAGGTTCATCACCTGCTGGCCCGGCCAGGTGACGCGCTTGTCGAGGCGGCCATCGAGCTTGGCCCAGGCGATCACCGAGCCGGACAGCGACACCGCACCGATGGCGGCGCCAACCACCGCCAGCAGCAGCACCGTGCCCGACGGCTGGCGTGCGGCCAGGTCGGCCAGCGCCTGCGCGCTCCAGTGCGTGGTGTCGCGGTGGGCCAGGAAGGCATAGCGCAGCAGCTCCACTGCACCGATCGCCGCCGCCGAGCCACCGCCCATGCCGTTGTACAGCGCCACCATCTGCGGCATGTCGGTGATGGCAACCTTGCCGGCCGACCACCAGGCCAGGCCGGCGCCGAGCAGCAGCGCCACCAGGATCAGCGGCACGTTGTGCAGTTCGGGCAGGAAGAAAGTGGCCACGGTGGCCAGCAGCATGCCCAGCCCGGCCCAGCGGATGCCGCTGCGCGCGGTCAGCGGCGAGGCCATGCGCTGCAGGCCGAGCAGGAACAACGTGGCGGCCACCAGGTAGCTGGCCTTGACCAGCCAATCAAGCAGTTCGACGGTGCTGATGTTCAAGCCTGCGGCTCCTTCGGTTCGTCCTTGGCGCCCTTGGGCGCACTCGGCTTGAACATCTCCAGCATGCGCGCGGTGACCACATAGCCACCGGCGGCGTTGCCGGCGCCGAGCACCACGGCCAGGAAGCCCAGCGCCTTTTCCAGCGGCGTCTGCGCGTGCCCCAGCACCACCATCGCGCCGATCAGCACGATGCCGTGGATGAAGTTGGATCCGGACATCAGCGGGGTATGCAGGATCACCGGCACCCGCGAAATGATCACATGGCCGGCGATGGCTGCCAGCATGAAGATGTACAGCGCCACGAACCCGTCACTCACTGGCAACGCTCCCGCTCTGTCTTCGTCGCCCCATCATAACCACGGGCTGAACCTGGCGCGCATCCGGGTCAACCGATGCCGCGCTCACGCGTTGTCGATGGTGACCCCGAGCGAGGAACCGTACCCTGTGCTGGTGAGCAGCCCTGTCCCCCCGAGCGCCGAGACCGATGCCCTGCCGGCATCGCTGGAGGCGTTCCTGGCCGGCGTCGGCCCGCGCGCCTTCCGCTTCGCCGAAGCCGGCCTGCGCCAGCGCGACGACGCTCTGGATGCGGTGCAGGATGCCCTGCTGCGCATGCTGGATTACGCCGACAAGCCGGCCGCCGAGTGGGCGCCGCTGTTCTGGAGCATCCTGCGCCGGCGGGTGATCGACCTGCAGCGCCGGCGCCGCTTCCGCCTGCCGTTCTGGCGCGACAACCAGGACGCCGAGGGCGGTGAGATCGACTGGGCTGACCCCGGCCCGGACCCGGCACAGGCGCATGAGCAGCACCAGCGGTACCAGCAGCTGGTGGAGGCGTTGCGCACCCTGCCCGCCCGCCAGCGCGAAGCCTTTACCCTGCGCGTGCTGCAGGACCTGGACGGGGCCACCACCGCCCGCGCCATGGGCTGCAGCGAAGGCGCGGTAAAAACCCACCTGGCACGCGCCCGGCAGGCGCTGCAGGATTATCTGGAGACCCACCCGTGAACCGCTCCCTGCCTTCCGATGACGCCCTGCGCAGCCTGCACGCGCAGTCGCTGCAGGCGCTGTCGCCGGCCACGCTGGCGCGCCTGCGCCAGGCTCGACACGGCGCCCGCGCGCTCCAGCGCGGGCGCCTGCGCTGGTGGCTGGCCAGCGCCTGTTCGCTGGTGGTGGCACTGGGCATCGGCCTGCAGTTCACCGGCCATGGCACCCTGGTGGGCCCCGCGCCGGCACCGGTGCTTGCAGCGGCGGAAGACAACAGCGCACTGTACGACGAGAATCCCGATCTGTACCTGTGGCTGGGCGACACCGACCTGGCGATGGAGTGAACCATGCCCCGAATCAACCTCCTGCCGCTACTGCTGACCCTGTCGCTGCTGCCGGCCGTCCCCGCGCTGGCGCAGAGCGCCGCCCCCTCTCCGGCCGCACGTACGGCACCGGCCGCGCCGCTGCCGGCGTGGGAACAGCTGAGCGAGGCCCAGCGCGAATCGCTGCTGGCCCCCTTGCGCGACCGCTGGAACAGCGCCGACGCCGGCCAGCGCCAACGCATGCTCTCGCATGGCCAGCGCTGGCAGTCGATGAGCCCGGAAGAGCGCGACAAGGCCCGCCGGGGCCTGCGCCGCTTCGAGCACATGAGCCCGGAACAGCGTGAGCAGGCCCGCGCCCTGTTCGGACAGATGCGCGATATGCCGCCGGCACAGCGTGAGGCGTTGCGCGAGCGCTGGTCGCAGATGACGCCGGAACAGCGCAGGGACTGGGTGCGCGACAACCCGCCGCCGGCCAAGCCGAGGTAACGCCCCGGGGGAACGGGGTCAGAGCCCTTTGCCAGCGGCAAACGGACCTGACACCATGCCACTCACGCCTGCCAGCGGGTCTTGGCCAGCAACTCATCGTCCCAGTCGAACGCCAGCTGGCCCTCGCGCACGAACAGCGCGACGAAGTTCAGCAGATTGCGCGCATACATCTCGCTGGCCTGGGTCGCGCCACGGCTGGCCAGGCCCAGCGGGCCATCGATGGTCACGCCCTGGTGTTCGATGCACTGCCCGGGTTGGGTGAGCGCACAGTTGCCGCCACTTTCGGCCGCCAGATCGACGATCACGCTGCCGGCGGCCATGCCTTCCACCATCGCGGCGGTAACGATGGTCGGCGCCGGGCGCCCGGGCACCGCGGCGGTGCAGATCACCACATCCACGCCGCGCAGATGGTCGGCCAGCCGCCGCTGCTGCTCGGCGCGTTCCTCGTCGGTCAGCGCACGTGCATAGCCACCCTCGCCCGCCGCACTGACGCCCAGATCGAGGAAGCGCGCGCCCAGCGACTGGATCTGCTCGCGGGTCTCCGGGCGCACGTCGAAACCTTCCACCTGTGCACCGAGCCGACGCGCGGTGGCGATGGCCTGCAGGCCGGCCACGCCGGCGCCGATCACCAGCACCTTGGCCGGACGTACGGTGCCGGCGGCGGTGGTCAGCATCGGGAAGAAGCGTGGCGCGCGTTCGGCGGCGATCAGCGCGGCCTTGTAGCCGGCCATGCCGGCCTGCGAACTGAGCACGTCCATCGCCTGCGCACGCGTGGTACGCGGCAGCTGCTGCAGCGGGAACAGCCGCAGGCGGTCGCCGGCAGCCAAGGCGGCCAAGGCCGGATCGGATGCCGGCGCAAGCAGGCCGATCACACTGGCCGCGGGCTTGAGCTTCTGCAACACGGTCGCCGGCGGCGCCTGTACGCACAGCAGGATGTCGATCTCGGGCCAGCGCGCGGCGTCGAACGCGCGTGCGCCTGCATCGTCATAGGCGGCATCAGGGAAGCCGGCGGCCAGGCCGGCGCCGGCTTCGTACCAGACGGTGATGCCCAGTGCGCCCAGCTTCTTCGCCGTTTCCGGCGTCAGCGCCACGCGCCGTTCGCCCGGCGCGGTCTCCTTGATCCCCAGCAACGCCACGGCCATGCAGGTCCCCGCTGATCGGTGAGTTTTCCCGATCCTAGCAGGCGGCCCGTGCTCAGTGCAGCGTCGCGCTGCCCGGGTCCAGACGGTCGATCACGCCCTGCATGGCGCTGTCGAAGGCGCCGTCATCCACATGGGCGCGCAGGCGGCCCAGCCGCACCATCACTGCCAGTTCTTCCGGCGAGGCCACGCAGAAGCGCACGCCACGGCGGTTGACGAACAGCAGGCGCGAGGAAATCGGGCTGACCCACGACAGTTTGCCGGCCTGCACCTTGCCGTCCTTGTCGACGAAGTCCAGCCAGTTGCCGATCTCCATGCGGCGGAAGCGATCGGCGTCGGCGTTGTCGAAGTCATCGGCGTCGATCTGCCCGCTCAGTTCCACCGCCGGCGATTCGGCCACCGGCGGTGCCGGCAACGCGACCTGCGGCAGCTCGGGCAGCGCGCGCTGCAGTTCCGGCCGCGATTCGGCGATGCCCTGCAGGGTGTCATGCAGGGCGTCGATGGCGCCGGTGGCGGCGTCGCCATGCACGCCCACGCTGGCGAACACCTTGGCCAGCACCGGCTGCCAGGCCTGCAGCCACGGCTTGCCGACGATCTGGCGACGGGCCTCGGCCACTTCTTCCAGCAGGCCGTCGCCCAGGCTCAGGGCCTCGGCCACCGACGCACCCTCTTCGCCCTCGCGCAACAGCGCCAGGGTGAGATGGTGCTGCCACGGCTGGCGCAGGAACGCGGCGATGGCCGGCGGCAGCGTGGCGTCGCCGATGCGCCGATCCAGTTCGGCACCGGCGCGGGTGCGGGCCATCTCCAGCTTTTCCTGGCCGCGCTGCGTCTCGGCAGCGCGGCGCTCGGCGATTTCCACGCGGCGGCGATGCTGCACCAGGAACTCGCGGAACTCTTCTTCCAAGGTCAGGAAGATCGCCAGGTTCTCGTTGAACTCGGCCACCAGGCGCTCGATGATTTCCTCCACCTTGGCCATCAGCATGCGCTCGGCCTGGCTTTCGCCGGTGTTGCCCTCGCAGGCCTCGGCCAGCGAGTTGAGCAGCTTGCGCGCCGGGTGGGTCTTCTGCACGAACATGCGGCGGTCGAGCATGGCCACCTTCACGAACGGCACCACCAGGCGGCCGATCAGTTCGCGCGAGCGGCCTTCCAGTTCACGTTCGTCCAGCATCACGTCGAACAGCATGCCGACCAGATCGATCGCATCTTCGTCCTGCGGATCCAGCCGGGTCTGGCCGGGATCGACACCGAGCCGGGTGGCGCTGGACAGCACTTCACTCTTCAGCCGCTGCGCCAGCGATTCGCCATCCTCGCCGATCGCCGCGCGCAGGGTCGCACTGGGCGTGGCCTGCAGCAGCGACAGCACCGACATCATCTCGCGCTGGCTCAACGGGCGCTGCTGGCCAATGGCCACCTGGGCGGCCGACGTGGCGTCCTCGCGTACATGGCGGGTCTGCTGCAGCAACTCGTGCAGCGCTTCCAGCAGCATGCCCTGCTGGCCCGGATAGGGCTCGCCGCTGCCGCTGTCCTCGCCTCCCAGGTGCTGCTGCATGTGGCCGCGACGTTCCGACCAGCGCGCGGCGAAGCGTTGCGCCCAGGCGGGAGCGGCCTGCTCGTCATCGGCGAAACCGGCATCGGCACCCTGGCGGTGCTCGACCAGATCTTCCAGCGCGCCAGCGCTGCGCGGCTCGGGTGCGGCCGAGAGCGGGCGTTGCGGCGTGCCCATCTGCGACATCACGCCGGCCGCCGCCAGCTGCTCGTCCAGCTTCTCGTAGATGCGGCCGATCGGCGCGCGCAGGTCGCGTTCGCACAGCTTGATCAGCACCAGATGCACTTCCGGAGCCAGTTCACAGCCGGCAAACGCCTCGTGGATGGCCACGCCCAGGTGTTCCGGGCTAATCGGGTTGTGGTCGGCGTCCAGCTCGGCACCGCCGATCAGGCGGCCCAGGCGGCGGTCCAGCCGCGCCAGCACCGGCTTGAAGTCGCGCAGCAGCACGGTGGCGAAATTGCGCACCGCCAGCCGCGATTCCAGCACGTGCTCGGCCAGCAGGCTCAAGCCGTCTTCGGCCTGGCCGGACAGGGTGGCATCGGCCGACAGCGGCTCGCCGGCGGCCAGCGCCTCCCAGGCCCGCTGCAGGTGGCCGGCAAAGGCGGCGGCGATCTCCTCGCGGCGGCGGCGCAGCTCGCGCATCGCATCCAGGAACAGCAACTGCGAGGAACCGGCATTGCCCGCGCGGTCGAACAACGCATCATCGAACCGCGCCAGCGCGGCCCCGAACGCCTGGCAAAGCGCGGGCAGGACCATGTCCCGGGCACGCTGGAGCTGGGCCGGGTCACGGCCCGGCGATCCCATCGGTGTGGGCACGCTCATCATTCGGGAAGGCTCCCCACCTTCTCTGGTACGACAGACAGCATGGACATCGCGACGACCGGCACACCCCATGCACCGGTACGTCGATGGTAGGCCGGCCAGCCCGTCACGGACAGTGAAACAGTCCTCACTTCAAACCTCATGACCGGCGGCCCGGCAAGACCGATATCGTAAGCCGTGCAAGGCCCATGAGGCGAGGGGAAGCGGTCGTCCGTTTCCCGCCAGTGGCATGATGTTCATCACAGTTTGATATTCAGGGTGCAGACGCGACACAGACGGCGTCATTGACCGCCCCGACTATAATCAAACGCCCGTGATGACCGGTTCAGACACCATGCCCGACCCCGCCGCCCTGCTCGCCCTGGATGCCCGCCGCTCGGTGCCCTCGCGGCAACTGGGCGAACCCGGGCCGGACCCGGCCACCCTGCAGCGGATGCTGGCCTCGGCGGTACGCGTGCCTGACCACGGCAAGCGCGTGCCGTTCCGCTTCCTGAAAATCGCCGGCGATGCGCGTCACACTCTGGGCGACTTCCTGGCCGAGCGCAGCCGCCAGCGCGACCCGCAGGCCGGCGATGCGGTCTTCGAGAAGGACCGCCAGCGTTTCAGCCATGCGCCGCTGGTGATCGTGGTGGTGGCCAGCCCGCGCCCGGATCCCAAGGTGCCCGAGCAGGAACAGCTGATGACCGCCGGCTGCGTCTGCTTTGCCCTGCTGCAGGCCGCGCAGGCGCTGGGCTTCGGCGCGCAGTGGCTGACCGCGTGGATGGCGTTCGACCCGGCCGTGCAGGCGCATCTGGGCCTGGCCGAAGGCGAGCGCATCGCCGGCTTCATCCACATCGGCACGCCCAAGGCCGCGGTGCCCGAGCGCGAGCGCCCCGATCCGGCCACGCTGCTGCAGGAATGGACCGCACCGTGAGCGCGGTGAGCGCCCAGCCCGCACCGCCGCTGTATCTGGTCGATGCCAGCATCTACGTGTTCCGTGCCTGGCATTCGCTACCCGACCAGTTTCAGGACAGCCAGGGCTGGCCGACCAACGCGGTGCATGGCTTTGCCCGCTTCCTGCTGGACCTGCTGGAGCGCGAGCGGCCACGGCATATCGCCATCGCCTTCGACGAAGCGCTGGACAGCGGCTTCCGTCATCGCCTGTACCCGGCCTACAAGGCCAACCGCGATCCGGCGCCGGAGGCGCTCAAGCGACAGTTCGTACACTGCAAGGCCCTGTGTGCGGCGCTGGGGCTGGCGGTGCTGGCCCATCATGATTTCGAGGCCGACGACCTGATCGGCAGCGCCCTGCACCGGCACCGTGGCAGCCATCGCGGGGTGATCATTTCCGCCGACAAGGATCTGTCGCAGCTGCTGCTCGACCGCGACGAACAATGGGACTACGCACGCAACCAGCGCTGGGATGTGGCCGGGGTCAAGGCCCGCCACGGCGTGCACGCGCACCAGATCGCCGACTACCTGGCGCTGTGTGGCGATGCGGTGGACAACATTCCCGGTGTCAGCGGCGTGGGCGCCAAATCGGCGGCGGTGCTGCTGGCCCACTTCGGCAGCATGGATGCCCTGTTTGACCGTATCGATGAAGTGCCGTTCCTGCGCCTGCGCGGTGCGGCACAGATGGCGGTGCGGCTGCGTGAACAGCGCGAGCATGCCCAGCTCTGGCGCCAGCTGACCACCATCGCGCTGGACGCGCCGCTGGAGGGCTGCCAGAGCGGCATGCCGCGCCAGCCGGCCGACCCCGAGCTGCTGGACGGCCTCTGCCAGACCCTGCGCTTCGGCCCGATGACCCGCCGCCGGCTGTTCGATGCTGCCGGGGTGGCAGACCCCCTTCCCACTCCCTCTTTCTCCAATTCCGGCGAGCCCGCATGAGCCAGCGCAACACCGAAGCACCGCGAGTGGTCTACGAAGGCAAGTACCAGCGCATGGTCGTGCGCGGCACCTGGGAATACAGCGAACGCACCCATGCCGGTGGCCTGGCGGCGATCATCATCGCCGTCACGCCCGAGGACAAGGTGCTGTTCGTCGAACAGTTCCGCGTGCCGCTGCAGGCACCGACCATCGAGATGCCGGCCGGACTGGTCGGTGACGTCGATGCTGGCGAATCCATCGAAGTCTCGGCTGTGCGCGAACTGGAAGAAGAAACCGGCTGGACCGCCGCGGACGCCGAAGTGCTGATGATCGGGCCGACCTCATCCGGTGCCAGCAGCGAGCAGATCGCCTTCGTGCGCGCCACCGGCCTGCGCCGGATCGGCCAAGGCGGCGGCGATGACAGCGAGGACATCACCGTGCACGAGATTCCGCGCAACCAGGCCGCGGCCTGGCTGGTGCAGAAGATGGGCGAAGGCTACGCGCTGGACGCCAAGCTGTGGGCCGGGCTGTGGATGATCGAGCACCATCTGGACGGCCGCCCGCGTGGCTGACGCCGATCTGCATGCGCTGCCGGCGCTGCTGGGCGCCGACGACCCGGCGATCTATTCGATCCACCGGGCGCAGGGCGCCTCACCGTTCCTGCTGCTGGCCGACCATGCCGGCCAGCAGGTGCCGCGTGCCCTCACAGGCCTCGGTCTGCCGCAGGCCGAACGGGACCGCCATATCGGCTGGGACATCGGCATTGCCGGCACCACCCGCGCGCTGGCCGAACGGCTCGATGCCTGGGCGATCGAACAGACCTATTCGCGGCTGCTGATCGACTGCAACCGCCCGCTGGCGTCGCCAACGCTGATTCCGGAAGTGAGCGACCACACCGTGGTGCCAGGCAATGCCGGGCTGTCGGCAGCGCAGCGGCAACAACGCATCGAAGCGATCCACGCGCCCTACCACGCGCGCATCGACGCCGAGCTTGATGCACGCCGTGATGCAGGCCGCCCCACGCTGCTGGTGATGATGCACAGCTTCACCCCGGCCATGAGCGGCGTGCAGCGGCCGTGGCATGCCGGCGTGCTGTACCACCAGGACACGCGTTTTGCCCATGCGCTGCTGCAGGCACTGCGCGACGAGGGCGACCTGGTGGTGGGTGACAATGAGCCGTATTCGGTCAGCAGCACCAGCGACTACGCGGTGCCCGTGCATGGCGAAGGCCGTGGCCTGGTGCACGTGGAGCTGGAGATCCGGCAGGACCTGATTGCCGACGTGGCCGGGCAGCAGGCGTGGGCGGAGCGGTTGGCGCGGATCTTCAGCGCATTGCAGCCGCAGTTGCTGGCGTTCGGTTGAACGCGCGTGGATCCATCCCGTATCGGTAGTGCCGGCCGCCGGCCGGCAACCTCAGGGTAATTGGATCATTGCAGTTGCCGGCCAGCGGCCGGCACTACCGCAGCATCGGCGCATCCATCCACGGGAACGGCTTGAAGCCGTGCACCTGCACGGTCGCGCCGAGCCCTTCGAACTGATCCTTGATGTCCTGCGCGCGGTTGCGATCCAGCGCTTCACCCAGCAGTAGCGGCAACGCGCGGCAACGCGCCAATGCATCGCCCACCGGAATCTCCAGCAGGCGCGCCACGCGCTGCGCCGCCGCTTTGATCTGCGCCTCCGGGCACGCGTTCAATGCCATATCGAAGGACGCGAAGATGCCTGTGCCCACACCCGCCTCGCGCGCAGCCGCCTGTTCCGCAACTTCCGCTTCGCCCAGGGCCTCATCGATGCATTCGACCTGCTGGAAGGCGTCGTACTCGGCGTAGTACGCCAGCGCCTGCGCGTAGTCCCGCAGCGAAGACAACGGGCGCTGCCGCTTCTGCACGTCGAGCACGTCCGCAAACGTCGCAGGTTCCAGGAACGTGCCCAGGCCCAGCGCGCGCGCTTCAGCCGGAACCTCGCTGTCCTCATCGAATGCGGCATCCTCATCGGGTGGCAACCAGAAGCGCGCCTGCAGCAGGTCGTCATCGGTGGCGTGCACCCAACCGAAGGAGCCGTGCACCTCATCATCATCGTTGCAGGCTGCGAAGGCGTGCAGGGTCTGTTGCAGGTCCAGCAGCTCGATCATGCTTCGTTGCTCAGGCAGGTAGTCGCAGCCGAGTCTACCGGCGCCGGGCGCAGGCCCAGCGCGATGACCACGCCGAGCGCGGCAAACAGCGCGGCACCGTACTGGGCATTGACCATGCCCTGCAGGGCGTCGGGGCTGGTCGCCGCCTGCGAGCCGCGCGCGGCGTTGGCCACCATCACCAGCACCGCCAGCCCCAACGCGCCGCCGATCTGCTGGGCGGTGGCCGCCATGCCGGACGCGACCCCCTGCTGCGGCCCCGGCACGCCTTGTCCGGCCACGATCCACATCGCCGTCCAGCTCATGCCCTGTCCCACGCTGAGGATCACGATGCCCGGCAGCAGCGCCCAGTAGCTGGCGCCATGCGGCAACGCCAGCGCCACGCCTGCGATGCCCACGGCACCGGCCGCGAAACCCCAGGCCAGTACATGGCGCGCGGAACTGCGATGCAGCATGCGTTCGGCAATGCGGATGCCGAAGGTGCACACCAAGGTGGGCAGCAGGAACGCCAGGCCAGCCTGCAGCGGGCTCCAGCCGTAACCATCCTGGAAGTACAGCGCCAGGAAGTAGTACTGCACGCCGTAGCTGCTCATGAACGCAAAGGTGAGGCCGAGTGCCGCGCGCAGGCCGGGCAGGCGCAACAGCGCGAACTGCATGAGCGGGTCGCGGCAGCGCTTCTCGATCTGCACGAACACCGTCAGTAGTACCGCTGAAAGCAGCAGGCAGATCACCGTCGCCGGCGCCGTCCAGCCCCACTCCGGCCCCTGCACCAGGGTGGTGACCAGCAGGCTGCCGCCGGCGGTGACGGTGAGGCACCCGGCCAGGTCGAAGGAGCGGCCGCGCACGTGCGGACCGTCGGCCGGCAACCACACACCGGCGGCAACAGCGCAGGCCGTGGCCAAGGGCACGATCACCGCCAGCACCGCCGGCCAGCCGAAGGCCTGGGTCAGCACCCCGCCCAGCAGCGTGCCCAGCGCCAGCCCGACCGCGCTGGCCATGCTCCAGATCGCCAGCGCGCGGTTGCGCACCGGGCCTTCGGCATACAGCGTGTTGATCAGCGCCAGCGTGGCCGGGAACAGCAGCGCGGCGCCGACACCCTGTGCCGCGCGCGCGATGATCAGCAGGGTGGCATTGGGCGCCAGCGCACCGAGCAGCGAGGCCAGCGCGAACAGCAGCATGCCCAGCCGGTAGAAGCGACGGCGACCGATCAGGTCGGCGGCACGTCCGCCCAGCAGCAGGCTGCCACCAAAGGCCACGGTGTAGGCGCTGACCACCCATTGCAGCTGCTGCGCATTGATCTGCAACGCGCGCCCCATGTCGTGCAGGGCGACGAAGATGATGGTGGCGTCCAGGGCGATGATCAGCTGGGCAGTGGCCAGCAGGGCCAGCGCCGCGCGGGGATGTTTGAGGGGAGGCATCGGTGGTCTGGAGCAAGGGGGGAGCGCAGTCTCATTGATGCAGCACAATCAATAAACCCCCGCACAGCCATATCTGTCATGATTTTCCGCATGAATGGAACCGCGATGGACCTCAATGCCGTGCGCATGCTGGTGCAGGTGGCCGAAGCGCGCAGCTTCACCGTGGCGGCCGGCCAGCTGGGCCTGAGCCAATCCGGCCTGTCGCGCGCGATCAGCCGGCTGGAGGCCACGCTGGGGGTGAAACTGCTGCAGCGGAACACCCGCAACGTGGCGTTGACCCCGGATGGCCGCCAGTTCGTCGATCAGG
The DNA here is from genome assembly GCF_023518235.1 of Stenotrophomonas maltophilia. Classification (NCBI taxonomy): domain Bacteria; kingdom Pseudomonadati; phylum Pseudomonadota; class Gammaproteobacteria; order Lysobacterales; family Lysobacteraceae; genus Stenotrophomonas; species Stenotrophomonas maltophilia. Next base: position 2,538,258 of record NZ_CP090423.1, read on the forward strand.
TCGCACCGCTGCTGTGCGGCTTCGAAGATGCCGAGCGCCAGTTGGCCGACCGCCCCTGCACGCCCTCGGGCACGCTGAAGATCAGCGCGCCCTCGATGTTCGGGCGCAAGGTGCTGGTGCCGCTGCTGGCACCATTGCTGGAACGGCATCCGCAGCTGCAGGTGGAAGCCGTGCTCAGCGATCGCCTGGTCGATCTGGTCGAGGAAGGGTTTGATGCCGCGCTGCGCACCGGCGTGATCGCCGACCAGCGCATCGTCGCGCGCGCGCTGCGGCCCCTGCGTTGGGTGACCGTGGCCAGCCCGGACTACCTGGCCCGCTGCGGCACGCCGGCCGTTGTCGAGGATCTGCATCACCATGCGTGCCTGGCCGTGCGCAACCTGCGCAGTGGCCGTGTGGTCGAATGGCAGTTCCTGCAGCAGGGCCAGCTGTACGAGTTCACGCCGCCGACGCGGATGGTGTTCGACAGCGGTGACCCGCTGGTGGAAGCGGCGATCGCCGGTATCGGCATCGTGCAGGTCATGGATTTCGCCGTGGCCGACGCACTGGCCGATGGCCGCCTGCAGCGCGTGCTGCAGCCGTTCGAAGGCCGCAGCCGCGCACTGTCGCTGATCTACCCGCCGTCGCGTCAGCACTCGCCAAAACTGCAGGTGCTGGCCGACGCGTTGTTGGCCGGGGAGTGGTAGCGCCGGCCACTGGCCGGCGTCTTTGCCGATCCAACCATTTCCGGGTTGCCGGCCAGCGGCCGGCACTACCGAGCTGCGTTGGATCTGGCCGTCAACGCAATGCCAACGCTCAGGCGAAGCTATCGGTGGCGCGTACCAGCGCGTCCACGTTCTCCGCTTCGAACGCCGAGTGGCCCGAGGCCGGGGTGATTTCCAGCTTGGCCTTCGGCCACACCTTGGTCAGGTCCCAGGCATTGGCCAGCGGGCAGACCACATCGTAGCGGCCGTGCACGATCACTCCCGGGATGTCGGCGATGCGGTGCGCGTCGCGCAGCAACTGGTCTTCCACCTCGAAGAAGCCGCCGTTGACGAAGTAGTGGTTCTCGATGCGGGCGAACGCCAGTGCGAAATGCGGGTCTTCGTGGCTGTTGATGAAGTCATCGTCCACGTGCAGGAAGCTGGTCGCGCCTTCCCACACCGCCCACGCCTTGGCCGCTTCCAGGCGCGTGGTTTCGTCGTCGCTGGTCAGGCGGCGGTGGAAGGCCGAGATCAGGTCGTGACGCTCCACCGACGGAATCGGCTTGAGGTAATGCTCCCACGCATCCGGGAACAGGCGGTTGGCACCTTCCTGGTAGAACCATTCCAGTTCCCAGCGGCGCAGCATGAAGATGCCGCGCAGCACCAGTTCGGTCACGCGCTGCGGGTGCGTTTCGGCATAGGCAAGGGCCAGGGTCGAGCCCCAGCTGCCGCCGAACACCTGCCAGCGATCGACGTTCAGGTGCTCGCGCAGCTTTTCGATATCGGCAACGAGGTCCCAGGTGGTGTTGTCCACCAGGTCGGCGTGCGGGGTGGAACGGCCGGCACCACGCTGGTCGAACAGGATGATGCGGTACTTGGACGGGTCGTGGAACTGGCGCATCTTGTCGCTGCAGCCGCCGCCCGGGCCACCGTGCAGCATCACCACCGGCTTGCCGTCCGGGTTGCCGCACTGTTCGAAGTACAGCGTGTGGCGGTCGTCGACCTTCAGGGTGCCGACGTCGTAGGGGGTGATGGCGGGGTACAGCGTACGCATGCTTGCAGCTCCAGGGTGATGCCCTGCCGGGGCAGGAGAACCTCCATTCTAGGCCGGTCGCCGGCCCAGGGTGATGCGGTCGCGCTGCTCCAGGTCCTGCACGGTCTGCACGTCGGTGAAACCGGCGGCGTCGAACAGCGCGCGGATCGCCTCGCCCTGGTCCCAGCCGTGTTCGATCAGCAGCCAGCCACCGGGCAACAGATGCGCCGGGCCACCGTCGACGATGCGGCGGATGTCATCCAGGCCATCCGGGCCCGAGGCCAGCGCGGTGGCCGGTTCGAAGCGCAGGTCGCCCTGTTCCAGGTGCGGATCGTCGCTGGCGATGTACGGCGGGTTGCTGGCAATCAGATCAAAGCGCGCGCCCTGCAGCGGCGCATACCAATCGTGCGCGCCCTCGGCCAAGCGCACGTTGTGCAGTTCATGGCGCGCCGCGTTGCGCGCAGCGACAGCCAGCGCACCGGGGCTGGCATCGGTGGCCAGCACCTGCGCCTGCGGCCGTTCGCTGGCCAGCGCCAACGCGATCGCGCCGCTGCCGGTGCCGAGGTCGGCCAGCTGCAGCGCGCGGTCCAGTGGCAGGCGGTCCAGCGCCAGTTCCACCAGCAGCTCGGTTTCCGGGCGCGGGATCAACGTGGCCGGGTCGACTTCCAGGTCCAGCGTCCAGAAGCCGCGGCGGCCGGTCAGGTAGGCCACCGGCTCGCCGGCCGCACGGCGTGCCAGCAGGGCTTCGAAGGCGGCCTGGTCGGCGGAGGGCAGCGGGTCGGTGGCGTGCGCGAACAGCCAGCTGCGCGGGCGGTCCAGCACATGCAGCAGCAGCAGTTCGGCCTCGTGGCGGGCCTCGATGCCGCCCAGGCGGGCACTGGCCTCGGCCACGACCTGGCGCAGGGTGGGTTCGGTTTTGACAGACATGCCGCAATTGTAGAGCCGAGCCCATGCTCGGCCGCTTCTGGAACAGCCGAGCGTAGGCTCGGCTCTACAACAGCGGAATCTGTTCAGGTTCTGGCGAACGGGATAAGGACGGGCTATCGGCCGCGTTCACCTGCCGGGGAAGATTTTCCTTGTCATACAGCCAGTTGCAGGATATGAGCGGCAAGGTTCAGTAGCTGCTCATCGCATTCTGATAGTCTGCATCTATCAAATAGATGCAATCAATGGATTGTTCTTATCGCAATTGAATCGGTAACCTAGCTCCTGTCGATTCACCCACTCCCCTTCATCCAGAGGAAAAACGATGTCCCTGATCAACACTCCGATCCAGTCGTTCGAAGCCAATGCCTACCACAACGGCGAGTTCATCAAGGTTTCCGACAACAGCCTGAAGGGCCAGTGGTCCGTCCTGATCTTCATGCCGGCCGCCTTCACCTTCAATTGCCCGACCGAGATCGAAGACGCCGCCGACCATTACGCCGAGTTCAAGAAGGCCGGCGCCGAGGTCTACATCGTCACCACCGACACCCACTTCTCGCACAAGGTGTGGCACGAAACCTCGCCGGCCGTCGGCAAGGCCCAGTTCCCGCTGGTCGGCGACCCGACCCACAAGCTGACCCGCGCCTTCGGCGTGCACATTGAGGAAGAAGGCCTGGCCCTGCGCGGCACCTTCATCATCAACCCGGAAGGCGTGATCAAGACCCAGGAGATCCACTCCAACGAGATCGCCCGTGACGTCGCCGAGACCCTGCGCAAGCTGAAGGCCGCCCAGTTCACCGCCGCCAACCCGAACCAGGTGTGCCCGGCCAAGTGGAAGGAAGGCGAGAAGACCCTGACCCCGTCGCTGGACCTGGTCGGCAAGATCTAAAGCAGTACCGGCCTGCGGTGGCCCCACGCCACCGCGCGCCCTTCATCCCCGTGCCGGTCCCCCCGCCGGCGTGGGGGTGAACCCAAGACAGCCAACGCGCGCCAGCCTTGGCCAGCCAGCCCCCTTCCACGGTCGCTGTCTTGGGTTCACCCCTACCCCCTGCTGGTCCGCTACCTTCTATAGCGGTGCCACGCCCCCTGTTTGCCTGAAGCCAGGAGAAGACCCGATGTTGGACGCCAACCTGCAGTCGCAGCTGAAGACCTATCTGGAGCGCGTGACCCGCCCGATCCAGATCACCGCGCACGCCGACGACGGCGCCAAGTCGCAGGAAATGCTGGAGCTGCTGCAGACCCTGGAAAGCCTGTCGGACAAGATCTCGCTGCAGGTGCTGCGCGATGGCCAGGGCCGTGTGCCGTCCTTCGACCTGGGCACCCCGGGCCAGGACATCCACCTGACCTTCGCCGGTCTGCCGATGGGCCACGAGTTCACCTCGCTGGTGCTGGCGCTGCTGCAGGTCGGCGGCCACCCGTCCAAGGCCACTGCCGAGCTGATCGAGCAGGTGCAGAACCTGGAGGGCGAGTACCGCTTTGAAACCTACTTCTCGCTGTCCTGCCAGAACTGCCCGGACGTGGTGCAGGCGCTGAACCTGGCTGCGGTGCTCAACCCGCGCATCCAGCACGTGGCCATCGACGGCGCGCTGTTCCAGGACGAAGTCGAGCAGCGCGAGATCATGTCGGTGCCCACCGTGTACCTCAACGGTGAAGTGTTCGACCAGGGCCGCATGACCCTGGAACAGATCGTGGCCAAGCTGGACACCAACGCCGGCAAGCGCGATGCCGAGAAGATCGCCGCCAAGGACGCCTTCGACGTGCTGGTGGTCGGCGGTGGCCCGGCCGGCGCGGCTGCGGCGATCTACGCCGCGCGCAAGGGCATCCGCACCGGTATCGCCGCCGAGCGTTTCGGTGGCCAGGTGCTGGACACCATGGCAATCGAGAACTTCATCTCGGTGAAGGAGACCGAAGGCCCGAAGCTGGCCACGGCGCTGGAACAGCACGTGCGCGAGTACGAGGTGGACATCATGAACCTGCAGCGCGCCACTGCGCTGGTGCCGGCCGGTGAAGACGGCCTGGTGCAGGTGCAGCTGGAGAACGGCGCGGTGCTGAAGTCGCGTTCGGTGATCCTGTCCACCGGTGCGCGCTGGCGGCAGATGAACGTGCCGGGCGAGGACCAGTACCGCAACAAGGGCGTGGCCTACTGCCCGCACTGCGATGGCCCGCTGTTCAAGGGCAAGCGCGTGGCGGTGATCGGCGGTGGCAATTCCGGCGTGGAAGCGGCCATCGACCTGGCCGGCATCGTGTCGCATGTGACCCTGCTGGAGTTCGATTCCAGCCTGCGCGCCGATGAAGTGCTGCAGAAGAAGCTGCGCAGCCTGGCCAACGTCACCGTACTGACCAGCGCCCAGACCACCGAAGTGCTGGGCGACGGCAGCCGCGTCACCGGCCTGGTCTACAAGGACCGTGTCGGCGGCGACGCCCACCGCGTCGAGCTGGAAGGCATCTTCGTGCAGATCGGCCTGCTGCCCAACACCGAGTGGCTGAAGGATGTGGTGGCGCTGTCGCCGCGCGGCGAGGTCGTCATCGACGACCGCGGCCAGACCAACCTGCCGGGTGTGTTCGCCGCTGGCGATTGCACGACGGTGCCCTACAAGCAGATCATCATCGCCATGGGCGCCGGCTCGACCGCCGCACTGAGCGCGTTCGACCATCTGATCCGCTCGTCGGTGAGCAACAGCAGCGGTGCCGTTGCTGAAGCTGCCTGATCCACCGTTCCCAGATCACCGGGAACATTGTCTGCCTGTCGGGTAACCATGCCGTCAGCCGGTCCGTTACCCCTGGGGTGTAAGGATGAACCTACGTGATCTGAAGTACCTGGTAGCCCTGGCCGACCACAAGCATTTCGGCCGGGCTGCCGCTTCCTGCTTCGTCAGCCAGCCCACGCTGTCCACGCAGATCCGCAAGCTGGAAGAAGAGCTGGGCCTGCCGCTGGTGGAACGCGCACCGCGCAAGGTGATGCTGACCCCGGCCGGCCAGGAGGCTGCCGCACGGGCACGGGTGATCGTGTCCGAAGTGGAACAGTTGAAGGAAGCGGCGCGGCGCAGCCGCGATCCGGAAGCCGGTACGGTGCGCCTGGGGATCTTCCCGACCCTGGGCCCGTACCTGCTGCCGCATGTGATCCCGCGCATCCGCGAGCGCTTCCCCGAACTGGAACTGCTGCTGGTCGAAGAAAAGAGCGACGTGCTGCTGGACCGCCTGCGCGAGGGCAAGCTGGACGCCGCACTGCTGGCGCTGCCGGTAATCGACGACCAGCTGCACGCCGAATTCCTGTTCGAGGAGCCGTTCCTGCTGGCCGTGTCCGGGCGCCACCCGCTGGCCCGCCGCGAACATCTGGACGTGCAGGAGCTGGCCACGCAGAAGCTGCTGCTGCTGGAAGACGGCCATTGCCTTCGCGACCAGGCGCTGGAAGTGTGCCGCCTGTTCGGCGCCAACGAGAAGTCCGAGTTCCGCGCCACCAGCCTGGAAACCCTGCGCCAGATGGTGGCCGCCGACGTCGGCATCACCCTGCTGCCCAGCCTGTCGGTGCAGCCGCCGGTGCCGCGCTCGAACAACATCCGCCTGCTCGATTTCACCGGCGAAGGCCGCCCCAGCCGCCGCATCGCGATGATCTGGCGCCGCAGCTCGGCGATGAACGATTTCCTGATGGAACTGGCCGACCAGTTCAAGCGCCTGCCACAGGCACTGTTCACCCTCGATGCGGTGAATGCCGGCGTGGGCGACGCCACCGCGCTGCCCGGCCCGGTGCTGAACGGCTGAGCCCCTGCGGCGCGGGCCTGGAATCGGCAGGAGTCGATTCCGGCCGCATTTGTCCCCACAATACAGACAGGCGGCGCCAGCAGGTGCCGCCTTTTGCATGGCTTTCAACCAAGGAGCGTCACCATGAACACCGCCAGCGGCCTGCCGCCGTCGATTACTGTATCCACCTTCGACATGGACCGCCTGGAGGCCATGCTCGATTCCCCTGCGCTGAGCCAGACGCCTGCCGCGCTCGCGCTTGCCGAAGAACTCAACCGGGCCACTGTGCTGGCACCGGACCAGATTCCCGAAGGCATCGTCATGATGCATTCGCGCGTGGAGTGCGAAGATGAAGTGTCGGGCGAAACGCATGTCCTGACCCTGGTCTTCCCCCGCGAAGCCAACGTCGATGAGGGCAAGGTGTCCGTGCTGGCCCCGGTCGGCAGTGCCCTGCTCGGCCTGGCCATCGGCCAGAGCATCGACTGGAATGCGCCCGGCGGCCGCAAGCTGCGCCTGCGCGTGACCGCGGTCCACAACGACCGCCCCTGATTACCGCTGCGCACCGCGCGCGATTCGATCCCCCTGCACCAGGAGCCGTAATGAGTACCCCGTCCAAACTGTCCCAGCTGCGCGAACTGTCCGTGGTCGTTGCCGATACCGGTGACTACGACGCCATCAAGCGCCTGCAGCCGGTGGACTGCACCACCAACCCGACCCTGGTGAAGAAGGCGCTGGACCTGCCGGTCTACGCTGAGCTGATCGAACGCGAACTCGCTTGGGGCCGCCAGCAGAGCGGTGGCCGCGAAGCCGTGGTGCACGCCGTGGCCGATCGCCTGACCATCGGCGTCGGCGCGCTGCTGAGCACGCTGGTGCCGGGCCGCGTGTCCACTGAAGTGGACGCCGACCAGGCCCACGACACCGCCGCCACCGTGGCCAAGGCCCGCCAGTTCATCCAGATGTACGCCGATGCCGGCGTGCCGCGCGAGAAGATCCTGATCAAGATCGCCGCGACCTGGGAAGGCGTGGAAGCCGCGCGCATCCTGCAGGCCGAAGGCATCGACTGCAACCTGACCCTGATCTTCAACCCGACCCAGGCGCTGGCCTGCAGCGAAGCCGGCGCGTTCCTGATCTCGCCGTTCGTCGGCCGCATCCTCGATTGGTACGTGGCCAATGGCCAGACCCCGGCCACCATCGATGAAGACCCGGGCGTGAAGTTCGTGCGCGGCGTGTATGCCGAGTTCAAGCGCCGCGGTTCGCCGACGGTGGTGATGGGCGCCTCGTTCCGCTCCACCGCGCAGATCGAAGCGCTGGCCGGCTGCGACCGCCTGACCATTTCGCCGGACCTGCTGGAGAAGCTGGACGCCGACCACGGCGAGCTGCCGCGCAAGCTGGTGGCCGGTGCCGCCGACGGCGCGGCGGTGACCCCGATCGACGCAGCGAAGTTCGCGGCGGATCTGGCGGCCGATCCGATGGCCACCGAGAAGCTGGCCACCGGCATCGATGCGTTTGCCAAGGATCTGCAGGCGCTGCGCGAGCGCATTCGCTCGGAACTGTGATTCCGGCCAACGGCTGAGCCCCTCGTGGCGGGTCGGTTGGTCGCGAAAGGCATGAAGCAAAAGCCGCGCTGGGGCGGGCGGGTTGGGTTCGCGGGAGACGCCGTGAATCCATCCCTGGAGGCTTGGCCGCCGCATCCATGCGGCGGACACTCCCGCGAACCCAACCCGCCCGCCCTCTGACAGTTTCCGGTGGCCGTCCGCCACGGAAGAAAGAAAGAAGAGCAACAGCGGGTCGCGCGCTTCGCTTGCTCGCAGCCGAGCATGGCTCGGCTCTACAGGAAGCACTGCAGGATCAAACAAAAAGGACGCGGCGAAGGCCGCGTCCTTTTTCTTTTCCATCAGTTCGTCAGAAACCCGATGCTCTTGCCCACCGTCACCGGGAAACTGTCGAAGGTGGAACGGGGGCGGCTGGCAGGACCGTTGGCGCCATGGATGGCGCCATCGAGCCCCCATGGACGGGTTTACGGCGTGTCCTGCCAGCCGCCCCCGTCCCGCCCAGCCATCAGCAACCCAGAGCCGCTTTGGCTTTCAGCCGACTAGCAGTCGGCTCTACCAGGCTTTGGCTTCTGCCCGCCGCAGGCGGACCTCCGCGCGTCAGCGCGGCGCTTCCACATCCAGGCCGATCGGGCAGCTCACGCCGGTGCCGCCAATGCCGCAGTAGCCGTTCGGGTTCTTCGCCAGGTACTGCTGGTGATAATCCTCGGCGTAGTAGTACGCCGGCGCCGGATACACGATCTCGGTGGTGATCGGGCCGTAGCCGGCTGCATCCAGCTGCGCCTGGTAGGCCTCGCGGCTGGCCAGCGCGGCCTTGTACTGCGCCTCGCCGGTGGCGTGGATGGCCGAACGGTACTGGGTGCCGGTGTCGTTGCCCTGGCGCATGCCCTGGGTCGGGTCGTGGCTTTCCCAGAACAGCTGCAGCAGGCGCTCCAGGCTCACCACGGCCGGATCGAACACCACCTGCACCACTTCGGTGTGGCCAGTCAGGCCCGAACAGACCTCTTCGTAGGTCGGGTTCGGGGTGATGCCACCGGCATAGCCCACCGAGGTGCTGTACACGCCCGGCTCGGTCCAGAACTTGCGCTCGGCGCCCCAGAAGCAGCCCAATGCGAAACGGACCTGCTGCAGGCCGGCGAAGCGATCCTTCAGCGGATGGCTGTTCACGAAGTGCTGGTTGCTGTGCAGCGGCAGCGGCTGCTCACGCCCCGGCAGCGCTTCTTCCGCACGCGGCAGGCGCTGCCTGAACGCACCGATGCCGAGAATGCCCTGGCCAATACCCAACATGATGCGCTCCTACGCCGGCAGTCCGGCAATGTCATCTGCATCGGAGATGGGGTCGGACGGGGCCGGGCCCAAGTCCAGCGCGGCCACGATGTCCTCGGCCTGCGGGCGCGCGGCATCGGGGATGCCGACCCGCAGCACGCCGAACAGCGGCAGCTCGCCCATGCCGCCCAGCAGCGACTCGCCGAACACGAAGGCGGGAATGCCGGCATCTTCCAGCGCGTGCTTGACCAGGTGGGCGTCGAACAGGTTGTCGGCCTTGTACACGATGTGCATGCGGCGGCTCCGTGGGACAGGGGTCCAGCATACGCCTGGGGGCTGAATGCCGGGTGCGTTCTGCCGGCCAGCGGCCGGCACTACCCATCTCCGCGTCAATCCACAATCCGGCGGCCGGCAACCGCAGAAGGTGGGGGGTAGTGCTGGCCGCTGGCCGGCAGCCCCCTGGCCCACCGGGCAGCTCCGCCCGGTACGCGCTAGACTGTTGGTCTTTCTGCCCTTTTTCGCCCCAGACTCATGTCCGAGCACACCCCCGCCAGCCCCGAGACCCCCGCCGACAGCCACGAGAAGCGCGATTTCATCCGCCAGATCGTGCGCGAGGACCTGGCCAGCGGAAAGCACCAGGCGATCAAGACCCGCTTCCCGCCCGAGCCGAACGGCTACCTGCACATCGGCCACGCCAAGTCGATCTGCCTGAATTTCGGCATTGCCGGCGAGTTCAGCGGTGTCTGCAACCTGCGTTTCGACGACACCAACCCGGCCAAGGAAGACCCGGAATACGTGGCCGCGATCCAGGACGACGTGCGCTGGCTGGGCTTTGAGTGGAACGAGCTGCGCCACGCTTCGGACTACTTCCAGACCTATTACCTGGCCGCCGAGAAGCTGATCGAACAGGGCAAGGCCTATGTCTGCGACCTCTCGGCCGAGGAAGTGCGCGCCTACCGCGGCACCCTGACCGAGCCGGGCCGACCGTCGCCGTGGCGCGACCGCAGCGTCGAGGAAAATCTCGACCTGTTCCGCCGCATGCGCGCCGGTGAATTCCCGGATGGCGCGCGCACCCTGCGCGCGAAGATCGACATGGCCAGTGGCAACATCAACCTGCGCGATCCGGCGCTGTACCGCATCAAGCACGTCGAGCACCAGAACACCGGCAACGCGTGGCCGATCTACCCGATGTACGACTTCGCCCATGCACTGGGTGATTCGATCGAAGGCATCACCCACTCGCTGTGCACGCTGGAATTCGAAGACCACCGCCCGCTGTACGACTGGTGCGTGGACAACGTCGATTTCGCCCATGACGACGCGCTGACCCAGCCGCTGGTCGATGCCGGCCTGCCGCGCGAAGCGGCCAAGCCGCGCCAGATCGAGTTCTCGCGCCTGAACATCAACTACACGGTGATGAGCAAGCGCAAGCTGATGGCGCTGGTCACCGAACAGCTGGTGGACGGCTGGGAAGACCCGCGCATGCCGACCCTGCAGGGCCTGCGTCGCCGTGGCTACACCCCGGCGGCGATGCGCCTGTTCGCCGAGCGCGTGGGCATCAGCAAGCAGAATTCGCTGATCGACTTCAGCGTGCTGGAAGGCGCGCTGCGCGAAGACCTGGACAGCGCCGCACCGCGCCGCATGGCGGTAGTCGACCCGGTCAAGCTGGTGCTGACCAATCTGCCCGAAGGCCACGCAGAGCAGCTGACCTTCAGCAACCACCCCAAGGACGAGAGCTTCGGCAGCCGCGAAGTGCCGTTCGCGCGCGAGGTGTGGATCGACCGCGAGGACTTCGCCGAAGTGCCCCCGAAGGGTTGGAAGCGCCTGGTGCCGGGCGGCGAAGTGCGCCTGCGTGGCGCCGGCATCATCCGCTGCGATGAAGTGGTCAAGGATGCCGACGGCACCATCACCGAGCTGCGCGGCTGGCTGGATCCGGAATCGCGTCCTGGCATGGAAGGCGCCAACCGCAAGGTCAAGGGCACCATCCACTGGGTCAGCGCCGCGCATGGCGTGCCGGCTGAGATCCGCCTGTACGACCGCCTGTTCTCGGTGCCGAACCCGGACGACGAATCGGAAGGCAAGACCTACCGCGACTACCTCAACCCGGAATCGCGCCGCACCGTCACCGGTTACGTCGAGCCGGCCGCGGCCAGCGCTGCCCCGGAACAGTCGTTCCAGTTCGAGCGCACCGGCTACTTTGTCGCCGACCGCCGCGACCACACCGAAGCCAAGCCGGTGTTCAACCGCAGCGTGACCCTGCGCGACACCTGGTCGGCCTGAGCAACGGCGCGGGCGCCCGCACGGCGCCCGCTCGACCGCGACGATGATCACCGCCCTGTCCGCCCTGCTCTGGTTCATCTCGCAGCATCCGCTGCTGACGTTCTTTGCAGCAATGATGCTGGCCGGGCTGGTCTCGTGGTGGCGGCGTTCACCGGTCTACGCCATCGTGGTATTCCCGCTGGCGATGCTCAACATCTTCCTCGGCAGCTTCCTCAACGCCACCTTCCTCAATGCGGTGGGCGAGCGCGGAGTGGCGGTGATCGTCAAGGCCGAGGAAACCAACTCCACGCTCAACGAACAGTACATCTGGCGTTACGAAGCGGTGTTGCGCACCGCCGAGGGCCGCGACGTGGAGGTGGTGTTCCATACCAATACCGCCGCGATGTGGCCGCTGGAGAACACGATCCGCATCCCGGCGCAGGACCAGCCATTCGTGGTGAAGTACACCCCGGGTTTCCCGCGCAACTTCGTCATCCTCACCAACGAATCTCCGCACGGCATCGCCCAGGCCCGTGCCAGCGCACGCGAGCGGGTGGAGGTGGCGGCGCGCAAACTGCACTTCAGCCCGGGCAATACCGATTTCCGTGCGGACTATCGCCGCGAACTACAGACCTGGCTGCGCGACCAGGGCGATGATCCGCAGCAACAGACGGACGCGCAGCGGTATCGCGCAGAACTCGACGCGCTCGACCGCTAGCCCCAGGCCCGGCCTGGATGCCCCATTCCATCCATCCACAGGCCCGACATGACCACCGGCTCCATCGCCCTTCTCCCGCTGCTGCAGCAGGTGCTGCAGGAAGACGGCATCGCCTGCCGCGTCGACGGCAGCGCACTGCAGCTGGACAGCGGCCTGCGCCTGACCCCGCATGCGATGGCGGCCCAGGCGCGCGACAACGGCGGCTGGCAGACCTCCACGGTCATCGAGATCCAGCATCCCGTACTGTTCGCCGATGGCCTGTTCGAGTACCAGCACGCCAACGGTGCCGATGAGCAGGCGTCGCTGCTGTCCGGGCTGCAGACCTGGGTGCGGGTGGACCTGGCGACCCTGCAGACCGCGGTCGGCGCCGCCGATGCGCAGGGCCTGCCGATGATGGGCCTGACCTATCCGGCCGGCGACGAAGGCGAGGAACTGCAGCGCACCGTGGTGCTGGGGCCGCTGGCGCATTACCGCGCACAGGAGGTGGATGCCTCCACCTGCCGCGAGGATGACCACGGCTCCTGCCCCTGCTGTCTGTTCACCAGGAGCATGGACGCCTTCGACGACCTGCTGAAGGCGCGCCCGTTTCTGGCCATCCGCCTGTTCGCCTCGCGCGACGCCGAGGGCCAGTGCGAGGCCGATTGCCGGGTCAACGGCCATGACTTCGCTGCCGCGCTGCCGCTGCTGCGCGCCTACGCCGCCAGCTGGCCGCAGGCCGGCCTGGAGTTCCGCAAGCAGTACGTGGTGATCCGCACCGGCGCGCCCGCCTGATCCCGCCCACACCCGGTACAGGCCGGTGCGGCTACACTGCGCGCCGGTTTCCCAAGCAACCGCACTTTCTTCCATCCCACACGAGGCACCCCCGCGATGCTGTACGCGCAAGTCCACCTGACCCTTCCCGCCTGGATCCACGACCAGATCGACCTGGATCGTCGATATCCAGGCGATGAGGCCAAGGTCGCACTGGCGATCGAGCTGTCGCGACTGAATGTCGAGCACGCCAGTGGCGGCCCGTTCGGCGCGGTGGTGTTCGGGCCGGATGACAAGGTCATCGCCGCCGGTGTAAACCGGGTGATGCCGCATGCGACATCGCTGGCGCACGCCGAAAACATGGCCTACATGCTGGCCCAGCAGCGCCTGCAGACCCCGCGCCTGAACGCGGTGCTGTCGCCGGTCACCCTGGCCACCAGCTCGCAGCCGTGCTGCCAGTGCTATGGCGCCACCGTGTGGGCCGGCATCGACCGCCTGCTGATCGGCGCCAGCTCGGCCGACGTCGAGGAACTGACCCCGTTCGACGAAGGCCCGCTGCCGGCCGACTGGGTCGGCGAACTCAACAAGCGCGGCATCGAAGTGGTGCAGGGCCTGAACCGCGACGCCGCACGCAGCGTGCTGCGCGCCTATGGGGAAAGCGATGGCGCCCGTTACTGAGGCCGGCATCGGCCTGCTGTGCCTGTGCCGGCAGGGCTTCGAGCCCGAGCTGGCCGGCGAGCTGCAGTTCCGCGCCGGTGAAGCCGGTTTCGCCGGTTATGCGCGCACCCAGCGCAATGACGGCTACGTGCTGTTCATGTGCGACGAGGCGGCTGCACTGGCACCACGCCTGCGTTGGCGCGAGCTGATCTTCGCGCGGCAGAAGCTGGTGGTGCTGGCCGAATTGCCGCAGCTGGACCCGGCCGACCGCATCAGCCCGATGCTCGAGGTGCTGGCCGATGCGCCGCGCTTCGGTGACCTGTGGGTGGAACACCCGGACTCGGACGCCGGCAAGCCGCTGTCCGGGCTGGCCCGCGCGTTCGGCAACGCACTGCGCCCGGCGCTGCGCAAGGCCGGCAAGCTGACCGACAAGGCGAACAACCGCCTGCCACGCCTGCACGTGGTGTTCGTTGACGGCACCCACGCCTTCGTCTGCGTCGCCGACCCGGCCGACAGCGCGCCGTGGGCACTGGGCATTCCGCGCCTGAAGCTGCTGCCCGAAGCGCCCTCGCGTTCGGCGCTGAAGCTGGACGAAGCGCTGCTGACCCTGCTGACGCCGGAGGAGCGCGAAGCGCTGGTGAAGCCCGGCATGCGCGCGGCCGACCTCGGTGCCGCGCCCGGTGGGTGGACCTGGGTGCTGACCCGCCAGCACATGCAGGTGCTGAGCATCGACAATGGCCCGCTGCGCCAGCACGTGCTGGATACCGGCCTGGTCGAGCACCTGCGCGCCGATGGTTTCCACTGGCACCCGGAGCAGCCGCTGGACTGGATGGTCTGCGACATGGTCGAGCAGCCGCGCCGCGTGGCCGAGCGCATGGCCACCTGGTTCCGCGAAGGCTGGTGCCGCCACGCGATCTTCAACCTGAAACTGCCGATGAAGAAGCGCTGGGACGAGACCCGGCTGTGCCTGGACCTGTTCCAGGATCAGGCCGGCAAGCCGCTGGTGGTGCGTGCCAAGCAGCTGTACCACGACCGCGAAGAGATCACCGTACTGGCTTCGCCGCTGCGTTGAACCCATTGCATACGCCGGGCGTGGCCCGGCGCTACCGGGGAACGGAACCATGCGATACCACTCGCTCACCCTGCTGATCACCTTGCTGGCAGCCACCCCGGCGATGGCCCAGCAGCTGCCGCACACGCCGGCCCAGAGCCAACCACTCGGCCCGACCGGTGGCGCGATCCGCCAGCAGCCGCTGGATGCTGGCCGGGTCACCGGCAGCGTGCAGATCGCACAGCCGGTCGGCGAGGCGCAGGTGACCGTGCGCTCGCTGGAACCGAGCAGCGTGCTCGGCCAGTACCGCATCCGCTTCAACGACCTGGACGTGGATGGCGATGGCTTCATCAGCCGCCAGGAAGCGCAGGCCAACCCGGCGCTGGCCGACGAATTCAACGCGCTGGACCGCCAGCACCGCGGCAAGCTCGACCGCGCCGACCTGGCCGGTTGGCTGGTCGATTGAAAAGGGGACGGAGCCCGCTCTGGGTAGGTGCCAACCTTGGTTGGCACAATGTCGGAGGCGTGCCAACCAAGGTTGGCACCTACCAGAGCACTACGCTGCGCTTGGTAGCACGCCAGCGATCCGGTTACACGCCGGCGGCGCGCTTCCAGAATGCCTGCACCAGCGGTGGCCACTTGCCCACGCAGCCCAATGCGCGACCACGGGCCAGGGTCAGGTGCATCTCATCATTGGAAAACAATCGATTGATCGCGTCGAAGCTGTATGCGGCAATCTGGTTGTCGCTGCGCCGTTCGCGCGCCCAGCGCTGCAGGCGCTGCGGCGACAGGCGCGGCTGGCCGCGGCGTTCGGCCGACGGCGCCAGCCACATCTGCAGGGCGGCCACATCACGCAGGCCCAGGTTCACGCCCTGCCCGGCCAGCGGATGCACCACATGCGCCGCATCGCCGAGTGCCAGCACGCGGCCGGCCACATAGTGCCGGGCCAGCTGCCGGCGCAGCGGGAACGCCGCACGCGGCGAGACCAGCCGCAGTTCGCCCAGGCGCGCGGCGAAGGCACGGGTCAGTTCGCGATTGAACGCGGCGTCGTCCAGCGCCAGCACGCGTGCGGCTTCATCTTCGGGCAGGGTCCAGACGATCGAGCTGCGGCGCTCGGCCACCGGCAGCAACGCCAGCGGCCCGCTCGGCAGGAAGCGCTGCCAGGCCGTGGCCTGGTTGGGAAGCTCGCTGTCGACGTAGGCCACCACGCCACGCTGGTGGTAATCGTGATTTTCAACCTCGATCCCGGCCAGCTGGCGCAGGGTCGATTCGGCGCCGTCGGCCGCCACGGCCAGTCCCGCGTCCAGGCGGCGGCCATCGTCCAGGCGCAGGCGCACGCCGTCCTCATCCTGTTCCAGCGCTTCCACCCGCGCCGGGCAGTGCAACTGCACGCCGGCCGCTGGCAGTGCCGCCCACAGGCGATCCTGCAGCAGGCCGTTCTCGACGATGTAACCCAGCTGGCGACGGCCGAAGCGATCGGCGTCGAACAGCAGATCCTCGCCACCGGCGGCATCCCACACCTGCATGCGCCGGTACGGCCAGGCACGGGCCTGGGCGATGCCCGGCCATACGCCCAGGCGCTCCAGCAACTGCACGTTGTCAGCGGCGAAGGCGAATACCCGCAGGTCCGGCTGCGTGGCCTGCCACGCTGCCGGCTCGCGCCCTTCGACCAGCGCTACGGAGAGCCCGGCGTCGGCCAGCGCCAAGGCACAGGCCGCACCGACCACGCCGCCGCCCACGACGGCCACATCCAGGCGCCCGCGGCGGCTCATGCGGCTTCTCCCCGACACAGGCGCGGCACCTCGCCGCGGAAGCCCATCGCACCACCGACCAGCATCGACTGCACCGACGCGCGCTGTGCGGCCACCAGGCCAAGACTGCGCAACGGCCGCATCAACGGCGCCGGGTTGCTGGTCAACCGCGCCAAACCTCCGGAGAAGGCCACCGTCTGCCGGCGGTCTTCCTCGCGACGGGCGGCATAGGCCTGCAGCAGCGCCTCACTGCCGGCATCATCGCCGCCCTCTTCGAGCAGTTCGGCCAGGGTCAGCGCGTCGCGCAGGCCCAGGTTGAAGCCCTGCGCGCCCAGCGGATGAATGGTCTGTGCGGCATTGCCGAGCAGCACCGCGCGTTCCCCGACCAGCGCGCGTGCCAGCACCTGGATGAGCGGATAGGCACTGCGCGGGCCGGAGTCGAGCAGGCGGCCGGCACGCCAGCCGATCGCCGCCTGCAGGCGCTGCAGCCACGCCGCATCGTCCAGCGCCATCACGGTCTCGGCCTGATCACGGGCCACGCCATGCACGGTACCGAAATGGCGGTCGCCGCGTGGCAGCAGGGCGGTCGGGCCGGTGTCGGTGAAGCGTTCCCAGGCGGTGCCATCCGGTGCGCGCTGGCTGCGCACTCGCGCCACAAACAGGGTCTGCTGGAAATCATGCCGGTCGACCTCGATGCCCAGTGCACCACGCACACCGCTGGTAGTACCGTCGGCCCCCACCACCAGCCGCGCCAGCAGCACGCGTTCGCCGGCCTCGTCGGCCACCCGCACCTGACGGTAGCCGTCGACCACCTCGCCCAGGCCCAGGAAGCGCATCGGCCGGTAACGGCGCAGGCGCGGCAGTTCCTGCAAGCGTGCTTCCAGTGCCTGGCCGAAATCGCGTGCCACCACCACCTGGCCGAACCACGGCCGGTCATAGTCGGCCGCATCAAGCTGCACCCGTCCAAAGTCGCCGGCACGGCTGACATGGATGCGACGGATCGGGCCCGGTGCCATGGCCAGCTTCTGCATCACCCCCAGCGCGGTCAGCGCGTTGACGGTGGCTGCGGCGAAGCTGAGGTTGCGCTGGTCGAACACCACCGGCAGCTCGCCGGCCGGGCTGGCCTCGAGCAGGCCTACATCGCGCCCCAGGCGGTCCAGGGCAATGGCCAGGCTGGCGCCGACCAGGCCGCCGCCGACGATCAACACGTCATGTCGTTCACTCATGGCGTGGATGATACGCGCTCGCCCCCCCGGCAGCCCCACCGCACCCACCTGCGCCGACCGGCGTGGCGGGCTAGAATGAAAGCTGAATCCGCTCCGGGCCCGCCCCCATGTCCGACACCGCCAACCGCGCTTTCGTCCTGTCCGTGCTCGTTTTGTTGCTGGCGGCGACCCGGGTCAACCACTTCGCGGCCATCCCCGACGCATCCTGGGCGGTGTTCTTCATCGGTGGCTTCTACCTGGCGCGCTGGACGCGCTGGGCGTTCCCGCTGCTGATGGTGTTTGCAGTGCTGGTGGACTGGATCGTGATCCGCAGCAGCGGCCTGGATTTCTGGCAGCACTACTGCGTATCGCCCGGTTACTGGCTGCTGCTGCCGGCGTACTTCTCGCTGTGGGCCGGTGGCCTGCTGCTCGGCCGCAACTACCAGGGTGCACGCTGGCCGGTGCTGGCCAAGGGTGCGCTGCTGCTGGTGGCCTCGGTGGCGCTCTGCCATCTGCTGGCGCAGGGCGGCTTCTACTGGACCACGCGCAACGTGGCCGAACCGACGCTGGCCGGCTGGGCACAGAACTATGCACAGTGGTTCGGCCCTTACCTGCGCACCACCGCGATCTATGTGGCGCTGGCCGCGGCGCTGCAGCTGGCGGTGGAGCAGGTGCTGAAGCTCCAGCAGGCCCGCCGCGACATCCATCACTGAGCCGCGCCATGGGCCACCGCCTCTCGCGCATCTATACCCGCACCGGCGACGACGGCAGCACCGGCCTCGGCGACGGCCGCCGCGTGGCCAAGGATGACGCCCGTGTCGCCTCCTATGGCACCGTTGACGAGGCCAACGCCGCGCTGGGGCTGCTGCTGGCCACGACGCTGCCCGACGATGTGCGGGCGCTGCTGGTGCATCTGCAGCACCAGCTGTTCGACCTGGGTGCGGAGCTGTGCATCCCCGGCCATGCCGCGATCCACGCTGCCGACGTCTCGGCGCTGGAGCAGCAGCTGGACCACTACAACGCCGGCCTGCCGATGCTGAAGGAGTTCATCCTGCCGGCCGGCGGCGAGGCCGCCGCACGCTGCCATCTGGCGCGCACCATCGTGCGCCGCGCCGAGCGCGAGACCGTTGCCCTGGCCCGCCACGAAAGCGTGCGCAGCGAGGCCCTGCAGTACCTCAACCGGCTGTCGGACCTGCTGTTCGTGCTGGCCCGGGTACTGGCCCGTGCCGACGGCCACGGCGAGGTGCTGTGGCAGCCCCAGCCGCGTACGCGCTGAGTCGGCACGATGCTGGTCTTCACCCATCCCGCCTGCCTGCTGCACGACCCCGGCCCGGGCCACCCGGAATGCCCGCAACGCCTGCAGTCCGTGCTCGATGCACTGCAGGCCGCCTTCCCGGGCCAGCTGGACTGGCGCGAAGCACCGCCGGCCAAGTTCGGTGAACTCAGCCGCGTCCACGACAGTGCCCTGCTCGACTTCGTGCTGCAGCCGCAGACCGCGCCGCTGCGCCAGCTGGACATGGACACCTGGACCTCGCCGGGTTCGGCCAGTGCCGCCGTGCATGCGGCCGGCGCCGGTGTGGCCGCCGTCGATGCGGTGATGCTGGGCGAGGATCCGCTGGCCTTCTGCGCGGTGCGGCCGCCGGGCCATCACGCCACCAGCAGCACCGCCATGGGCTTCTGCCTGCTCAACAACATCGCCATCGCGGCCGCCTATGCGCGCGATCGCCATGGCCTGGAGCGGATCGCGGTGGTCGACTTCGACGTGCACCACGGCAACGGTACCCAGGACATCTTCCAGCACGACGCCCGGGTCTCGTACTACAGCACCCACCAGGCCGGCCTGTTCCCCAATTCCGGCCTGCGCCGCGACCGCGGTGCCGGCAATCTGATGAACATCCTGCTGCCTCCGGGCAGTGGCGGTTTCCGCTTCCGCAATGTCTGGGCCGACGAGATGCTGCCGGCCATCGACGACTTCCGACCGCAGCTGCTGCTGATCTCGGCCGGCTTCGATGCCCATCTGCGCGATCCACAGGCCGACCTGATGCTGGAAACCGACGATTTCGCCTGGATCAGCGCTGAACTTCACGCGCTGGCACGGCGCCACGCGGCCGGCCGGGTGGTGTCGATGCTGGAGGGCGGATACGACCTGCAGGCCCTAGCCGAGTGCAGCGTCGCCCATGTCCGGGCCCTGATGTCACCGGCCCGGGGCGCCCCCGCCGGATGAACCCGAACCGGTGCGACGCGGCCTCCTTCATTGCCCCTATGCAAGGGATGGGGCAAGCTACCGTCCGTTTTCGCCCGAATCCGAACCGCGTGCGCCGAGCCCTCCGCCTGCTTCCCCTGCCTCTGAGCATCGCCATCTGCCTGCCGGCAATGGCCGATGAAAAGCCGCTCAACTGGGGCCTGTGCCCGGCCACCGACGTCATTCCCGCGTTTTCTGATGCGCCCACCCCGGTCCCGGGGCAGGACAAGGCCGCCGCCAGCGCCGCGCGCGAGCAGCAGCCCACCGACATCGAAGGCGACCAGCTGCTCGGCACCACCACCGTGCCGCAGTACGAGGGCAACGTGGCGCTGCGCCGGGGCGACCAGTTCGTCGGTACCGACAAGCTCAGCTTCGACACCGAGTCCGGCAACTACATCGCCGACGGCAATGTCCGCTACCAGGACTCCTCGATCCGCATGGTCGCCAAGCGCGCCGAGGGCAACCAGGAAAGCGACACCCACAAGATCACCGACATCAAGTACCAGCTGGTCTCGCGCCGCGGCAACGGCGATGCCGAGTCGGTGGACCTGCAGGGTGCGGTCGGGCAGATGCACCGCTCCACCTACACCACCTGCGACCCGTCGCAGCCGGTGTGGAAGCTGTCGGCGCCGCAGATCGAAGTGGACAACGACGAAGGCTTCGGCACCGCCCGCAACGCCGTGCTGCGCATCGGCAAGGTGCCGGTGCTGTGGGCGCCGTACTTCAAGTTCCCGATCGATGACCGCCGCAAGACCGGCCTGCTGTTCCCGCAGCTGGGCATGTCCGGGCGCAACGGTTTCGACTACGCGCAGCCGATCTACTTCAATCTGGCGCCGAACTACGACGACACCCTGACCCCGCGCTACATGAGCCGGCGCGGCCTGATGCTCGACAACGAGTTCCGCTACCTCTACAACGGTGGCCGCGGCGAACTGCTGACCGCCTTCATGCCCAACGACAAGCTGCGCGACCGTGACCGCGGCCGGGTGATGTTCAGTGGCTACCACAACGTGGACGAGCACTGGCAGGCGCGCGCCAGCCTGGCCTGGGTCAGCGACGAGCGCTATGTCGAGGACTTCGCCAACCGCCTGGTCGGTGTGACCGCCTCCAACCTGCAGAGCACCGTGGGCCTGTACGGCACGGGCACGAACTGGACGGCCGGCATCATGGCCGACCGCTGGCAGCTGACCGACTACACGCTTGACGAGAATGCCCTGCCCTACAACCGCCAGCCGCGGGTGTATTTCAACTGGGACAAGCCGATCAGGCCGTGGCTGGAAACCGGACTGTACGCCGAAGCGGTGAGATTCACCCACGACGACGTGAACCTCAAGTACGGTACCGATGCGGGCCCCGACCTGCAGTACACCCGTACCGGCCAGACCGTGCGCGCCTATGGCGGCTCGCGCCTTGACGTCAAGCCTTACGTGTCCTTCCCCATCAGCGGCGCGGCCTGGTACATCACCCCGACGCTGGCGTACCGCTACACGGCCTACCAGCTGGACCGTGGCCTGGCCGACAGGATACGCAGCACCGTGCTGACCTCGGAGGGCGTGGACGTGGCCACCGCCACCCCGGAACAGCTGCGCGGCAACACCTCGCCCAGCCGCAGCCTGCCGATCGGCAGCATCGACGCCGGCCTGTTCTTCGACCGCGAGACGAGCATTGGCGGCAAGTCGTTCCTGCAGACCCTGGAGCCGCGCCTGTTCTACCTGCGCACGCCGTACCGCAACCAGGACGACCTGCCGATCTTCGACACCCGCGACTTCACCTTCAGCTGGGGTCAGCTGTTCCGCGACTCGCGCTACACCGGTGCCGACCGCCAGAACGATGCCAACCAGCTGACCCTGGCCCTGGGCACCCGCTTCATCGACCAGACCACCGGCAAGGAGCGGTTCTCGGCCGCGATCGGCCAGATCCAGTACTTCGACGAGTCGCGGGTGACCGTCACCCCCGGCGGTGCGCCGGTGGAAAAGGGCAAGTCGGCCTGGATCGCCGACGGCAACTACATGATCAACGACCGCTGGACGTTGGGCGCCACCTACCAGTGGGACCCCAAGTACAAGCGCGAGGATCTGGCCAGCGTCCGTGCCCGCTACCTGATGCCCAACGATGGCGTGGTCAACCTGAGCTACCGCTACCGCATCAACTCCGGTGCCCCGGCCAACGCCAACAAGCATGACCGGACCCTGCTGGAACAGGCCGACCTGTCGTTCCTGTACCCGCTGAATGCGCGCTGGAGCCTGGTCGGCCGCTACTACTACTCCCTGCAGGACAAGGAACCGCTGGAAATCATCGCCGGCGTGCAGTGGGACAGCTGCTGCCTGGCCGTGCGCGCGGTCGCCCGCCGCTACGTGCGCAACCGCGAGGGCGAGATGAACAACGCCATCCAGCTGGAGTTCGTGCTCAAGGGCCTGAGCTCTCTCGGCCAGGACACGGACCGTACCCTGCGCCGTGCTATCCTCGGCTATAACCGCGACGACCTCTATCTGGTGCCGCCGAGCAACACCGGGGCGACCCGGGACGACTACGATCCGAACCTGATCCCATGACCAAGCGCTTCCCCGTTCTTCTCGCCTCACTGCTGGCGGTGTCCAGCGTGTCCGCCCCCCTGCAGGTGCTTGCCCAGCAGGCGCAGCCGCTTGACCGCATCGCCGCCGTCGTCGATGAGGACGTGATCCTGCAGAGCGAACTCCAGCGCGCGATCGCCAACATCAAGGCCCAGTACGTCGGCCGTGAAAACCAGCTGCCGCCGGAAGACGTGCTCAGCCGCCAGGTGCTTGAGCGCCTGGTGCTGGTCAAGCTGCAGGTGGCGCGCGCCCAGGGCAGCGGCATCCGCATCAGCGACCAGGAGCTGAACCAGGCGATGAATGCCATCGCCCAGCAGAATGGTTCCAATCTGGACGCCCTGCGCCAGCGCCTGGCCCATGACGGCGTGGATTTCAATGATTTCCGTGCCTCGGTCCGCGACGAGATCACCGTGCAGCGCCTGCGCCAGAGCTTCGCGCAGAGCCGCATCAGCGTCAGCGAGGGCGAAGTCGATGCCGCGCTGAAGCAGCAGGCCACCGTCGGCAACCAGTACCACCTGGCGCACATCCTGGTGGCCCTGCCCGACGGCGCCAATGCCGACCAGATCGCCACCGGCCAGAAAAAGGCCGACGGCGTGAAGGCCCTGCTCGACAAGGGCGAGCTGGACTTCAACGCCGCCGCCGTGCGCTATTCGGACAGCCCCAACGCGCTGGAAGGCGGCGACCTGGGCTGGCGCACCCTGGATGAAATTCCGCAGGCCTTCGCCCAGCTGATGGAGAAGATGAAGGCCGGCGACGTGGTCGGCCCGATCCGTGGCCCCAGCGGCTTCCAGCTGCTGAAACTGGTGGAAGTGCGTGATGCCAGCGCAGCCGCCGCCGGCGAGCACACCGTCACCGAGTATCACGGTCGCCATATCCTGGTGCGCGTGGACGATAACCAGACCGACGCCGCTGCCAAGGCCAAGATCGACACCCTGCGTGCACGCATCGCCGGCGGTGCCGACTTCCAGACCGTGGCCAAGGAGTCCTCCGAGGACAACAACAGCAAGGGCCAGGGCGGTGACCTGGGCTGGTTCCCGGCCGACGCGTTCGGTCCGGCCTTCGGCCAGCAGGTGGGTGGCCTGCAGGACGGTGGCGTCAGCCAGCCGTTCCGCACCGACGCCGGTTGGCACATCGTGCAGCGCGTGGCCACCCGCCAGACCGACGTGACTACCGACAACCAGCGCGCGCAGGTCCGCGAGACCATCGGCCGCCGCAAGCTGGAAGACGAGTACAACCGCTTCCTGCAGGAACTGCGTGGCGAAGCGTACGTCAGCTTCCGCAGCGGCGACCGCGCGGAAAACACCGCCACGCCGCCGCAGTCCTGACCGATGCGCCCCGAGCTCGCGCTGGTACCGGGCGAGCCCGCCGGGATCGGCCCGGAACTGTGTGTCCGCCTTGTCCAGCAGCCGCGTGAAGATTGCCGGCTGCTGGCGTTCGCCGACCCGGACACCCTGCGCGCGGCCGCTGCCGCGCTGAACCTGCCCCTGCAACTGCTGCCCGAAGACGCCGAAGCCCGCGTCCCCGGCGATCTGCGCCTGCGCGTGGTGGCCAATGCCGTGCCCAGCCGTTTCGGCCAGGCCGACCCGGCCAACGCCGGCGCGGTCATCGGCGCCCTGCTCGGCGCCGGGCAGGCCTGCCTGTCCGGGGAGCTGCACGGCGTGGTCACCGGGCCGGTGCACAAGGCGGTCATCAACGACGGCGGCATTGCCTACAGCGGCACCACCGAACTGCTGGCCGACCAGGCCGGGGTCAAGGTGGTGATGATGCTGGCCAACAGCATCGTGCGCGTGGCCCTGGCCACCACCCACCTGCCGCTGCGCGATGTGGCCGATGCCATCACCGTGCACGGCCTGGAACATACCCTGCGCACCGTGCATGCCGCGCTGCGCCGTGAGTTCGGCCTGCCGGCACCGCGTATCGCCGTGCTTGGCCTGAACCCGCATGCCGGAGAAGACGGCCACCTGGGCCGTGAGGAGCTGGACCTGATCATCCCGTTGCTGCAGCGCCTGCGCGCCGAAGGCATGGAGCTGATCGGCCCGCTGCCGGCCGACACCGCGTTCCTGCCAGCCAAGCTGGCCGGTTTCGACACCGTGCTGGCGATGTACCACGACCAGGGCCTGCCGGTGCTGAAGTATTCCGGCTTCGAGCAGGCGGTGAACCTGACCCTGGGCCTGCCCTACCCGCGTGTGGCGGTGGACCATGGCACCGCCCTGGACCTGGCCGGGCGCGGCATTGCCGACCCCTCCAGCCTGCAGGCGGCGACGGCGCTGTGTGCGCAGCTGGCGCGGCAACGTACACTGAGCGCATGAATTCCCCGCATTCCCCCTCCGGCCCGGTGTTTACCGCCCCGGCCAAGAAGCAGCTTGGCCAGCATTTCCTGGCCGATCGCCACTACATCGACAAGATCGTGATGGCGGTCAATCCGAAAGAAGGCGATCGCCTGGTTGAAATCGGCCCCGGCCAGGGCGCGATCACGCTGCCGCTGCTGCGCGTGCATCCGCAACTGACGGTGATCGAGTTCGACCGCGACCTGATCGCGCCGCTGACCGCCGCCGCCGAGCCGCTGGGCGAGCTGATCATCGTCCACCGCGACGTGCTGCGCGTGGATTTCACCGAGCTGGCCGCCGGCCAGCCGATCCGCCTGGTCGGCAACCTGCCCTACAACATCTCCTCGCCGATCCTGTTCCATGCGCTGGAGCACGCCGCGGTGATCCGCGACATGCACTTCATGCTGCAGAAGGAAGTGGTCGACCGCATGGCCGCCGGCCCGGGCAGCAAGGTCTATGGCCGCCTCAGCGTGATGCTGCAGGCGTACTGCCAGGTGACCTCATTGTTCGTGGTACCGCCGGGCGCGTTCCGGCCGCCGCCGAAGGTCGACTCGGCCGTGGTACGGCTGGTACCGCGCGACCCGGCCACGATCAACATCCACGACCACAAGCGCTTCGCCGAGGTGGTCAAGGCCGCGTTCGGGCAGCGCCGCAAGACCCTGCGCAACGCGCTCAACAACGTGGTCTCCGCCGAGCAGTTCGTTGCCGCCGGCGTGCGTCCCGATGCCCGCGCCGAACAGCTGGAAGTGGCCGAATTCATCGCTTTGGCCAATGCCTCCTGATTACACTGCCGGTATGGAAGACGCTGACGTTTACGCCATCTCCGTCGAAGTCGCGCCGCGCTTCCTCGACGATCAATCCGCGCCGGAAGACGGCCGCTATGCGTTCGCCTATACGATCCGCATCCACAACCAGGGACAGGTCGCCGCGCGCCTGGTCGCACGCCACTGGCGCATCACCGATGCCAACGGTCGCGTCGAGCATGTCGATGGTGATGGCGTGATCGGCGAGCAGCCGCGACTGCGCCCCGGTGAAGACTTCCGTTACACGTCCGGTGTCATGCTGGGGACCGATCACGGCACCATGCAGGGGCATTACGACATGGTCGCTGACGATGGCACCGAATTCGCCGCGCCGGTCGCACCGTTCGTGCTGGCCGTGCCGCGTACCCTGCACTGACACGGAGGCCGAACGATGAGTGTGTGGGCGATCGGCGACCTGCAGGGCTGCTATGACGTCACCCAGCGATTGCTGGAGAAGATCCGCTTCGACCCGGCGCAGGACACCCTGTGGTTCTGCGGCGATCTGGTCAACCGTGGCGGCCAGTCGCTGGAAACGTTGCGGCTGGTGCACTCGCTGCGCGAGCACAGCGTGGTGGTGCTGGGCAATCATGATCTTTCGCTGCTGGCCGTCGGTGCACGCACCGAAGAGGAACAGCGCAAGGTCAATCCGGACCTGCTGCGCATCGTGCAGGCCGAAGACCGCGACGAACTGCTGGATTGGCTGCGCCTGCAGAAGCTGGTGCACGTGGACCGTGAGCTGGGCTGGATGATGGTGCATGCCGGCCTGGCGCCGAAGTGGACCACGCAGATGGCCGAGAAGCATGCCGCCGAAGTGGAAGTGCAGCTGCACGGCGCCGGCTACCGCAAGCTGTTCCGCAACATGTACGGCGACAAGCCGAGCTGGGCGCCGAACCTGTCCGGCTATGACCGCTCGCGGGCGATCATCAACGTGCTCACCCGCATGCGTTACTGCACGCCGCGCGGGCGTATCGGCATCGAGGACAAGGGCACGCCGGGCACCCAGGAACAGGGGTTGTATCCCTGGTTCGAAGTTCCGGGCCGGGTCGAGCGCGACCTCAAGGTCGTCTGCGGCCACTGGTCGGCCCTGGGCCTGACCATTACCCAGGGCGTGCACGCCATCGATACCGGCGCGGTGTGGGGCGGCAAGCTGACCGCACTGCAGCTGGACACCGACGAACTGCGCGTGGTGCAGGTGCCGGGCCGCGATGTGCCGGCACCGGTGCCCAACGCCCGCCCGCCGGCGCGCCCTGCGCACGAGCGGCCGTCTGCGGCGCCGCAGGGCAAGGAACACGGCGGCGGCAACACGCCCGCGGCCAACCCGGGCAACCGTGGACCGCGTCGCCGCCGCCGTCGAGGCGGGGGTGGCGGGGGTGGCTCCACTGGCCCCGGCAACAACGGCGCCCCGCCGCAGGCATGATGCGCGCGGGCCGGGCACCAGGGACGGTGCTGCTGCTGACGCTGGCCATCGCCAGCGGCTGCCAGCCTGCTCCGCCTCCCTTCCCCGGCACAGCGCAGAGCGAAGACCGCCGCCCGGCGCAGCAGGCTGCATCGCAGCCGCTGGTGGCCGCCGCGCGTGCGCAGATCGGCGTCACCACCCGCTACGACCCGGCCTACCGGGTGCTGGCCTACCCCGGCGGCGACGTGCCGGCCGATCGTGGGGTCTGCACCGACGTGGTGGTGCGAGCACTGCGCAGCCAAGGCCTGGACCTGCAGGCCCGCGTGCATGAGGACATGCGCGACGACTTCAGCGCCTATCCAGCGATCTGGGGCCTGTCACGGCCGGACCGCAACATCGACCATCGGCGCGTGCCGAACCTGATGCGCTGGTTTGAGCGGCAGGGGTGGCAGCAGCCAATCACTGCCGCTGCCGCCGACTACGCGGCGGGCGACATCGTCGCCTGGAAGCTCAACGGCAATGGCCTGCTGCATGTGGGCATCGTCTCCGACCGCCGCCTGGCCGATGGCACGCCGCTGGTGCTGCACAACATCGCGCGCGGCACGCGCGAAGAGAACCTGATGTTCCAGCACGCCATCATCGGCCATTACCGGATGCCGTGAACGTTACAACGCCCGGCTTTGTAGAGCCGAGCCATGCTCGGCTACGACATGTGTCAACCAACAGCAGCCGAGCATGGCTCGGCTCTACAGGAAACCGCGATCAGCGGCGCACGTAGTGTACGAAGCGGAACGCGTAGGCGTGTCGTTCGTCGGCCGGGTGCGGCTCGCTGCTCACTTCCTGCCAGTCCTGCGCATCCATTTCAGGGAAATGCGTGTCAGCCGGCACCTCCGCGTCGACCCAGGTCAGGTACAGGTCGCTGGCCTGGTCGAGCAACTGGTGGAATATCTCGCCGCCACCGATGATGCACAGCTCACTGGCGCCCTCGCCTTCGGCAATCGCCTTGGCCTCCTCCAGCGACGTCACCGCGCGCATGCCTTCGAACGGCACCTGACCGCTGCGGGTGAGCACCAGGTTGGTCCGCCCCGGCAGCACGCGGCCGATCGATTCGGCGGTCTTGCGCCCCATCAGGATCGGCTTGCCCAGGGTGAGCGCCTTGAAGTGCTTGAAATCATCCGGCAGGTGCCAGGGCATGGTGTTGCCCTGGCCGATGCCACGGTTGCGGTCCAGCGCCACGATCATCGACAGCTTCATCGCGCTCACACCGCCACCGGCGCCTTGATGGCCGGATGCGGGTCGTAGCCGTCGATGCGGATGTCGTCGAACTGGAAACCGAACAGATCGGTCACTTCGGGGTTCAACCACAGCTTGGGCAGCGCACGCGGTTCACGCGACAACTGCTCGCGGGCCTGCTCGAAATGGTTGGAGTACAGATGCGCATCGCCCAGCGTATGCACGAAATCCCCCACGCCCAGGCCGGTGGCCTGCGCCACCATGTGGGTCAGCAGCGCGTAGCTGGCGATGTTGAACGGCACGCCGAGGAAGATGTCGCCACTGCGCTGGTACAGCTGGCAGCTGAGCTTGCCGTCCACCACATAGAACTGGAACAGGTTGTGGCACGGCATCAGCGCCATCTGCGGGAGCTCGCCCACGTTCCAGGCGCTGACCACCAGCCGCCGCGAATCGGGGTTGCGCTTGATCTCGTCCACCAGCCACTGCATCTGGTCGATCGCGCCGCCATCAGCAGTGGCCCAGCTGCGCCACTGCTTGCCGTACACCGGGCCGAGATCGCCGTTGGCGTCGGCCCACTCGTCCCAGATCCGCACCTGGTTGTCCTTCAGGTAACCGATATTGGTGTCGCCCTTCAGGAACCACAGCAGCTCGTGGATGATCGAGCGCAGGTGCAGCTTCTTGGTGGTGACCAGCGGGAAGCCTTCGTTGAGGTTGAAGCGCATCTGCCAGCCGAACACGCTGCGGGTGCCGGTGCCGGTGCGATCACTCTTCTCCGCGCCGTGTTCGAGCACATGCGAGAGCAGGTCCAGGTAGGGCTTCATGCCTTGCCCTCGGCGGCCACCGGCGGCTGCGGCTGCGGCTGCAGCACCGGCGCACGGCGCGACATCACCAGCAGCACCAGGCCGAAGGCGATCAGCGGCAGGCTCAGGATCTGGCCACGGGTCAGCCAGTCGAACGCGACGTAGACACCGTTGTCGGGCATGCGCACGAACTCCACCGCGAAGCGGAACAGGCCGTACATCAGCGCGAACAGGCCACCGACGAGGTAGCGATGGCGCGGCTTTGCCGACACCGCCCACAGCACCACGAACATCACCAGCCCCTCCAGGAATGCTTCATACAGCTGGGAGGGATGACGGGCGAACGGGTTCAGCGCGCCGCTGGCGAACTGCGCCTGCAGCGTCGCGTGATCGAGCTGGTTCAGCGGCGCCGGCAGGCCGGACGGGAACACCACGCCCCACGTGCCATCGGTGTACTTGCCCCACAGCTCGGCGCCGATGAAGTTGCCGATGCGGCCGAACCCCAGGCCCAGCGGCACCAGCGGCGCCATGAAATCCATGGTGTCGAAGAAATGCAGCTTGTGCTTGCGCGACCACCACCAGCAGGCACCAAGCACGCCCAGCAGGCCGCCGTGGAAGCTCATGCCGCCATCCCACACCTTGAACAGCAGCAGCGGGTTGTGCAGGAAATCGCCGAGCGCGTAGAACAGCATGTAGCCGATGCGTCCGCCCAGCACCACGCCCAGCATGGCGTAGAACAGCAGGTCGGAGAAGCCGTTGGCATCGACGCCCGGCAGGCGCCCGTCGGCGATGCGCTTGCGGCCCAGCAGCCAGGCGGCGGTGAAGCCGAGCAGGTACATGATGCCGTACCAATGCACCTTGATCGGCCCCAGCGAGAGGGCGATGGGGTCGATGTCGTGGAAATAGATCATGGAAGACGCCTGGCAGGAGTACGGACATTTTAGCGTCCCGGCCCGGCCCCGGGCCGGCATCGGCACGGGTCGGCCCGCACATCGCAGAACGGGGTTCAGCCCAGGATCTGCGGGGTGTCCGGCAACGCGTCATCCTCGGACCGCGCCGCGGCCGGAAAGTGCCCTTCAATCAGGCTCGACACCTCATCGATGGCCCCCTGCAGCGCCGCCACCGGATTGGCCCCGCGCAGGCCCTCGCGCAGATGGGTGCAGACCCGCTGCCATTGCGCCGGGCTGACCCGTCCGTGCAGGCCACGGTCGGCCACGATCTCGATGGCGTGGTCGGCCAGCAGCAGGTAGATCAGCACGCCATTGTTATGGGCGGTATCCCAGGTGCGCAGGCGGGCGAAGGCCTGCTCGGCGGCCTGGCGCGGGGTGACCCGCTGCCACAGCGCGTCCAGCGGCAGGTCGGCCTCCACCGCGAACATCACCTGCCCGCCATGGCGCTGCTCACCGGCGGCGATGGCCTCGGTGATCGCCTGCAGCGTGGCCGGCGGGAACGCCCGCCGTACCGAGGGCGAGAACACATGGCGACACAGACGTTGGATCATCACCAGCCTCCCGAAGCACCGCCGCCGCCGGAGCGGCCACCGCCGCCGCCCCAGCCACCGCCGCCACCGAATCCCCCCCCGCCGCCAAAGCCGCCTCCGCCGCCCCAGCTGCCCCCGCCCCAGCCGCCGCCACCGGCAAAGCGGCCCGGGTGGCCGGACAGCATCGCCACGATCAGGCCTACGATGCCCGCCAGGCCACTGGCCAGCAGGGTGGAGGTGAACAGGAACGCCGCCAGTGCTGCACCGGCACCACCCAGCAGGCCACGCAGCGGTCGCGGTACGCGCGAGAACACGCCGCGCAGGATGCTGCCGGCGAACACGCCGATGAACAGCGCCAGGAACCAGGTATCGCCGCCACCCTCGGGCTCGCGGCCACGCTGGCTGCTGACCGGCGCAGGCAGTGCTTCACCGTCGACGATCTTCACCAGCACTGCAGTGGCATCGGTGATGCCACCGGCGTAGTCACCGGCGCGGAAACGCGGCACCAGATATTCCTGGATGACACGGTTGGCGATGGCGTCGGGGATCGCCCCTTCCAGGCCGTAGCCCGGTTCGATGCGCACGCGCCGGTCGTCCTTGGCCACCACCAGCAGCACACCGTCATCCACGCCCTTGCGGCCGATCTGCCATTGGTCGAAGACGCGGGTGGTGTACTGCGCGATGTCTTCCGGTTGAGTCGTGGGTACCACCAGCACCTGCAGCTGGCTGCCCTTGCGCTGCTGGAGGTCCAGCGCCTGCTGTACCAGCGCCTGCTTCTGCGTGGCATCCAGCGTGCCGGTGGTATCGACCACCGGCGAATCCAGCGCCGGAATCGGCGCCAGCGGCTGCGCCTGCGACGCCAGCGGCAGCCACAGCAGCAGGGCCAACAGCGCAGTGGCCAGGCGCATGGGTCAGTGACCCGGCTGCGGGGCCGGCTGCTGCTGCGGTGCGTTGCCGAAATCGACCGCCGGCGCGTTGGAGATCTGCGCTTCGTTCTCCACGGCGAAGTTCGGCTTGGTCTTGTAGCCGAAGATCTTGGCGGTGATCACCTGCGGGAACGAGCGGATGTAGGTGTTGTAGTCCTGCACCTGCTGGATGTAGCGGCCACGGGCGACGGTGATGCGGTTTTCGGTGCCTTCCAGCTGCGCCTGCAGGTCGCGGAAATTCTGGTCCGACTTCAGCACCGGGTAGTTCTCGGTGACCACCAGCAGCCGCGACAGCGCACTGCCGAGCTCGCCCTGTGCCTGCTGGAACTGCTTGAGCGAGGCTTCGTCATCGGCGTTGACATTGATCTGGCCGACGCGCGAACGGGCGTTGGTGACTTCGGTCAGCACGCGCTCTTCCTGGCTGGCGAAGCCCTTCACGGTCTGCACCAGGTTGGGCACCAGATCGGCACGGCGCTTGTACTGGTTGAGCACTTCGGACCAGCTGGCCTTGACCGCCTCATCCTTCTGCTGGATGGCGTTGTAGCCGCAGCCGGACAACAGGGAGGCCAGCAGCATCAGGGGCAGGACACGGGTGAACAGGCGCATGGCGGAGGTTCCGGGTGGGCTTGGCGCCGAGCATGCCATGGTTCGGGTGAAAGACCGGCCATCGGGCGCTGCCCCCTCCGCGGTGTGGTCCAGCCAGCTCGGGGTGGGCCGGGAGGGTGGGTCGGCTGGGGGCCGCTGCAAGTACGTCCATGTAAGCTCGGTCGCCGCATCCATGCGGCTCACGCCCCCAGCCGACCCACCCTCCCGGCCACGGACAATTTCCTGCGCACCGCGGGAAGATCAAAAGAAAAATCAAAAGCAAAAGCCGGTTCTTCAGGCATTCGTGTCGACCAAGGTCGACACCTACCAAAGCAGAACGCCGTTCCGACCGATCGCGGCAATCTGTCGGAGGTGGGGCGGTGTGGGTTGGCAGGACCGTTGGCGCCATGGATGGCGCCATCGAGCCCCCATGGATGGGTTCACGGCGTGTCCTGCCAACCCACACCGCCCCGCCCAACCATCAGAAAACCAGCGCCGGCTGTTGCGGTTGCTGTTGCTTCGGCGGTTGCCTTCGCCTTTAGCGGGTGCAGGGCTGCAAGCCCTGCCGGAACCCCATATCACTCAGCAGGCCTCGACCACCGCAGTGCGGGGACGCCCCAGCCATGCCAGCAGCAGGCCCGATGCCGCCAGCAGGCCACCGGCCACCGGAATGGCCGCGTAGCCCAGGCCCAGGCTGATCACCGCCCCACCCAGCGCAGCCCCCAGCGCATTGCCCAGGTTGAACGCACCCACGTTGATCGACGAGGCCAGGCCCGGCGCTTCGCTGGCCGCCTGCATCACCCGGATCTGCAGCGGCGGCACGATGGCGAAGGTCGCCGCACCAAACAACAGCACGCCCAACGCGGCGGTAGCGTGGCTCATGAAGGCCAGCGGCAGCACGAACATCAGCACGGCCAGGACCGCCAGCAGGATGCGGGTGGCGCCATCCAGCGACCAGTCGGCCATGCGACCACCGATGCCGTTGCCGAGGGTGAAACCGATGCCGATCAGCGCCAGCGATACCGCGATGAACGCGTTGGAGGCAGCGGTCAGTTCAGTCAGCACCGGCGCCACGTAGGTGTAGAGGGTGAACATCGCGCCCGCACCCAGTACCGTGGTGGCCATCGCCAGCAGCACCTGCGGCTGCGCGATGGCCTTCATCTCGCGGCGCACGTCCGGGCGCGGGCCAGGCGCCGAGGCCGGAAGGGCCAACCCCAGCGCGGTGATCGCGACCAGGCCCAGCACCGCCGTGCCGGCAAAGGACAGGCGCCAGCCCAGCTGCTGGCCCACCCAGGTGGCCAGCGGCACGCCACCGATGTTGGCGATGGTCAGGCCCATGAACATGGTGGCCACGGCAGCGGCCTGCTTTTCCTTCGGTACCAGGCTGGCGGCGACCACCGCGCCGATGCCGAAGAAGGCACCGTGGTTGAGGCTGGTGACCAGCCGCGACAACAGCAGCAGGCCGTAGTTCGGCGCCAGCGCGGACAGCAGGTTGCCGACCACGAAGATCGACATCAGCAGCATCAGCGCGGTGCGCTTGCCGAAGCGCCCCATCAGCAGGGTCATCACCGGGGCACCGAGCATCACGCCCACGGCATAGGCGGTGATCAGCATGCCGGCGGTGGGAATGCCGACGCCGACGCCGTCGGCGATGACCGGCAGCAGGCCCATCGGCGCGAATTCAGTGGTGCCGATGGCGAAAGCGCCGACGGCGAGGGCCAGCAGGGCGGCTCGGGAGTTCATGGGGGTTTCTGGGGGAGGAAACGGGAAGCTGCGTAGCCTGCGCGCTTTGCCGCCGCCGATTAAGCCTCGCCGCGGGAAAACAGTGTTGACCCCGGTTCACAGGTGGCGACCGTAACCGCCCCTGTAGAGCCGAGCCCACGCTCGGCTGCCGTACACCGCGGCAAAAGCAGCCGAGCGTGGGCTCGGCTCTACAGGATCCCGCAAGACCGATACCTGCCCCATAACGCCGAACCCCCGGCGTTGGCCGGGGGTTCGGGGTCATGCGTTACCAGTCGCCGGCACCCGGCACGTGGTGGTCGCGTGCGCGGCGGCGCATCAGCAGGTTCAGCCACTCCACCAGCACCGAGAAACCCATCGCGGCGTAGATGTAGGGCTTGGGCACGTGCACGTCCAGACCGTCCAGGATCAGCACCGCACCGATCAGCAGGATGAAGGCCAGTGCCAGCATCTTCACGGTCGGGTTGGCGTCGATGAAGCGGCCCAGCGGGTTGGCCGCCAGCAGCATCACCAGCACCGACAGCAGGATGGCGGCGACCATCACCGGAATGTGGTCGGCGATGCCGACGGCGGTGATCACCGAATCCAGCGAGAACACGATGTCGATGATGGCGATCTGCAGGATGACCATGCCGAATACGCCCGACGCCTTGCTGGTGGCCGGGTTCTCGTCTTCGCCACCGGTGATCAGCTCCTTGATCTCCATGTAGCCCTTGATGATCAGGAACAGGCCACCGACGATCAGCACCAGGTCGCGGATGGAGATGCCCATGCCGGCCACGGTGAACAGGTTGGCCGACATGTGTGCCAGGTAGGCCAGCGACACCAGCAGCGCGATGCGGGTGATGCACGCCACGGCGATGCCGAGCTTGCGTGCGAACGGACGGCGCTCTTCGGGCAGCTTGCTGACCGCGATGGAAATGAACACCAGGTTGTCGATGCCGAGCACGATTTCCAGCGCGCTGAGGGTGAACAGGGTCACCCAGGCGTTGGGGTCGGCGAGGAACTCAAAGGACATGGAATCTCTTCAAGGCAGTGGGGGAATGGGGTTTCAGCCGTAGGTTCCGGCCAGCGCGTGCGGCACCACGACCAGGGCCCAGCACAGCAGCACGTTCATCATCAGCACGAACACCGCCGCCGAGCCCATGTCCTTGGCGCGGCCGGCCAGCTCGTGGATCTCGCTGCCATAGCGTTCGATCACCGCCTCGATGGCCGAGTTGGCCAGCTCCATCGCCAGCACCAGCAGCATCGAGCCGATCAGCAGCGCGCGCTCCACCGGGGTCTGGCCCAGCCAGATTGCGAGCGGGGTCAACAGCACCAGCAGGTAGACCTCCAGCCGGAACGAGGACTCGTGCAGCCAGGCGGCACGCAGGCCCTGCCAGGACCAGCGGGCGGCCTGGAAGATGCGACGCGGGCCCCGGGGCATGTGGCCGAAGTGGTCAGCCACGGGCGAAGCATCCAGCAACAGGGGCGCGGCGCAGCGACCGCTCAGACGCACGGCAGGGAATCATGAGTGCACAGGAATAGGCAGATGGACGCCATTTTGCCACAAGGCCAGCCGCCATACCCTGGATCGCCCCGGCGAATGGCCTGCCTGAGGCAAGCACCGCATCGCCGCGCCCTTTTAAGATGGGGGTCCCCGCCTGCTGGAGCACCAGATGTCCCGCCGCCCTACCTGCCTGCTGATGCTGGGCCTGCTGAGCGCCGCACCGTTGGCGCAGGCCCTGAGCCCCCCCTCGGCACCGCGTGTGCCCGAACAGGTCTCCAACGTGGCCTGGGCCGACGACATGGCCCGTTTCGCCCGCGCTGACCGCACCAGCCCGCCACCGC
Source organism: Stenotrophomonas maltophilia (assembly GCF_023518235.1). Classification (NCBI taxonomy): domain Bacteria; kingdom Pseudomonadati; phylum Pseudomonadota; class Gammaproteobacteria; order Lysobacterales; family Lysobacteraceae; genus Stenotrophomonas; species Stenotrophomonas maltophilia. The sequence goes on from NZ_CP090423.1 coordinate 2,573,772, forward strand.
GCGGTGGCATCGAGTTCATCGGCAGCTCCTCCATCCGCTACTGGGAGAGCCTGGCCACCGACTTCCCCGGCCAGCCGGTGTTCAATCGCGGCTTCGGCGGTTCGGAAGTGCGTGACAGCACCTGGTATGCCGACCGCATCGTAGTGCCGTATGCACCGTGCAAGGTGTTCTTCTACGCCGGTGACAACGACCTCAACAGCGGCCGCAGCGCGACCCAGGTGCGCGACGACGTGGTCGCCTTCGTGCAGCGCGTGCATCGCGACCTGCCGAAGACCACGGTGGAGTACCTGTCGATCAAGCCGAGCCCGTCGCGTGCGCACCTGCTGCCGGCGATCAACCAGGCCAACACGCTGATCAAGGCCGCGTTGGCCAGACTGCCCAATACCGGCTACACCGACATCTATACGCCGATGCTCGGTACCGACGGCCAGCCGGATGCGAAGCTGTTCCGCGAGGACATGCTGCACATGACCCCGGCCGGCTATGCGATCTGGACCCAGGCGCTGGCGCCGAAGGTCAACTGCAACTGAGCAACCCCATCCACGCATGGCGTGGATCTACTGTGGATCGCGGGAAACTGTCGAAGGCGGGGCGGTGTGGATTTGCAGGACCGTTGGCGCCATGGATGGCGCCATCGAGCCCCCATGGGTGAGGGCGCTTTGCTTGCGAAGCACTGCTTCGCAAGCGCCCGAACGCCCAGCCGCTAGCGGCTGGGCCGGACCGCGGAGCGGGGTTTACGGCGTGTCCTGCAAACCCACACCGCCCTGCCCCCCGGAGAATGCCTGCTTCTGAAGTTGACGTTGCCTCGGCGGGTGCCGGGCGCAGCCCGGCAAAAGTCCTCTAGCGGAAGATCACCGTGGCCTCGGTGCCCTGCCCCGGTTCGCTGCTCAGGCTGACCTTCCAGCCGAAGCGGTCGCACAGCCGGCGCACGATCGACAGGCCCAGGCCGGTGCCCTGCGGGCGGCTCGGCTCGGCGCGGTAGAACGGCTCGAATGCCCGCGCCAGTGCCTCGGCCGACATGCCGATGCCGGTATCGCGCACCACCACCCGATCGTTGTGCACGGACACGTCGATGCGCCCGTCGTCGGTGTAGCTGCAGGCATTGCGCACCAGATTGCTGACCACCACCTGCAGCACCCGCGGCGGCGCATGCAGCTGCACCGGGCCATCACTGTGCAGGTGCACCGACACCGGACGGCTGCCCAGCAGTTCGTTGGCGTTGTCCACTTCGTAGCGGACGATGTCGTTGACGTCGAACAGTTCGATCTGCGGCTCGACGTCGGCCTCGCGGGCCAGGATCAGGAACGCATCGATCACCGCCTCCATGTCACGGCCGGCACGCTGGATGCGCTGCAGGCTGCGGCGCAGGCGCGGCTGCAGGGTCTCATCGCCCAGCGCCATGTCGCTGGCCACGCGGATGACGGTCAGTGGCGTGCGCAGCTCGTGGCTGGCATCGCGGGTGAAGTTGCGTTCGCGCGCGACGTGCGCGCTGACCCGGTTGGCCAGCGAATGCAGCGCAGCGGCCAGCTGCCGGGTCTCACCCTGCATGTCCGCCGGCAGCTTGTTCGGCTCCAGATCGGCCGCCTCCGGGTGACCCGGGTCCCAGCGCGATACCCGTCGTGCCAGCCAGTTCACCGGCGATACCAGCCGTTTGGATGCACGGTAGGTCACCCAACTGGCGCCATACACGGCCAGCAGGGTCAGCAATACCGGCACGATGCCGAACCAGAACGCCAGCATTTCCGCGCGCGAGCGCAGGAACACCAGGTACAGGCGGCCGGCCGGGCGTACATCCACCAGCACCAGCTGATCGTCCTTGGGCAGCTCGTGGAAGCCCGGTTCCAGGTTGCGCAGGTTGGCCGGCAGGCTCAGCGCCGACTGCCCGTTTTCCAGCAGGTAGCCGCGGATGTTCTGGGTGTTCGGTGGTGGCTGCACCGGCGAGGCGTCGTGCAGCGTCCAGTAGTACGCCGCCTCCTCGCGCAGGGCCGCGCCGACCAGGCTGTGCTTGATCACCAGCGATACCAGCCAGGCACCCAGCAGGATGCCCAGGCTGGCCAGCACTGCCTGCAGGATGAAAGCGATACGGATCTTGCGCGGCAGGCCGTGCGGCATTGCGGAGTCCCGGTCAGAGCGCTGCGATTATAGGCAGCGCACCGCGCCGTAGTCGTACACGGCAGATGACCGCCGGCGCTGCCGGCGGCTCATCGACCTGATCCTGCGGGGCCGTTGCCCGGCCGTGCCTGCATCTGCACCGGCGCGGGCTCCGCTCAGGCCATCGGCTGGGCAATGTCGGCAATGCGGTAACCGGCACTCTGCACGGTGTGCAGCAGCGGACGGTCGAACGGCTTGTCGATGATCTTGCGCAGGTTGTACAGATGGCTGCGCAGGGTGTCCGAATCGGGCAGGCCGTTGCCCCAGATCTCGCGTTCGATTTCCTGGCGGGTGACCACGCGCGGCGATTCGCGCATCAGGATGGTCAGCAGGCGCAGGCCGATCGGCGACAGCTGCAGCTCGGTACCGGCACGGGTTGCACGCATGCTGACCGGATCGAGCACCAGGTCGGCGACCTTGAGCACTTCCGAACCGACCTGGCGACGTTCGCGGCGGATCAGCGCGCGCAGGCGGGCTTCCAGTTCCTGGATCGCGAACGGCTTGGTCAGGTAGTCATCGGCACCGAAACCCAGGCCGGTGAGCTTGTCGTCCAGCGTGTCGCGTGCGGTGAGCATCAGCACCGGGGTGGATTTGCGCGCATCGTTGCGCAGGCGACGGCACACTTCGATGCCATCCAGGCGCGGCAACATCAAGTCGAGCACCACGACGTCATAGCTGTTTTCCGCCGCAAGGCGGTAGCCATCCAGGCCGTCCTGTGCATAGTCGACTTCGAAGCCGCGACCTTCCAGGTATTCCCCGATCATCTCGGAGATGTTGCGGTTGTCTTCGACCACCAGCACCAAGCCGGAGGTCTCCTTCGTCTGACGCATGTGATTCCCTCTAACTTCAGCTTTGTGAAACATGCCGTATCGACGGTGGACGTGATGTGAAGTTCCGTCAAGAGGAAATCAAACGGTTCAGAGCAGCGGCCTGAGCAGCGGCCAGACATTGTCCAGCACCTTCGGCTGCGCCTGCGCGGTGGGGTGCAGACCGTCGGCCTGCATCATGCCCGGTTGCAGCGCCACGCCTTCCAGCAGGAACGGCAGCAGCGGCACCTTGTACTGCGTGGACAGCGCGCGATAGACCGCGGCCAGGCGCTGGCGGTAGGCCAGGCCATAGTTGGGCGGCACGTCGATGCCCAGCAGCAGCACCTTGGCCCCGGCCTTCTGGCTGGCCTGCACCATCTTTTCCAGGTTGGCCTGCACCTGCAGCGGGGTCAGCCCGCGCAGCGCGTCGTTGCCGCCCAGCGCGATCACCACCACACTCGGCTTCTCCTTCGCCAGCAGGCCCGGCAGGCGGGTCAGCGCGCCGGCGGTGGTTTCCCCGCTCATGCTGGCATTGACGATGCGCGGTGGGGTTTTCGACTGCTGCCTGACCCGCTTGTCCAGCAGGCTGACCCAACCGGCATCGGCGGGGATATTGTGGGCGGCACTTAGGCTGTCGCCAAGCACCAGCACGGTACCGGCCGGACCTTTGGCACAGGCCAGCCCGGGCAACAGCAGCAACGCTAGCAGCAGCACCATCATCGCGCCGGCTCGCCGGCTCCATCCCGTCTTGCGCATTGGAGTCTCCTCATCGACAGCCTGTCCCCCCGCAGCGCGTCCGTCGCCATCGCCGTCGACCAGGTCGGCAAATCCGTGCAGGGCCCGGAGGGTGAAGTCCACATACTGGACAACATCACCCTGGCCGTCCATGAAGGCACCAGCGTGGCCATCGTTGGCGCTTCAGGTTCCGGCAAGACCACCCTGCTCGGCCTGCTGGCCGGGCTGGACCTGCCCAGCCGTGGCCGCATCGCGGTGGCCGGGCAGGATCTGGGCAGCCTGGACGAAGAAGCGCGGGCGCAGCTGCGCGCGCGCACCGTCGGCTTCGTGTTCCAGAGCTTCCACCTGCTGCCGGCGCTGACCGCCGCCGAGAACGTCGCGCTGCCACTGGAACTGGCCGGCCGCGAGGACCGCGCGCGGGTCGATGAGGTACTGGCCCAGGTCGGCCTGTCCCACCGTGCCCGCCACTATCCGCGCCAGTTGTCCGGTGGCGAGCAGCAGCGCGTGGCACTGGCACGCGCCTTCGTCACCCGCCCGCACATCCTGTTTGCCGACGAACCGACCGGCTCGCTGGACCACGCCACCGGCCAGCACATCAGCGACCTGCTGTTCGAACTCAATGCCGGCAGCGGCACCACGCTGGTGCTGGTCACCCATGACCTGCGCCTGGCCCAGCGCTGCCAGTACATCCACCGCATCGACAACGGCCGCCTGCTGCCGGTCGAACACGGGGCCCAGGCATGAACCTGCTGCGCCATGCGTGGCGCGCGCTGCGCCGCGAAGCCCTGGCCGGCGACCTGCTGACCGTGTTCGCCGCACTGGTGCTGGGCGTGGCGGTGATGACCGCGGTCGGCACGCTGGTGAACCGGGTCAACTTGGCCCTGACCGGCAGCGCGGCGGAGATGCTCGGCGGCGACCTCGGCATCGCAGGCCGCACCGATCCGGCAGCGGCCTTCGCCGAAGAAGCGCAGCGCCGTGGCCTGGCACACACCCGCATCGCCAGTTTCGGCAGCGTGCTGTTCCAGGGCGATGCCAGCCAGATGGCCAGCATCAAGGCGGTGCAGGCCGGCTACCCATTGCGCGGCACGCTGCGGGTGCGCGCCACGCCCGGCGGCGCGCTGATCGACAACGCCGGCATGCCGCCGCAGGGCCAGGCCTATGCCGACCCGCGCCTGCTGCAGGGGCTGGGGCTGAAGGCCGGCGATGACCTCGAATTCGGCAGCGGCACGCTGCGCATCGCCGGCATCATCGAGTCCGAGCCGGACACAGGCGGCGACCTGCTGACGCTCTCGCCCACCCTGCTGGTCAACCGCGCCGATGTGGAAGGCACCGGGCTGCTCGGCCCCGGCAGCCGGGTCAACTATCGCCTGATGTTCGCCGGCCCGGCCGACCAGGTTGCCGCGCTGCGCCAGTGGCTGCTGCCCCAGGTGAAGGGCCAGCGCCTGCTGAGTGTGGACGACACCCAGCGCGGCGTGCGCCAGGCCTTCGACCTGGCCGGCCGCTTCCTCGGCCTGAGTGCGCTGCTGGCGGTACTGCTGGCCGGCGTGGCGACCGCACTGGCGGCCAACCGTTTCGCCCTGCGCCGCATCGACCAGGTGGCGGTGCTGCGCTGCCTGGGCGCACGCCAGCGCGACGTCCTGCTTGGCCTGGCGCTGCAGCTGCTGATGCTGGCGGTACCGGCCTGCGCACTCGGCATCGGCCTGGGCATGGCGGCGCAGGAGGGGCTGGTGCAGGTGCTGGGCAGCCTGGTGCCGCAGCGCCTGCCGCTGCCCGAAGCGATGCCGGCACTGACCGGCGCCGGCATCGGCCTGCTGCTGCTGTTCGGCTTTGGCCTGCCGCCGCTGCTGCGCCTGCGCGGGGTGCCGCCGATGCGCGTGCTCAACCGCTCCTTCGCCGCGCTGCCGCCGGCCTCGCTGCTGGCCTACGTGGCCGCGCTGGGCGCCAGCCTGCTGCTGGCGGTGCAGGTCACCGGTGACCTGAAACTGGCGCTGTGGGTGCTCGGCGGCCTGGCGGCACTGGCGGTGGCGGCCGGCGCGGTCGGCTTCGTGCTGCTGCAGCTGCTGCGCGGCCTGCAGCACCGCCTGCACGGCAACTGGCGGCTGGGCCTGGCCGCACTGACCCGGCGCCGGCTGCTGGCGGTGATGCAGCTGGTCGGGCTGTCGCTGTCGCTGTGTGCGTTGCTGCTGCTGGCGGTGACCGGACCGGGCCTGCTGCAGCAGTGGCGCGAGCGGCTGCCGGCCGATACGCCGAACTACTTCCTGATCAACATACAGCCCGAACAGCGCCAGGACGTGCTGGCCGCGCTGCGCGTGCTCGGCGCCAACGACGCCAGCATCGAACCGATGGCCACCGGCCGCCTGATCGCGATCAACGGCAAGCCGCCGCTGCGGGTGGACCGCACGCCGGAACAGAGCGGTCAAGCGGATCAGGGCGAAGGCCAGCGCGATGACGACGACGAGAACCGGCCGTTGAACTTCAGCTGGCGCAGTACCTTCCCGCCGGCCAACACGCTGGTCGACGGCACCTTCTGGAAGGCCGACAGCACGGCGCCGGAAGCGTCGGTGGAGATCGGTTGGGCCAAGCGTTACGGCGTGCATCCGGGCGACCGCATCAGCATTGCGGTGGGCGAGCAGCAACGCGAGTTCACCGTCACCAGCGTACGCAAGGCCGACTGGAACACCTTCCGGCCCAACTTCTTCGTGCTGTTGAACCCCAATGCGGTGGGTGACACCCCGCACAACCTGCTGTCGGCATTCCATCTGCCGGCCGGCAAGGCCGCCGGGCTGGGCGAGCTGGTGCGCGCGCAGCCGAACCTGTCGCTGCTGGATGTGGATGCGGTGATCTCGCAGGTGCGCGATGTGATGGAGCGGGTGGCGCAGGCGGTGCAGCTGGTGATGGTGTTCAGCCTGCTGGCCGGCGTGCTGGTGCTGCTGGCCGCGCTGCAGGCCACGGCCGGCGAACGCCGCTACGACAGCGCGGTACTGCGCACGCTGGGCGCGACCCGGCGGCAGCTGCGTGGTGCGGTGCTGGTCGAGTTCGGTGCGCTGGGCACGCTGGCCGCGTTGCTGGCGGTGGGCTCGGCCGCGGCCATCGGTGTGGTGGTTTCGCAGAAGGTGTTCGAGCTGCCGCTGCTGCCGCCCTGGCCGGGCCTGCTGCTGGGCGGGCTGGTCGGTATCGGGCTGAGCCTGCTGGCCGGCTGGTGGGGCACCCGCCGCATCCTGCACACGCCGCCGGCGCTGGCCCTGCGCGAAGCCTGACGCGACGCCGGACCCGGTAGATCCACGCCACGCGTGGATGCGGGAAAGAGCGTGCCGAGCAAGCTCGGCACCTACCAAAGCGGGGCTTCGGTAGATTCACGCCACGCGTGGTTGCGGGAAAGAGCGTGCCGAGCAAGCTCGGCAACTGCCAGAACGAAGCGGAGCCAGTCGAGTCTGACCCGACGTTATCGGGCCTTTTCCACGTACTCGGCGAATACCGCGTCGATCTGCGTGTCCTTCACCTTCTTGCCGGCCTGGATCTCTTCGGCCTGGGTGAACAGCGGGATGATCATCGCCATGCCGTCCAGCTTGGTCTTCAGATGCACGCCCGGGGCCTGGCCGAGGAAGCCGTCCCAGCGCTGGCGCACCTTGGCCCAGTAGCCGGCGGTGGCTTTCCAGTAGTTGCGCGCCGGCGTGAAGTCGATCTCGGTGGTCTTCACGTAGTCGTTGAAACCGAACTCGCGGGCGATCTCCACCTGGCTGCCATCGGCGTTGCGCTGCACCTTGGTGTTGAACTGTTCGTGGGTCCAGCCGTTCGGGGTCAGCGTGTGGCGGTTGATCACGGCCAGCGCGTTGTAGTCGCTGCGCTTGGTGTACTCACGACGCGGCAGCGGGCGCCAGCTCAGGTCGCTGGTCCAGCTCGGCACGTTGTTGGTGTAGTTCCATTTGCCGGTGCCGCAGTAGCGCGGGGCATCGCTCACTTCGTACACGCACTGGGTCCAGGCGCCCTGGTTCACGGCGGCCGGAATATTGCGTACCTGCCAGGTCTGGTCGGCACTGAACTCGAAGCGGTTGGGCGCTTCGTACACCCAGTCCTGGCGCCAGTGCTTGGTGATGTGGCCGCTCTTCTCGTCCAGCAGCAGATGCTGCAGCACGATGCGCTTGGGAGTGTCCTCGACCACGATGACCACTTCGTTGCCGCCGCTGCGCATGGCCGGCGCACGCTCGTAGCCCGGCTTCAGCAGCACGGTTTCGTCGAAGGCGAAATCAACGGTGTACTCGCCCTGCATGGCCAGGATGCTGTCATGGTCGCGGGCGACGTCGGAGGGCTGCGCGCTGGCAACGCCGCTGGCGGCGAGCAACAGCAGGGCGCTGGCTGTCTGGAACTTCATCGGGGTCTTCCTTCGGGGTTGCAGGTTCGTTGAGAGGCCATCGGTGGCCGACAGGCGTTCCATCAGGAAACGATCACAGGCGGATCAGCGGCAGGTCGCCGGGGACGCGTTGCGCCGGGCGCCGCGCCGCATCGGCGCAGCAGCAGTCGTCGATCGCCAGTTCGCCCTCGGCACCTTCCATGCGTGCGATGCGGCGTGCCGTGGCCGCGCCCAGTGACGACAACGTGGACAGGCTCGCGGCCAGCGTGCGGCCCTCGTCGGCGGCGTGCAGGCGCAGTGCGCACAGGCGCCAGCGCTGCCCGCCCAGATGACCGGCCAGGCGCCGCCACAGGCGTTCGCCCACGCTGCCATCGCTGTCGTGCTCCGGGCCCGGTGGCAGCGATGCGACCAGCCGGTCCCAGGCCAGGAAATCGCTGTCCGGCAGCAGGTACAGCCGCCACACGCAGCGGCCGCGTCCGTCGAGGAAGCACAGGCTTTCGCGCAGACCCTCGCTGTCCACGCCCTGGCAGGCGTGCACGCGCACCGCCTGGTGCCAGCCACCCAGTTCGCTGCCGTCAGCGTGGTACAGGCACAGCACGGTGCCCAGCGCTGCCAGCTGCGCCGGCGTGGGCCAGGCCTGCTGCGAAGGGCGCGGCAGGGCGGACGACAGACGACGGGCGGACAGGGCTCGGCTCATGGGATCACCAGGACACGGCAAGGCTGGCCGACAGGGTGCGGCCGGGGCTGGTATAGCGGTCCAGCACGCGGCTGGTCGGCGACAGCGTCGACCCCACGCTGGAGACGTTGGACCAATCGATGTAGCGCTTGTCGCCCAGGTTGAACACGCCGACGTTGAAGGTGGCGCCCGGGGCGAAGTTCCAGTGCGCCATCAGGTCGGCCACACCGTAGCCGGCCGGGCGGTACACCGTGGCCGAAGCGACGCGGTCCTTGCGCTTGACGAAGGTGCCGGCCAGTTCCACGCCCCAGGTGTCGGTGTCATACATCAGCCCGACGGTGCCACGCAGCGGGTCGACCGAATCCAGCGGAACATCCTCGGTCTTGTTGTCGCCACGCGACCACGCCACCGCACTGCGCAGTGCCCAACCCTGCAGGCTCGGGCTGATCTGGCCGAAGTCGACGCCGGCCTTCAGTTCGGCGCCGTAGATACGTGCGTCGGCGATGTTGCGCGACTGGAACACCATCAGGCCCTGTGCGTTGGTACCCACCAGCGACTGCGACTCGATGAAGTCCTTGTACTCGTTGTAGTAGCCGCTGACGCTGACGTAGGCGGCCGGCGACAGGAAGCGCAGGCCCAGTTCCATGCCATCACTGGTTTCCGGCTTCAGGTCCGGATTGGGAATGGCGGTGTAGCCGAAGGCGAAATTGGTGAAGCCGAGGTTGACATCGTTGTAGGGCGGCGAACGGAAGCCGTGCGAGTAGCCGGCAAACAGCGACCATTGGTCGGTGAAGCGGTAGACCAGGCCGAACTTCGGCGAGACGCTGGTCTTGGTCAGCTTGGCCACCGCCACGCCCGGGTTGTCTTCGGCGAAGATGCTGTCCACCTCCGGCTTCAGTTCGTAGCGGTCCACGCGCACGCCGGGCACCAGCGACAGCTTGTCGCCCGCCAGGCGCATTTCATCCTGTGCGTACAGTCCCAGCTCGGTGGTCTTGCTGATCGGGAAATCGCGGACTGGGAACGCATCGGGCAGGATGGTGGTGCTGGTCTGGCCGTTGGCCAGGACCTGGAAGCCATCGCGCTTCTGCCGGATCTCGGTGCGTGCGCCCTCGAAGCCATAGGTCAACGCGTGCTCGACGCTGCCGGTGCTGAAGGCCTTGTTGAACTGGGCCTGCAGGCCATACACGCGCTGGTCGAAGTTGAACTCGCGGTGACGACGGCTGCGGTTGGCACGGTCTTCGTCGGTGATCTGGGTGGTTTCGCTGTGCTGGGTATACAGCTGCCAGTGCAGGCTGTCGGCGAAGCTCTTGTCCAGCGCATCCATTTCATGCGCGAACGACACGCGGGTGCGGTTCTGCGTATCGCGTGCCTTCATGCCGGTGGTAGTGGTGCGGTCGATCGAGGACAACACGTTGGTATCGGTGTTGTCTTCGTTGCCTTCCACGGTCAGGCGGAAGCGTTGGTCCTCGCTCGGTGCGTAGACCAGCTTGGCCAGGCCGCTGCGACCGTCGCGGTCCTGCGGATTGGGGGCGGTGCGGGTGTTGTCCAGGCTGCGCACGTCGCCCTTGTTGTCGGTTTCCTGGCCCTGGCGATGGTTGATGTTGACCATGCCGCTCCAGTGCTCACCACCGAAGGCGCTGGTCACCCCGCCAAGCAGGCCTTTCCACTCGCCGTCGTAGCCGAACTTCAGGCCGACGTAGCTGTCCTTGCCGTCCTTGAGGTAATCGGCCGGGTCTTTGGTGACGAACGCCACCACACCACCGAGTGCGTCCGAGCCGTACAACGAGCTGGCCGGGCCGCGCACGATCTCCACGCGCTTGAGCGTGTCCAGATCGGTGAAGTTGCGGTTGGCGTTGGAGAACGAGCCGATGTTGAAGCTGGTCGGCATGGCGATGCCATCGGTCTGCACGCGCACGCGATTGCCGTCCAGGCCGCGGATGCGGATGCTGCCCAGGCCGAAGCGCGCCGCGCTGCGGCTGACCGACAGGCCGGGCTCGTAGCGCAGCAGATCCTTGATGTCCTGCACCAGATGGCGATCCATCTGTTCGCGGTCGATCACATCGACGGTGGCGGCAACGTCGCTGACCGCGCGCTCGGTGCGCGTGGCGGTGACCTGCACGCGGTCGAATTCGCGCGCCTCGGGGGCGGCGCTGGCCGCAGCAGCGGCGTGTGCGGACAGCGGCAGCGCGATCCAGACGGCAAGGCAGAGGGCGGTATGGCGGGTCATCGGGTTCGGTCGGTCAGGCAGGGGAACCCCCGGTTACCGGCACACCCGGAAGGTGCACGCGGTAGACCGAGGGGGAGAGAGCGGGCGCGGACGGGTCGCCCACCCTGCCGGCGCTGCCGGCAGGAGGGAGGGAGGCGGGCGACCAGACCGCGGTTACTTGGTCAGGATCAGCTTGTCGTTGCTGGTGTGCCGCAGGCGATAGAAGCGGTCGCCGTGCTGGATCAGGATTTCACGACGGCCCTTGAGCAGGGCTTCGCTGTCGATGACCTCTTCCGGCGGAACGACGCGGACCGGACGATCGCGGAGGGTCAGCGTTTCGGGGCGCAGCAGTACAGGTTGAGCATTCATGAGCATCTGGACTCGTGCGAGGGACGAGTTAAATGATAATGATTCTCAGTTGACAATCAACAACCATTCTCACTTTCATTGATGAGATTAATGATCGAATTCGTAAATTCGATAGATCTAGTCAATCAAAAGGGCGTGGCACCTTTGTAGAGTCGAGCCATGCTCGACTGCTCTTGGCGCCGTCGCCTGGAAACACCCGCGCTGCGCGCGAAGTCGAGCATGGCTCGACTCTACAAAGGGTTGTCAGGCGAACGCGGCTTCTACCTGCGCCCAGCCGGCGGCATCCACCCGCTCCAGCACGTCCAGCGCCTGCAGGTTCTGCAGCAGCTGCTCGACCCGGCTGGCGCCGAGGATCACGCTGGACACGTTCGGGTTGCGCAGGCACCAGGCAATGGCCAGCGTGGCCGGGGCCTGGCCCAGCGCGCGCGCCACTTCGCTGAAACGGCGTACCTGCGCCAGGCGCGCTTCGGCGTCGGCCCCCAGCACCAGGTCCTGCAGCCATTCCATGCCTTCCCGGCCCAGCCGTGCATCGGCGGGAATGCCCTGGTCGTACTTGCCGGTCAGCAGGCCCGAGGCCAGCGGCGAGAAGACGGTGGTGCCCAGGCCGGCGCGGGCGTACAGCGGCGCGTACTCGACTTCGACCCGCTCGCGGTGCAGCAGGTTGTACTGCGGCTGCTCCATCGACGGGCCCTGCAGGTTGTGTGCTTCGGCAACGTCCAGCGCCTGCTGGATCTGCGCAGCCGACCATTCCGAAGTGCCCCAGTAGAGGATCTTGCCCTGCCGCACCAGGGTGTCCATGGCATGCACGGTCTCGGCAACCGGTGCGTCCGGGTCCGGGCGGTGGCAGTAGTAAAGGTCCAGGTAGTCCACCCGCAGACGCTTGAGCGCGGCGTGGCAGGCGTCGGTCACGTGCTTGCGCGACAGGCCGCGCTGGGTCGGCCGCGGGTCCTTGGCGCTACCGAAGAACACCTTGCTGGACACGCAGAAGCCATCGCGCGGCAGGCGCAGGTCGGCAATCACATCGCCCATCACCTGTTCGGCGCGGCCGTTGGCATAGCCCTCGGCGTTGTCGAAGAAGTTGACGCCGTGGTCCCAGGCGGCGGCCACCAGGTTGCGGGCCTCGTCGCGCGGGATCTGGTCACCGAAGGTCACCCAGGCGCCGAAGGACAGGGCGGAAATCGGCAGGCCGGTGGAGCCCAGGCGACGGTAGTGCATGCAAATCTCCTGCTGCGGGCCCGCATCCGGGCCGGGATCGAACCCCATTCTACCTGCCGGCGCCGGCCGCAAGCCCTTGCCGTTGCTGGCCTGATCGGTACCGATGGCCGCCTGCACGCTGCTTTTCCTTGCCCCGGCCCCGGCCCTGCACTAGGCTTCCCGTTTTTCGCGACGCCCCAGGGGAGTCACTCACATGGTCGAAGGTTTGGGCAGGATCGGCTTCGGCCTGTTCGGGTTGGCGGTGCTGATCGGCATCACCTGGTTGTTTTCCAACAACAAGCGCGCGGTTGACTGGAAGCTGGTTGCCACCGGTATCACCCTGCAGATCGCCTTTGCGGCGCTGGTGATCCTGGTGCCGGGCGGCCGCGACGTGTTCGACGCGCTGGGCCACGGCTTCGTCAAGGTCCTGAGCTTCGTCAACGAAGGCTCGAAGTTCATCTTCGGCTCGCTGATGGACACCCAGAACTACGGCTTCATCTTCGCCTTCCAGGTGCTGCCGACCATCATCTTCTTCTCGGCGCTGATGGGCGTGATGTACCACCTCAACGTCATGCAGGCGATCGTGCGCGTGATGGCGTGGGCGATCACCAAGGTGATGCGCGTGTCCGGTGCGGAAACCACCAGCGTCTGCGCCAGCGTGTTCATCGGCCAGACCGAGGCGCCGCTGACCGTGCGCCCGTACATCGCCAAGATGACCCAGTCCGAGCTGCTGACCATGATGATCGGCGGCATGGCGCACATCGCCGGCGGCGTGCTGGCGGCCTATGTGGGCATGCTCGGCGGCGGCGACCCGGTGCAGCAGGCGTTCTACGCCAAGCACCTGCTGGCGGCGAGCATCATGGCGGCGCCGGCCACCCTGGTCGTGGCCAAGCTGCTGATTCCGGAAACCGGCACCCCGCTGACCCGCGGCACGGTGAAGATGGAAGTGGAGAAGACCTCCAGCAACATCATCGACGCAGCCGCCGCCGGCGCCGGTGACGGCCTGAAGCTGGCGCTGAACATCGGCGCCATGCTGCTGGCCTTCATCGCCCTGATCGCCCTGCTGAACGCCCCGCTGACCTGGATCGGTGATGTCACCGGCCTGGCCGCGATGATCGGCAAGCCGACCAACCTGTCGACCATCTTCGGTTACGTGCTGGCCCCGATCGCCTGGGTGATCGGCACCCCGTGGGCCGACGCCACCACGGTCGGTTCGCTGATCGGCCAGAAGGTGGTGATCAACGAATTCGTGGCCTACACCGAACTGTCGCAGATCGTGAACGGCCAGATCGCCGGCGTGACCCTGTCCGACGAAGGCCGCCTGATCGCCACCTACGCGCTGTGCGGCTTCGCCAACTTCAGCTCGATCGCCATCCAGATCGGCGGTATCGGCGGTCTGGCCCCGGAACGTCGCCACGACCTGGCCAAGTTCGGCCTGCGCGCGGTGCTGGGCGGTACCATTGCCACCTTCATGACGGCCACCATCGCCGGCGTGCTGACGCACTTCAGTTGAACCCTTGGTTGAGAAAAGATTCCCTATGAGCAGCAGTGTCGTTGTCGTCGGTTCCTTCAATGTCGATCACGTGTGGCGGTGCGAGTCGCTGCCGGCACCGGGCGCGACCATTGCCGGCCGCTACAGCACCGGCCCGGGTGGCAAGGGCTTCAACCAGGCCGTGGCCGCCTGCCGCGCCGGCGCCGAGACGCACTTCGTGTGCGCGCTCGGCGATGACGCCGGTGGTGCCACCGCACGCGAACTGGCAGCGCAGGATGGTTTCGGGCTGATCGCCGAGGCCAGCAGCGAGCCGACCGGCACCGCGGGCATCTACGTGGACGCGCGTGGCCGCAACACCATCGTCATCGGCCCCGGCGCCAACGCCGCGCTCAGCACCGACTTCCTGCAGCAGCAGCAGGCGCGGCTGACCGCCGCCAAGGTGGTGCTGGTGCAGCTGGAATCGCCGGTGCAGACCATTGAAGCGGCACTGGCCACCGCCCGCGAGGCCGGTGTTACCACCGTGCTCAACACTGCGCCGGCCGACGCGCCCTCGACCATCGGCCTGCTCAAGCTGGCCGATGTGATCACCCCGAACGAGACCGAGTTCGTCGCCCTGCTCGGCCGCCATGTCGGCGAGCGCGTGGATGCCAACGACGTGGCCGCGCTGGATGGCGCCAGCCTGCATGCGCTGTGCCGCAAGCTGGTCGGCAACGGCACGGTGGTGGTGACGCTGGGGTCGGTGGGCGTGTTCGTCTCGCATGCCGACGAAAACCTGCGCGGCGACACCCAGCCCTACTACCGCGTGGGTGCCGAGCAGGTGCAGGCGATCGACACCACCGGTGCCGGTGACGCCTTCAACGGTGCACTGGCGGCCTCGCTGGCGCAGGTGGCCGACGCCCCGTTCGCCCGCCACGTGCGTTTCGCCAACCAGTTCGCCGGCCGTTCCACCGAGAAGGAAGGCGCCGCTGCGGCGATGCCGCGCTTCACCCCGGCCGACGTGTAGATCCACGCCATCTGTGGATGAAGAGGCCCGGGCATGCAGATGCCCGGGTTTTTTTTGGCCGTCCATCCACGCATGGCGTGGATCTACCGAGGGATGGCCACACCCCCGTGGGAAGCGACCGGGGAGCCCGTGGTAGATCCACGCCATGGGTAGATGCGCGTTACCGGCCCACCCAGCCGCCCACCATCACCCGCGCCTGGGGGCGGCGGAAGCAACCGTCAAGCATCTGCTGATGCCGGTACGGCATGAGGTCGGTGCCGATCGGCCTGAACCCGGGGCCCACCGACACCGCCCAGGCCCCGCCCGCGCTCTACAATGGGCGCATGCAGATCGGCCCGTACACCATTGCCCCCAACGTCGTGCTGGCGCCCATGGCCGGCGTCACCGACAAGCCGTTCCGCCTGCTGTGCAAACGGCTGGGCGCGGGCCTGGCCGCCTCGGAAATGACCATCAGCGACCCGCGCTTCTGGAACACGCGCAAGTCGATCCACCGCATGGACCATGACGGCGAGCCGGCGCCGATCAGCGTGCAGATCGCCGGCACCGAGCCGCAGCAGCTGGCCGAGGCGGCGCGCTACAACGTCGACCATGGCGCGCAGATCATCGACATCAACATGGGCTGCCCGGCCAAGAAGGTGTGCAACGCCTGGGCCGGTTCGGCGCTGATGCGCGACGAGCAGCTGGTGGCGCGCATCCTGGAAGCGGTGGTCAACGCGGTGGATGTGCCGGTCACCCTGAAGATCCGTACTGGCTGGGATTGCGACCACCGCAATGGCCCGGTCATTGCCCGCATTGCCGAAGACAGCGGCATCGCCGCGCTGGCCGTGCACGGCCGCACCCGCGACCAGCATTACACCGGCCAGGCCGAATACAGCACCATTGCCGAGATCAAGGCCGCGCTGCGCATTCCGGTGATCGCCAATGGCGACATCGATTCGCCGCAGAAGGCCGCCTACGTGCTGCAGCAGACCGGCGTGGATGCGGTGATGATCGGCCGCTCGGCGCAGGGCCGGCCGTGGATCTTCCGCGAAGTGGCGCATTACCTGGCCACCGGGCAGGAACTGCCGCCGCCCTCGCTGGCCGAAGTGCGCGACATCCTGCTGGGCCACCTGCATGCGCTGCATGCCTTCTATGGTGAGCCGCAGGGTGTGCGCATCGCGCGCAAGCACCTGGGCTGGTATGCCAAGGACCGGCCGGAGAACGCCGCCTTCCGTGCGGTGGTCAACCGTGCCGAAGACCCGCAGAGCCAGATCGCGCTGACCACCGAGTACTTCGACCGCCTGATCGCCGGGGAACCGGCATTGCCGTCGGCCGCCTGATCACCTGCGCATTTGTAGCGTCGAGCTTGCTCGACTGGTTTTCAGAACAGTCGAGCAAGCTCGACGCTACGCTCCCCAGCAAACTCGACCTCCACACGAGCCCGCCATGACTCCGCCGATCTCTTCCCCGACCTACCTGCACGGATTCTCCGGCACCGAGCAGCAGCGCCTGATGACCCAGGCCCGCCTGCTGGAATCGAGCATCTTCGGCCAGATCGACTACAGCGGCGCGCGGCGCCTGCTGGAAGTGGGCAGCGGCGTGGGGGCGCAGACCGAGATCCTGCTGCGCCGCTTCCCCGAGCTGCACGTGACCGGCGTGGACCTGAGCGAGGCCCAGCTGGCCACTGCCCGCGAGAACCTGGCCCGCACGCCGTGGTGCAGCGACCGCTACACGCTGCAGCAGGCCGACGCCGGCGAGCTACCCTTCGAAGCGCGCAGCTTCGATGCCGCGTTCCTGTGCTGGGTGCTGGAGCATGTACCGTCGCCAGCGCGCGTGCTCAGTGAAGTGCGCCGCGTACTCGCCCCCGGATCGCCGGTGTACATCACCGAAGTGATGAACGCCTCGTTCCTGCTCGATCCGTACTCGCCGCACATCTGGCGTTACTGGATGGCCTTCAACGACTTCCAGTACGACCATGGCGGCGATCCGTTCGTCGGTGCCAAGCTGGGCAACCTGCTGTTGGCCGGCGGCTTCCGCGATGTGCACACCGAGATCAAGACCATCCACCTGGACAACCGCGAACCGGCCCGTCGCAAGACGATGATCGCGTTCTGGGAACAGCTGCTGCTGTCGGCCGCCGACCAGCTGCTGCAGGCCGGTACGGTGGATGAGGAAACGGTGGAAGGCATGCGGCGCGAGTTCCGCCTGGTGCAGAACGATCCGAATGCGGTGTTCTTCTATTCGTTCGTGCAGGGCCGCGCTACGGTGTATTGAGGGTCCGATCCACGCATGGCGTGGATCTACGGTGCCATCCACGCATGGCGTGGATCTACGGCGCGGTGTGCCAGATCCGCTGCCACATCGCTGCCAGCCGGCCCTTCATCTCGGCCCGTGCCTGCGGGCTGGCGTAATCGGTGCGGCGCTGCTCGGGCACGATCGCCTGCCACCGCCCGTCCACCTGCTCGGCCACCACGAAGTTGAAGGTGTAGTCCGGTTCCAGGCCCATGCGCAGGTCGCTCAGCACCAGCCGGCCTTCCACCACCTGCGCACGCATGAAACCGCGGTTGAACCACTGCAGCTGCTGCACCGCAGGAATCGCCGCGGCTTCGCGCAGTGCCTGCACGTTGGACGCATGGCCCTCGAACTGCATCGGCCCCTGGTCGGCCAGCAGCGAGCGGTCAGCCACCACGTAGCCGCTGGGTGTCATCGCCACCACCCGCCACAGCAGCGTGTTGAACGGCATCGGCACCGAGAAGCGTGGCGCGTCGCCCAGCCCCATCGCCGCCAGGCTCTGCTGCGCGGCACGGTCGACCTGCGCCTTGGCGATCAGGCCCCAGCCCAGGTAGGCACTGCTGACCAGCAGCGCCAGGCCCAGCACCGTGCCCGCCCACGGCCGTGCACGTCCGAACCAGGCCAGCACGCAGCCCAGCAGCAGCCACACCGTGTAGGCGGGATCGATGATGAACACGCTCGAGCCCATCGCCGGATGCGGCCGCAGCGGCCACCACAGCTGCGTGCCGTAGACGGTGAACGCGTCCAGTACCGGATGGGTGACCAGCGCCAGCTGGATCGCCCAGAACCAGCGCGTCGGCGATTGCGCGACGCGACCGTTGCCGAAGCGCTTGAACAGCCACCAGATCAATGCGGCCACCCACGGCAGCACCAGCAGCGAATGGCTGAAGCTGCGGTGCTCGATCATGTTCGCCACCGGATCAGCGGCGGTGAAGCCCAGCCACAACGCGTCGAGGTCCGGCAGGGTACCCAGCGCGGCACCGGCCAACAGGGCCGCACGGCGATGGCCGGGCGGGGCGATGGCAGCGGCAACGGCGCCACCAAGTACGATCTGGGTCAGGGAATCCATGGCCCGATGCTAGCGGCTTGCGGGCGGTGCATGTAGAGCCGAGCCCATGCTCGGCTGCTCTTCGTTGCGCGTAACGGCAGCCGAGCATGGGCTCGGCTCTACAAGGGGACGGACGCGGTCATGCCGCCTGTGACAATCGCGCGCCCGGCAACTCCACCAGCGTCTGGCCATTGTGATCGAGCAGGCGCAACGCGCCATCATGGTCCTCGGCCAGCGCCGTCAGGCTCTCCACCCAGTCGCCGTCATTGGCGTAGACCAGGCCATCGCGCTCCACCAGCGTGGCGCGGTGGATATGCCCGCAGACGATGCCATCCAGCCCGCGCCGACGCACGTCGTCCAGCCCGGCCTGCACGAAGCGCTCGATATAACGCTCGGCCGCGCCACTGCGCTTCTTCAGGAACTCCGACAGCGACCAGTAGCGCATGCCCAGCCGGCGCCGCACCGCGTTCAGCGCCTGGTTGCCGGTGAGGATGCGGTAGTACAGCCAGTCACCGAACTTTTCCTGCAGGCCACCAAAATGGGTCACGCCGTCGTACTCGTCGCCGTGCGCGACCAGCAGCCGGCGCCCGTCGGCAGTCACGTGGATGGCACGCCGGCGCACCTGCATCGCCGGCAGCATCACCCCGCACACGTGGCGCAGCGAGGCATCGTGATTGCCCGGGATGTAGATGATCTCGGTGCCAGCACGGCGCAGCGCATGCAGGGCCTGGATGACTTCGCTGTGCGACTGCCGCCAGTTGGCACGGCGATGGGCCATCCACCACAGGTCGATGATGTCACCGACCAGGTACAACCGATCACAGCGCAGCTGGGAGAGGAACCGCGCCAGCTCGGCGGCATGGCAATGACGCGAACCCAGGTGCACGTCGGAGACGAACACGGCGCGCCGGTGCGGCGACAGGTTCGCCAGCGTGCTCATGCCGGCGCCCCCGCGTCGCGCAGGTAGCGCTTGCGCTTGTTCGGCCGGATCGCGCACAGGTCCACCTCGATCAGGCCATCGATCGAATCGCTGAAATCAGGATCGACACCGAAGGCGAGGAAGCGGGCGCCGCCGGGTTCGCACAGATCGGTGTACTGGCGGTACAGCGTCGGCACCCCGGTCCCCAGCGCGGCCAGGTTGGCCTTGAGCACGTCGAACGCGGCGCCGGCGTCCAGTTCGCCGAAGCTCGGCGGCGCGGCGAAGTACTGGAACGGCCGGTTCGATTCGGCCAGCCCGGCGGTTCCGCTGTAATAGCGCTGGTAGTAGGCCACCAGCTGCTCGCGCGCGTCGCGTGGCAGCGCCGCGCTGATCGACACCGCGCCGAACAGGTAGCGGATGCCCGGCCGGCACTGCAGGTAGGCGCCGATGCCCTGCCACAGGTAGTCCAGGCTGCGGCTGCCCCAGTAGTCGGGCACCACGAAGCTGCGGCCCAGTTCCAGGCCCTCGGCGATGTGGGTGATGGCGTCGTCGGAATAGCGGAACAACGACGCGCTGTAGAGCCCGGACAGGCCGTGCCGGGCCAGCGCCTGCGCACCGCGCATGATCCGGTAGGCGCCGGCGATGCGCTGCGCGGCCGCGTCCCAGATCACGATGTGTTCGTACTGTGGGTCGTAGTCATCCAGGTCACGGCTGCGACCGGTGCCCTCACCCACCTGGCGGAAGGTCAGCTCGCGCAGGCGGCCCAGTTCCAGCAGCAGCGGAGAGTCGGCGGTGCAGGTGGCCAGCAGGATCTGCTTGCCGTCGGCGGTCTGGCCCAGCTGGGTGGCCGTGGCGATGCCGGCGGCAACCTGCGAGGGCGGCACGGGGGACGCCAGCGGCTCGGGGCCTGCGAAGGCAGCGGCATTGCCGGCCACACCGTTGCGGCCCAGCGCATACAGCGCGCGGCGCACCGCCAGCAGCTGTGCGCCCGGATCACCGCCCTTGCCCAGCTGCATCGGCTCGCCGATGCTCAGCCGCAGCGGGCGGCCACGACGGGTGAACATTTCGCGCGCCAGCAGCGCGGTGCCCGCCGGCTTGAACAGGGTCGAGGCGCCGTAGAACAGCGCCGAGTTGCGCGCCTCCACTCGCACCGGCAGCACCGGCGCGCCGGCGGCGCGGGCAAAGCGGACGAACCCGCGCTGCCAGCGGCCATCGCGGATACCGCGCAGCGACAGTCGCGAGACTTCACCGGCCGGGAACACGATCACGCACTGCTCGGCCGCCAACGCTTCTTCGACCGCATGCAGGCTGCCGCGCTGCGCCTTGCCACCGAGGATGCGTACCGGCAGCAGCAGATCCTGCAGCGGCGCAATCGCCCCCAGCAGGTCGTTGGCCACGATCCGCACGTCGCGGCGGATGCGGCCGACCGCGTCCAGCAGCGCCAGTGCATCCAGCGCCCCGGACGGATGATTGGCCACGATCAGCAGGCGGCCGCTGGCCGGAATCTTGGCCAGGGCGGCGGGGTCCACCTGGTACTGGCCGTCGATGAACTCCAGGCCGGCGGCGACGAAGCCGAAGCCGCGCAGGCCTGAGCTGCGCTGCAGGAAGGCCTCGATCTGGTCCAACCGCGACCAGCGGCCGACGCTGCGCAGCAACGGCCGCGCCAGCTGGCCACGACGGCCATGGAACCAATCGGGGAAGCGTTGCTGGAGACGCTGTTCGAGTTCCTGCATGGCGGATCCACTCATGCCCGGCGGCCGGATTGGCCGACAGCCTGCGCCCGGCAGGCGGCAGCCAGATGGCGGTTTTGGGGCAGAACGATGACGACGGCCCCCCGCCCGTCGGCGTCGCGACCTGCGCGGTCGGGGCCGCCAGGCCGCCCGCCCGTTGTCACGCTGGTGGAACACTGGGCCTCGAGGCTGGGCCCCAATCCCGCGCTGGCGGCCCCTGCGGGCCTACGCGGGCTTAACCACCGGCAACCGGTACCGGTTCACAATGCACAGGCGGCGCACCCCGTGTATCATGCGCGCCCATCTTTCCATCCGAATCAAGGGATATACCGCCTGATGTCCAGCTATCTCTTCACCTCCGAGTCGGTCTCCGAAGGCCATCCGGACAAGGTTGCCGACCAGATCTCCGATGCGGTGCTGGACGCGATCCTGACCCAGGACCAGCGCGCCCGCGTGGCCTGCGAGACCATGGTCAAGACCGGTGTTGCCATTGTGGCCGGTGAAATCACCACCAGCGCCTGGATCGACCTGGAAGCGCTGACCCGCAAGGTCATCACGGACATCGGCTACGACAGCTCCGACGTCGGCTTCGACGGCGCCACCTGCGGCGTGCTGAACCTGATCGGCAAGCAGTCGCCGCACATCGCCCAGGGCGTGGACCGCAAGAAGCCGGAAGAAATGGGCGCGGGCGACCAGGGCCTGATGTTCGGCTATGCCACCAACGAGACCGACAGCTACATGCCGGCCGCGATCCACCTGTCGCACCGCTTGGTCGAGCAGCAGGCCAAGATCCGCAAGAAGAAGAACTCGCCGCTGTCGTGGCTGCGCCCGGACGCCAAGAGCCAGGTCACCCTGCGCTATGAAAACGGCGTGGTCTCGGCCATCGACGCGGTAGTCCTGTCGACCCAGCACGCCCCGGGCATCAAGCAGAAGGACCTCATCGAGGCCGTCCGCGAAGAGATCATCAAGCCGGTGCTGCCGGCCAAGTGGCTGCACAAGGGCACCAAGTTCCACATCAACCCGACCGGCAAGTTCGAGATCGGCGGCCCGGTGGGCGACTGCGGCCTGACCGGCCGCAAGATCATCGTCGACACCTACGGCGGCTGGGCCCGTCACGGTGGTGGCGCGTTCTCCGGCAAGGACCCGTCCAAGGTCGACCGTTCGGCTGCCTACGCCGCGCGCTACGTTGCCAAGAACGTCGTTGCCGCCGGCCTGGCCGACCGTTGCGAAGTGCAGGTCTCCTACGCCATCGGCGTGGCTGAGCCGACCTCGATCTCGGTCACCACCTTCGGCACCGGCAAGATCAGCGACGACAAGATCGAGAAGCTGATCCGCAAGCACTTCGACCTGCGCCCGTACGGCATCATCAAGATGCTCGACCTGGTGCACCCGATGTACCAGCAGACCGCGGCCTATGGCCACTTCGGCCGCAAGCCG
The DNA here is from genome assembly GCF_023518235.1 of Stenotrophomonas maltophilia. Lineage (NCBI taxonomy): Bacteria > Pseudomonadati > Pseudomonadota > Gammaproteobacteria > Lysobacterales > Lysobacteraceae > Stenotrophomonas > Stenotrophomonas maltophilia. The sequence goes on from NZ_CP090423.1 coordinate 2,596,157, forward strand.
AAGGAGTTCAGCTACCTCAACGGCGAAGGCGAGACCGTCAACGCCACGGCCTTCTCCTGGGAGAAGACCGACCGCGCCGCCGCCCTGCGCGCCGATGCGAAGCTGAAGTAAGAAACACGAAGGGCCGCGCAAGCGGCCCTTCTCTTTTCGGGTAGAGCCGGCCGCTGGCCGGCTTTTTCATGATGCCGGGAAAACAGTGCGCGGTTGCTGGCCAGCGGCCGGCACTCCCCGGTTGTCGATACAATCGGGCCATGTCGACCGAACTGAAAACCCACCAGCTGTCCATGACCGTGCTGATGTCGCCGGAGATGGCCAATTTCTCCGGCAAGGTCCACGGCGGCGCCATCCTGCGCCTGCTCGACCAGGTGGCCTACGCCTGCGCCAGCCGCTACGCCGGCCGCTACGTGGTCACCCTGTCGGTGGACCAGGTGATGTTCCGCCAGCCGATCGCGGTGGGTGAACTGGTCACTTTCCTGGCCTCGGTGAACCATACCGGCACCTCGTCGATGGAAATCGGCATCAAGGTGGTGGCCGAGGACATCCTCAAGCGCAGCGTGCGCCACGCCAACAGCTGCTTCTTCACCATGGTGGCGGTGGATGAGGACGGTCGGCCGACGCCGGTGCCGCCGTTGCAGCCGGCCACCTCCGATGAGAAGCGCCGCCAGGCCGCCGCGCAGATCCGCCGCCAGCTGCGCCAGGAAATGGAACAGCGCCATCTGGAACTGCTGGCGTCGAACCCGCCCTCGGCGGAGGAATGAGGTAGTGCCGGCCGCTGGCCGGCAACCTCCTCATTGCCGGCCAGCGGCCGGCACTACCCTGCCAGGTGGATCACCCGGTGTTCTGCACGCCCTGCGAAACACCGTTCACGCAGGCCACCAGCGCGCGCAACAGGTCCTCGTCTTCGCGCCCGCTGGCACGCCAGCGCTGCAGAAGGTCCACCTGCAGCACGCTGATCGGGTCCACGTAAGGGTTGCGCAGACGGATCGACAGCGCCAGCCGTGCGTCATGGTCCAGCAGCGTCTGCTGGCCCATCAGCGCCAGCAGCCAATACCGGGTCAATTCCAGCTCGCGCTGCACCTGCGGGAAGAAGCGCGCGTGCAGGTCGCCGGACAGTTTCGAGAACTGCTCGGCAATGGTGATATCGCCCTTGGACAGCACCATCGCGATGTCGTCCAGGAAGGTGCGGAAGAACGGCCAGTCCCGCGCCATAGCGCGCAGGGTCTGTTCGTGGCCGGCATCCACCGCCGCCTGCAGGCCACTGCCCACGCCATACCAGCCGGGAATGACCGCGCGCGCCTGGCTCCAGGCAAATACCCAGGGAATCGCGCGCAGGTTGCCCAGCGCCGCATCCTGGCCCAGTCGTCGCGACGGTCGCGAGCCCAGCGTCATCCGTTCGATCACATCGATCGGCGTGGCGGTGCGGAAGTAGTCCATGAACTGCGGTTGGCCCACGAACGCACGATAGACTTCACTGCTCGCCGCTGCCACCTGGTCCATCACCGGCCGCCAGTCATCCTCGCGTGGCTCGGCCGCACGCGGGCGCAGGCTGGCGCGCAGCACCGCGCCGGCGGCCTGTTCCAGTGAACGCAGCGCCAGCGCACGGATGCCGTACTTGCGGTGGATCACCTCGCCCTGCTCGGTCACCCGCAGGCGTCCATCGATGCTGCCGCGCGGCGACGCATCGACCGCGTGCGTGGTCTTGCCGCCGCCACGGCTGATCGAGCCGCCACGGCCATGGAAGAACGTCAACCCGATGCCGGCCTCGGCCGCCACCTCCAGCAGTTCCACCTGCGCGCGTTGCAGGCCCCAACGTGATGCCGCAATGCCACCGTCCTTGCTGCTGTCCGAATAGCCGAGCATCACCATCTGCACATCGCCACGGGCACGCAGATGGGCGCGATACACCGGGTCGGCCAACAGGTCACGCAGGGTGGCGGTGCCGCGCTTGAGGTCGTCCACTGTTTCAAACAGCGGGGCAATGTCCAGCGGCACCGAACCGCCGTCTTCCACCAGGCCACCGCGGCGTGCCAGCGCCAGCACCGCCAGCACATCGCTGCGGTCGTGCGCCATCGAAATGATGTAGCTGCCGAGTGCATCGCCACCATGTCGTGCGCGCGCATCGGCCAGTGCGGCGAACACCGCATCCAGGCGCACGTTGCCTTCATCGTTGCCGGCCGGCAGCGGTGCCTCACCGCTGGCATGCGGGCCCAGCAGCCGCGCACGGTCCAGCGCGTCCAGCGCCTGCCACGCCTCCTCACCGCCCAGCACCGAGGCCAGTGCACGTGCATGCACGCTCGATTCCTGCCGCACATCCAGGCGTGCCAGATGGAAGCCGAAGGTCTTCACCCGCCACAGCAGGCGCTGCACGGCAAAGCCACCGGCATGCTCACCGCGGTGGGCGCGCAGGCTGTCCAGGATCAACTGCAGATCCTCGATCAGTTCATCAGGGCCTGCGTAGCCGCCTTCGCCGTCATCCAGCGTGGCCTGCAGGCGCGCCCGCATGCGGTCGTTGAGCAGGCGATACGGCATGTCGGCATGGCGCGGCCGCGACTGCACCTGCGGCAACAGCTGCTGGTAATGCGCCACGCGCGCCTGCAGCGCATCACTGACACCCACCCGCTCGGTGGACTGGCTGAGCAGGCTGGCCAGCTGCAGCAGTTCCTTCTGGTAGCGCCCCAGCACTGCCTGCCGCTGTGCATCCAGCGTGTTGCGGATGGTGTGGGCATCCACGTTCGGATTGCCGTCCATGTCACCGCCCACCCAGGTGCCAAAACGCAGCAGGCGCGGCAACGGCAGTTCTTCGCCATAGGTATCGCGCAGCGCCTGCTGCAGCGATTCGTACAGCACCGGAATCACCCGGTACAGCACCTGCACCAGGTAGAAACCCACGTGTTCGCGTTCGTCATCCACAGTGGGCCGCACCGGCGAGGAATCGGTGGTCTGCCACGAGGCGGTCAGCGCCATGCGGAAGCGCGCAGCATCGGCGGCAGCCTCGCCCGGCGTACGCTGGCCGTCGAGGTTGTCGACCAGACTGGCCACCATCAGCTGCTCTTTTTCCAGCAGCGCGCGGCGCACCGCTTCGGTCGGATGCGCGGTGAACACCGGTTCGATGTCGATGCGCGGCAACCACTGCGCCAGTTCATCCAGGCTCACGCCCTGCGCCTTGAGGTGCTGCAGGGCATCCTGCAGGCCATCGGGCTGCGGCGCGGCGGTGCCGGCGCGCTGGTAATCGCGGCGGCGCCGGATGCGGTGCACGCGCTCGGCGATGTTGACCACCTGGAAGTAGGTGCTGAACGCACGCACCATGGTTTCGGCCTGCTGCGGCGTGCGCCCGGCCAGGCCCTCGGCCAGCTCCGACAGCGGTGCCTGGTTCTCGCGGCGGGCGATGGCACGGGTACGTACCTCTTCCACATCGTCGAGGAAAGCGGCCGATACCTGTTCCACCAACAGGTCGCCGACCAGTGCGCCGAGCCGGCGCACATCATCGCGAAGCGGAAGATCGGGGGAAGCGAATTCGATGCTGCTGCGGTACTCGTTCATCGGCGACGCACGGGCCTCGGTCAACGGATCCTGAGCCCAAGCCTATCCCAGAACGGGCGTCGTGCTGCGATGCAAAAATGGTTTCATCTGCACGTATCACGGCGGACGCCGCCGAGCATGGGCTCGGCTCTACAAGTGTGTCATGGCGCGGGACACCGTGTAGCGCCCGAGCCCATGCTCGGGCGGCGGCGCAGCCGCACAGGCGGCTCCCGTTGCGGGGGCCGCCGTCATGCACGTCAGCGCTTCTTCTTCGCCTTGCCCTGCTCGGCCGGGCCGATGGTCTGCTCCAGCCAGCGCTCGCTTTCGGCCAGCATGGTCATGATCGATTCGCGTGCGCGGTAGGCATGCGATTCGTTGGGCAGCATCACCAGCCGCGCGGTGCCGCCCAGGCCCTTCACCGCAGCGAACATGCGCTCGCTCTGGATCGGGAACGTGCCGGAGTTGTTGTCGTCCACGCCATGGATGAACAGGATCGGGTCCTTGATCTTGTCGGCGTAGTTGAACGGCGCCATCTTCTGGTACACGTCCTGCGCCTGCCAGTAATTGCGTTCCTCAGCCTGGAAGCCGAACGGGGTAAGCGTGCGGTTGTAGGCGCCGCTGCGCGCGATGCCGGCCTTGAACAGGCGCGTATGCGCCAGCAGGTTGGCGGTCATGAACGCACCGTAGGAATGGCCACCGATGGCGATGTGCTCGCGATCGGTCACGCCACGCCGCACCACTTCATCCACCGCCGCCTGTGCATTGGCCACCAGCTGTTCGATGTAGGTGTCGTTGGGCTCCTTGTCGCCCTCGCCGATGATCGGCATCGACGGACTGGCCAGCACCACGTAGCCCTTGGCCAGGAACGCCTGCGGCCCCCAGTAGCTGACCGCATTGAAGCGGTACGGCGAATCGGTCACCTGGCTGGCCGCCGCCGCGCTCTTGAACTCGCCCGGGTAGGCCCACATCAGCAGCGGACGCGGACCATCGCGCTTCGGGTCGTAGCCCGGCGGCAGCAGCAGGGTTGCGGTCAGATCGACGCCGTCCTTGCGCTTGTAGCGGATCTGCTCCTTCTGCACGCCCTTCAGCTGCGGCAGCGGGTGGGCGAAGTGGGTCAGCGCGCGCGGTGCGGCGCTGGCATCGGCCAGCGACTGCACGTGGAAGTTGGCCGGCTCATCCGGGCTCTCGCGGCTCAGCAGCAGCGAACTGCCCTGCGCGTCCAGCAGCGCCACTGGCGCGGCGTAGCTGGGCGCCTGCGAGTGGAACAGGCGGGTGGCCTTGCCCGTGGCGATGTCGAAGCGGTCCACGAACGGACGATCACCTTCCGGCGACGCACCGGCACCGGCCAGGTACAGGCTGCCGCCATCGGCGCTGGTCTGCAGCAGCGAGCGGCCACGCTCATCGCTGGCCAGCAGCGGGCGGCCCGGGTCGGCATAGCGGTCCTGCGCATCCCGGTCCCACAGCAGGCGCGGTTCGGCGCTGGCGTTGTCCGGGGCGATCAGCCAGGTCTTGGTCCTGCGCGTTTTCCACCACGATTCACCCAGCAGGGCCAGGTCACCCCGGCCCCAGCTGATGCCGGCGAAACGGCTACCGAGCTGGGCCAGGGTCACCGGCGGCGTGTCGAACGGCGCGGCCTGCATCAGCACTGCATCGCGCACCTTGGCTTCGCGGTTCGGATCACCGCCATCCTGTGCTTCGGCCCAGACCAGGGTGGCGTCGGCATCGCCGCGCCAGCTGATGTCACGCACGCCGGTCACCTCGGCGTCATTGCCGGTCGGCAAGCCTTCCACCAGCGGCCGCACCGCCACGGTGTGCACCAGTTTGCCGCTGGTACGGTCGATCACTTCGATGCGGCGCGGGAAACTGCTCACCGGCACCACGTAGGAGTACGGGCGCTGCACCGGCTGGCGCAGCACGAAGCGGCCATCGGGCGACACCGCGAAACCCATGAAGATGCCCGGCGCGCCGATCGCGCGGGTGCTGCCATCCAGGCCGACTTCCATCGGCTGGGTGGTGGCGTAGTAGTCGAACTGGCGCGCGTCGGCCTCGTTCTTCAGCAGGTCCTGGTAGGTGCGGATCGACACCACGCCGCCGCCCTGGCTGGTCTGCTGCACCGCAGGTCCGGTCGGGATGCCATCGGCGGCCGGTGCGGCCCCGAGGTTGGCCGGGCGGGTGAACACCACCAGCCCACGGCTGTCCGGCAGCCACTGGTAACCGCTGCCGATCACTGTGTTCAGGCCCGCCACCAGGCGCCGGGCGCTGCCGCCGGCCACATCCACCAGCCACAGTTCATTGGCGCCGCTGGCGGCGTCGACCTGGTTGAAGGCCAGCCACTTCTGGTCCGGCGACCACATCAGGCTGGCGATCGACAGCGTGGCCGGCAGGCCGCTGATCTGCCGCTCCTTGCCATCGGCCACGTTCATCAGCCACAGCTTCTCGCCGAAGCTGAAGCGGCTGTCGGAGAACGTGCGCGGGTTGATGCGCAGGCCGGCCAGCTTCAGCTCCGGCTGCGCCACCACCTGGATCGACGGCAGCGACGGCATCTGCATCAGCGCGGCCACGTCGCGGCGCGGCGACAGGAACAGCGAGGGCGCGCGCGGGGCGTCGACCACCGCCTGCAGCGCGGCCGAAGGCAGCTCGTAGCCGTTGACGCCCTGCGCCTGCGTCGTGGCGGCCTGCGGTGCCGCCGCCCAGGCCAGCGGGGCCACCGCCAGCAGTCCCATCGACAGGACCAGGCCGGTCCAGCGCCGCGTACGGCGCGCGTGCATGCTCATCGTTCCACCTGTGTGATGCGTGAAAACACCGACCTTAACAGGCCGTGCACGCCGCCCCACCTGCCGATGGTTGGGTCATCCCGATCTCATGCCGGGGCCGCGATATAATGGGGGTTCTCCCCTGCCGAGGGGCGCTGCGACCGGATCCCACGAGGCCCGGCCAGGCTCGGTAAGGTGGCTTTGTAACAACGGCGCCCGGCTAGATGCGAGCACCCGCTCGCCCACAACCGGAGCTACTGCATGAACGCTGTTGCCAAGACCTTCTCCACCGAAGGCGACTACAAGATCCGCGATATCACCCTGGCCGACTGGGGCCGCAAGGAACTGGACATCGCCGAGCATGAAATGCCGGGCCTGATGTCGATCCGCCGCAAGTACCAGGCCGAGCTGCCGCTGAAGGGCGTGCGCGTGACCGGCTCGCTGCACATGACCATCCAGACCGCGGTGCTGATCGAGACCCTGAAGGACATCGGCGCCGACGTGCGCTGGGCCTCGTGCAACATCTTCTCCACCCAGGACCACGCCGCTGCGGCCATCGCCGCCACCGGCACCCCGGTGTTCGCCTGGAAGGGCGAGACCCTGGAAGAGTACTGGGACTGCACCCTGGACGCGCTGACCTTCACCCTGGCCGACGGTACCCTGACCGGCCCGGAGCTGGTGGTCGACGACGGCGGTGACGTGACCCTGCTGATCCACAAGGGCTACGAGCTGGAAAACGGCAGCGACTGGGTCAACACCGCCTCGTCCTCGCACGAAGAACAGGTCATCAAGAACCTGCTCAAGCGCGTGGCCAAGGAACGTCCGGGTTACTGGGGCCGCGTCGTGAAGGACTGGAAGGGCGTCTCCGAAGAGACCACCACCGGCGTGCACCGCCTGTACCAGCTGGCCCAGGCCGGCACCCTGCTGATCCCGGCGATCAACGTCAACGACTCGGTCACCAAGAGCAAGTTCGACAACCTGTACGGCTGCCGCGAGTCGCTGGCCGATGGCCTGAAGCGCGCGATGGACGTGATGCTGGCCGGCAAGGTGGCCGTGGTCTGCGGTTACGGCGACGTCGGCAAGGGCTGCGCCGCCTCGCTGCGTGCCTACGGTGCACGCGTGATCGTCACCGAGATCGACCCGATCTGCGCCCTGCAGGCGGCGATGGAAGGCTATGAAGTCAACACCATCGAATCGACCCTGGGCCGTGCCGACCTGTACGTCACCACCACCGGCAACAAGGACATCATCCGCATCGAACACCTGAGCGCGATGAAGGACCAGGCCATCGTCTGCAACATCGGCCACTTCGACAACGAGATCCAGGTCGATGCGCTGGTGTCGTTCGCCGGCATCAAGCACGTCAACATCAAGCCGCAGGTGGACAAGTACGTCTTCCCGAACGGCAACGCGATCTTCCTGCTGGCCGAAGGCCGCCTGGTGAACCTGGGCTGCGCCACCGGCCACCCGAGCTTCGTCATGTCCAACTCGTTCGCCAACCAGACCCTGGCCCAGATCGACCTGTGGGCGAACAAGGACAGCTACGAGAAGAAGGTTTACCTGCTGCCGAAGAAGCTGGACGAAGAAGTGGCACGCCTGCACCTGGAGAAGATCGGCGTGAAGCTGACCACCCTGAGCCAGGAACAGGCCGACTACATCGGCGTGCCGGTGGAAGGCCCGTTCAAGCCGGACCACTACCGCTACTGATGCCGTGCGCGGTGCCGGCCAGCGGCCGGCACTACCCGCGTGACCGGGGTCGGATCCCTTTCCGCAGGAAAGGGCTCTGACCCCAGCAACGGTTCGGACAGAACGGGCGCCTTCGGGCGCCCGTTCTGCGTTTACGTGTGGCCATACATCACGCATCCACGCATGGCGTGGATGCTCCACCCGCGATAGCCTCGGTCAAGGCAACACATTCCGCACGCGCTACGATGCGCCCATGACCCCGGCCATCAACCTGCTCAAGCGCGAGAACATCGCCCACACCGTGCGCAGCTACGTGCACGACGCCCATGCCGAATCCTATGGCGGCGAAGCCGTCGACAAGCTCGGCCTGGACCCGGCCCAGGTGTTCAAGACCCTGCTGGCCAGCACTGAAACCCACGAACTGCTGGTGGCGATCGTGCCGGTTGCCGGTCAACTCGACCTGAAGGCGCTCGCCGCAGCCGCCGGCTGCAGGAAGTGCGAGATGGCCGCCGCCGATGCCGCGCAGCGCGCGACCGGCTACCTGGTCGGTGGCATCAGCCCGCTCGGGCAGAAGAAGCGCCTGCGCACCTTTCTGGACGCCAGCGCGCAGGCGTTGCCCAGCCTGCACGTCAGCGCCGGACGCCGTGGCCTGGAAGTGGAACTCGCCCCGGCCGACCTGCTGCGGCTGACCGCGGGCCACTACGCCGCCATCGGCAAGGCGCGCTGATGCGCTGGCCGTGGTCTGCAGTGCCGCCGCCACGGCTTGAGGATGCACAGGCCGATGTGTTGCTGCAGGATCTGCTGTCGCGCGATGGCCGGCGCGTCACGGATGCCGCGCGCACGCTCGCACGGTTGTTCAGCACGGCATCGCTGGAGGCATTGGCGCGGCATGCGGAGCTGATCGAGCTACGCTGTCAGGGCCTTGAACTGGGTGGCATGCTGGTCAGCAACCAGGCACACCTGCAGGCGGCGCTGCGACGATTGCGCTATTGGCAGGCGCGCGAGGGTTGCCTGTGCGCGCTCAATCCCACCTACCCGTTCTTCGATCCGCGTCGTCTGATCGAACAAGGGCAGATGCAGCTGCTCTCGTTGCAGGAGGCTGAGGATGGTTGGGGCGATTGCCACACGGTCACCTGTGCACACTGCGGCCAACGCTGGCAGGCAATCGACCGCGAATACCATTATCCGTGGTGGGAATGGAAAACGGCATGACCGGATGCAGCCACACATGGCATGGCTCTACTGCAGCCCGGCACATCCACGCCATGCGTAGATGCCGATCATTCCACAAACTCATACCGCATCGGCACGCGCACGATGGTCAGCGCCGGCACCGGGCTTCCGGTATCGCCACGCACGAATCGCCAACCGCGCAGCTCTTCCACCGCCGCTTCGTCCAGCACCGCATGGCCACTGGAGGTCTCCACGATCACCGCAGCCACTACGCCCTGCGAATCGATCAGCGCCTTGAGCAGACTGCGCCCGGAAAGCCCCTGCTCCATGGCTTCGCGCGGATAGCGCTGCAGCTTGCCACGCGGCTGCATCCAGGGCACACCTTCGCCGGCGAACAGGTCCTGGCTGCTGCGCGCGGCACATCGCTTCGGCGTGCGCAGCAGCAGTGATGGCCGCAGGCTGTCTACCGTCACCTCCGCAGATGCGGCGCAGGCATGCTGCACCAGCACCTCCAGCATCTGTCGCTGCCGAAGCAGCCCCTTGCCGTCGTGCGCCGTCACCTCTACCACGCAGCGACCGTCCCGGGGCTGCATCGACAATGCAGTCACGTTCGCATCGCGAAGTCCGGAAACCGTGGCCAGCGGCGCACACGCGGTGTCAGCAGCGGGCTTCGCGGCCAACACCGTGGCCGCGGGCAACAGGCCTGCCAGCACCACCGGAATCATCCTCATCCAGATATCCACGCCCCATCCCTGGTCGGTTTGCCTGGCCCCGATCATAGCGGGCGCATGGGGTCGGATGATCGGGCCAGAGCCCCGCAGTGCGGGGGTCCGACCCGGGCCACCTACGGCCGCCAGTTGGCGTTGTTCTCCCAGAACGCCACCGCACGCTGGTAGGCCTCGCGGTCCAGCGGCACGCCGGAACCACCCTCCTCCACACCCAGCGCATTGCGCATCATCGTGATAGGCGCCATCGGCACCTCTTCCGGTTCGGCGGTATAGATGCAGCCGACGATGCCCCAGTCGGCTCCGATCGGCGAACCTTCCCTGGCCAGCTGCTCAGCGCTGTACAGGATCACCACCAGGTAGTTCGCGCGCGGCGATTCCACGCCTTCGAACCAGCGCACCAGTACCGGCAACTCTTCACGATTGCGCGCCTCGTAACCGCTGCGCAGCAGGTGGCGGTTGGCCTCGGTCACCGGCACGGTCAGGCAGCGCGTGCTGGTCCAGTTCTCATAGACGAACAGCTTGCAGAACGGCGCGTAGCCATCGAGCACCTTCAGCGGCGCATGCGCATTGAGGTGGGCCTCGAACTGCTCGGCAGTGCAGTCCTGGATGGTGTTGCCGCGCGGCACGCGCGGGAACAGGCGGGGGCGGGCGAAATCGGTGAGGACGATGGACATGGCATGGCGCAATCAGGAATTCCGTTGCACAGGGTACCTGCCCACGCGGCATGGCGGGCGGGATGCCGATGGTCACTGGCATCGGCACCCGTGTTGCCGCACCCTGCGGGCGACCCCATGCAAGGATCGCCGGCTCATGGATGCAGCACGCGCGTTACCCCGCTCCGCCCGCCGTCGCCGCTGGTCGCGCGTGCTGGCCGTGCTTCTGCTGGCACCGCCCCTGCTGTTCACCGCCGCCCTGCTCTGGCCACTGTCGGCACCACCGCTGCCCGACCCCGGCAACAGCCATGTGATCGTCAACGCACGCGTGCTGGACATCGCCCGCGGCCAGGCCAGCGAACCCACCACGGTGACCGTGCGCAACGGCACCATCGCCGCCATCGGTGAAGACCCGCGCGAGACCACGTTGCCGGTTCTCGATGCCGGTGGCCGCTGGCTGCTGCCCGGCTTCTGGGACATGCACACCCACGCACTGCAGCTGTCACCGCAGTTGCAGTTCCCACTGATGCTGGCCAACGGCATCACCGGCACCCGCGACATGATGGACTGCCCGCAGGCCACCGATCCACTGATCGCCTGCGTGGCCGACAAGCGTCGCTGGACCGCACAGGCCATCGCCGGGCAACAGGTCGCACCGCGCTTCGTGCAGATCGCCAGCTTCTATTTCGAGGACCCGGCGCTGACGCCGGATGCAGCGGCGGCACGTGCACACGCGTACCGCGCACGCGGCGTCGATGCGTTCAAGGTCTACAACCGCCTTCGTGCCGAGACCTACCAGCGGCTGGCCAGCGAAGCGCGGCAGCTGCATCGGCCCCTGGTTGGCCACCTGCCCAGGGCGGTACCGCTGGAAGCCGCATTGCACGCCGGCCAGCGCAGCTTCGAGCACGCCCATCTGTTCGTGCGCCATTGCGTGGACAACGCTGCCGCCTGGCGCGAAGGCTCGCTCGACGGCGAGAACCCGACCGCGCTCGCCGAAGCCATGGTGAGTGGATACCGGCCGGCGCTCTGCAACGAAGCGTTCGGCCTGATGCAGGCCAGCGGCGCGGCGTTCGTACCGACCCATGTCACCCGCGAAGAGGATGCACGCGCACGCGATCCCTCGTTCATCGACGACCCGCGTCTGGCCTATCTGGATCCGCTCTCACGCTGGGCGTGGCGCGACGATCTGAACGCCACCGTGGCGCGCTATCCGGGCCTGCGCGGCGAACAGGCGCTGAAGGCGTACTTCACCCATGGCCTGGCGCTCACCGGCGCCGCGCATCGGGCCGGCGTGACCGTCCTGGTCGGCACCGATACCGGGCTGGGTGGACTGCGCTACCACGACGAACTGCAGTGGTTGCGGCAGGCCGGGCTGAGCCAGGCCGACGTGCTGCAGGCGGCCACGCTGCAGGCCGCGCGTCATCTGCAACTGCAGGCATCACATGGCAGCGTCGAGGTCGGCCGGGCCGCCGACCTGGTGCTGCTCGATGGCGATCCGCTGCTGGACACCGGCAACACCCGCCGCATCCACGCCGTGCTGCTGGCCGGCCACCTGTACGACCGCCCGCGCCTGGACGCAATGCGTGCGTATGCCCGTGCGCAGGCACGCTCGCCTGCGGTGATGGCGCGCCTGCTCTGGGGCTTCATCACCAGCCCGGTCAGCGCCGAGCTGTAGCCGCCTTTCCCGCGCGAACGCCCGGCAGCAGCCGCGCCCTCACATCTTCGTTGCACATCCATCTTGATGAAGCGATATACTGATGCACATCCGCCGCCGCCGCCCGCGCCATGACCGCCATCAGCTTCGAGTTCTATCCTCCCAAGACCGATGAACAGCGCAGCCAGCTCGACCGTGCCGCGACCCGGCTGAAGGACTACGCCCCCGACTACGTGTCGTGCACCTTCGGCGCCGGTGGTTCGACCCTGAGCTACACCTCCGAGACCGTGCGCCACCTCAACCAGCACCACGGTTTGGATGCCGCACCGCACCTGTCCTGCGTCGGCGGCACCCGCCAGGAAATCCGCGAACTGCTCAAGCTGTACCGCGCCATCGGCTGCCGGCGCCTGGTCGCGCTGCGCGGCGACCTGCCCTCGGGCATGGGCTTTCCCGGTGACATGCGCTATGCCGCCGAGCTGATCGCCTTCATCCGCGCCGAGCACGGCGACGCCTTCCACATCGAAGTGGGCGCGTATCCGGAGACCCACCCGCAGGCGAGCGATGCGCTGGCCGACCTGAAGCACTTCAAGGCCAAGATCGATGCCGGCGCCGACGCGGCGATCACCCAGTATTTCTTCAATCCGGATGCCTACTTCCATTTCGTCGATGAAGTGCGCCGGCTCGGCGTGCAGGTACCGATCACGCCGGGCATCATGCCGATCGCCAACTTCAGCCAGCTGCGCCGCTTCTCCGAGCAGTGCGGGGCGGAAATTCCGCGCTGGATCAGCCGCAAGATGCAGGCCTACGGCGATGACGCCGAATCGGTGCGCGCCTTCGGCACCGAGGTGGTGGCCCGTCTGTGCCAGCGCCTGATCGAGGGCGGCGCGCCTGGCCTGCACTTCTACACCCTGAACCTGGCCAAGCCGACCACCTCGGTGCTGAAACTGCTGCAGGGCTGAAAGCACGCCGCGCAGCCACGATCAGCGCTACCCTGCGTCGATGATCCGGATGTCCTTCCCGCTGGTGCTGGTGCTGCTGTCATCGATGGCCCCTGTTGCCCATGCGCAGTCCTCGCGCCTGAACCGCTGCACCGATGCGCAGGGGCAGAGCGTCTACACCGACCGGCCCTGTGACAGCGTGGGTGCACGGTCACGGCTGCCGCCACCGGCACCCAGCGGCAACACCGCCGCACCCGACACCCTGGGTGCGCGCTGCCCACGGCGCCTGAGCGAGCTGGTGGACGCACTGCGCACCGGTATCGTCAGCAACGATGTGAACCGGCTGTCCTCGCTGTACCTGTGGGGCGCGGTGTCGGACGCGGGTGCACAGCGCATCCTGGGCCAGTTGGAATCGCTGGCGCGGCGGCCGCTGGTGGACGTGGTGCCGGTGTATCCGCGGCAGGAATCAGACACCGTGCAGGAAGAGGCTCAGAGCCCTGCTGCGCAGGGATCCGACCCTGAGCCGCCAGCCGTGCGCCATCCGGTCGGCCTGCGCCTGGAGCAGACGCTGCCGGGCAGCGTGGCGCGGGCGTCCACCGTGCTGGGCCTGCGGCGGCAATACGGGTGCTTCTGGATCACGCTGTGATCGTGGGCAACCATCCACGCATGGCGTGAATCTACCGCTTCCATTCCACAGGGTAGCGCCGGGCCACGCCCGGCGACCGACGCGGCGTTACGCCGGCCACAGCCCGCGGATGGCAGCGATGCCCTGCCCGCCATGGCGGCGCGCTTCGGTGATGTGGCCACTGCCCAGGCCACCCAGCGCGTAGATCGGCAGTGACACCTGTGCACGCAGCTCGGCGAACGCATCCCACCCCAGCGGCACGGCTTCGGGATGACTGGCGGTGGCCTGCACCGGGCCGAGCACCGCGAAGTCGCAGCCCAGCTGCTGTGCGGCCTGCAGCTGCTGCAGGTCGTGGCAGGACGCCGCCACCAGCTGCCCTTCCGGCAATGGGCGCTGCGGCAGCGCCAGCAGCTGTTCACTGCCCAGATGCACCCCCACCCCCAGCGCGCGCGCCAGTTCGATATCGCGGTTGAGCAACCACTGCACGCCACTGCGCCGATGCGTGCGCAGCGCCTGTTCGAGCATCGCCTGCCGCTGCGGATGGGCCGGCGGCAGGCGCAGCTGGATGCGCTGCTGGCCCGACGCCACCACGTGCTGCAGTTGCTCATGCCAGCGCTGTACGCCATCGGCCGCGTCCGCCGGCGCCGGGGTGATCAGGTAACGGTCGGGCTGGCGCAGGGCGGCGACCACCGGCAGGTCGGCCGGCGGCATCGAATAGCGACCCAGCTTGTCCTGCGCCACCCAGGTGATCGCCTGCCCCTCGCGGCCGCGGGGCGTGCCCTTCCAGCTGCGCACATGGCGCACTTCCAGGGTCAGGTGCTTGTCCGGGTAGCGCTGCGGCACATCCATCAGCCACTCGCCGACATCGGCCTCGATCCCCAGTTCCTCGCGCAGTTCGCGCACCAGCGCCTGTTCGGAGGTTTCGCCGGGCTCGCGCTTGCCGCCGGGAAATTCCCACAGCCCAGCCATGTCGCGGTTGCCGGTACGGCGGTTGAGCAGCACACGGCCACGGGCGTCGGTGATGACGGCGGCCACGACGTGGATCGATCGGGTGGGAGAAGGCATGGGGGGAGCATGCCCAGAACAGGGCGACCGGCGCAATCGCATCGGAAGGCCGCATCGTCCCGCACAAAGAAAAGGCCCCGCTTCCGCGGGGCCTTCCGGGGTCAGCTCAGCTGGCCGTGGCAGTGCTTGTACTTCTTGCCACTGCCGCACGGGCACGGGTCGTTGCGGCCGATCTTGGGCTCGTCGCGCTGCATCTGCGCCACACCCTGCTGCGCGGCCTGCACCTGCGCGGCTTCCTCGTCGGCGCTATAGCCACCGGCGTCCTGGTGCTGGAACTGCGACTGGCTCAGGCGCGCTTCGACCTGCTGGCGCTCGGCCGCTTCCAGCGCCTGCACTTCCTCGTCGCTGCGGATGCGCACGCGGGCCAGCAGGGTCACCACTTCGCGCTTGACGTTCTCCAGCATGTCCGAGAACAGCTCGAAGGCTTCCTTCTTGTACTCCTGCTTCGGCTGCTTCTGTGCGTAGCCACGCAGGTAGATGCCCTGGCGCAGGTAATCCATGCGGGCCAGGTGCTCCTTCCAGCTCTGGTCCAGCACGGTCAGCATCACGTGCTTCTCCAGCGCGCGCATGGTCTCTTCGCCCAGCCCGGCTTCCTTCTCGGCGAAGTGCTGGTTGACGCGCTCCTGCACCTTCACCGCGATGGCTTCGGCGTCCAGCTCCTCGTGCGACTTGACCAGGTCGGTCAGCGACATCTGCAGGCCGAAGTCCGACTCCAGGGTCGCCTCCAGGCCGCGCAGGTCCCACTGCTCGTCGATCGAGTTGGGCGGCACGAAGCGAGCCACGATGTCGAAGATCACGTCGTCGCGGATGCCATCGACGTTGTCCTTCACCGATTCGGCGTCCAGCAGTTCGTCACGCTGGGCGTAGATCACCTTGCGCTGGTCGTTGTTGACGTCGTCGAAGTCCAGCAGGTTCTTGCGGATGTCGAAGTTGTGCGCTTCCACCTTGCGCTGCGCCTTTTCGATCTGGCGGCTGACCAGGCGATCCTCGATGACGTCATCTTCCTTCATGCCCATCATGCGCATGGCCTTCTGCACCCAGTCGGAGGCGAAGATGCGCATCAGGTTGTCTTCCAGCGACAGGTAGAAGCGGGACGAACCCGGGTCACCCTGGCGGCCGGAACGACCACGCAGCTGGTTGTCGATACGGCGCGATTCGTGGCGTTCGGTACCGACGATGTGCAGGCCGCCGGCGGCCTTCACTGCATCGTGGCGCTTCTGCCATTCGGCCTTGATCGCCGCCTTCTGCTCGTCGGTCGCGCCTTCGCCCAGCTCGTGGATTTCCGCTTCCAGCGAACCACCCAGCACGATGTCGGTACCACGGCCGGCCATGTTGGTGGCGATGGTCACCGCCGCCGGACGGCCGGCGTTGGCCACGATGGTCGCTTCGCGGTCATGCTGCTTGGCGTTGAGCACTTCGTGCTTCACACCGGCCTTGCGCAGATGCTCGGACAGCATTTCCGAGGTTTCGATCGAGGTGGTACCCACCAGCACCGGCTGGCCGCGCTTGGCGCACTCTTCGATGTCGGCCAGAACCGCATTGAACTTGCCCTTGCGGTTGAGGAACACCTGGTCCGGGCTGTCCTTGCGGATGGTCGGGCGGTTGGTCGGGATCACCACCACTTCCAGGCCGTAGATGCTCTGGAATTCGAACGCTTCGGTATCGGCCGTACCGGTCATGCCGGACAGCTTCTTGTACATGCGGAACAGGTTCTGGAAGGTGATGCTGGCCAGCGTCTGGTTCTCGCGCTGCACCGGCACGCCTTCCTTCGCTTCCACCGCCTGGTGCAGGCCGTCGGACCAGCGACGACCCGACAGGGTGCGGCCGGTGAACTCATCGACGATGACCACTTCGCCGTCGCGCACGATGTAGTCCACATCACGCTGGTAGATGGCGTGCGCGCGCAGTGCGGCATTCAGGTGGTGGACCACGGTCAGGTTCTGTGCCGCGTACAGGCCCTCGGTCTCGCCGTTGAGGATGCCGGCCTCGACCAGCAGACGCTCGGCGTGCTCCATGCCCGCTTCGGACAGGTGCACCTGCTTGCCCTTCTCGTCGACCCAGAAATCGCCCTCGCCGTCTTCGGCTTCCTGCTTGACCAGGTTCGGCACGACACGGTTGACGCGGATGTACAGCTCCGGGGAATCGTCGGCCGGGCCGGAGATGATCAGTGGGGTACGCGCTTCGTCGATCAGGATGGAGTCGACTTCGTCGACGATGGCGTAGTGCAGGCCGCGCTGGTAGCGGTCGGCCTTGGACAGCGCCATGTTGTCGCGCAGGTAGTCGAAACCGAATTCGTTGTTGGTGCCGTAGGTAATGTCGGCGGCGTAGGCTTCGCGCTTGTCGCTGTGCGGCATGCCCGGGTACACCACGCCCACGCTCAGGCCCAGCCAGTTGTACAGCTTGCCCATCTGCGCGGCGTCGCGGCGGGCCAGGTAGTCGTTCACGGTGACCACGTGCACGCCCTTGCCTTCCAGCGCGTTGAGGTACACCGGCAGGGTTGCCACCAGGGTCTTGCCTTCACCGGTGCGCATTTCTGCGATCTTGCCCAGGTGAAGCACCATGCCGCCGATCAGCTGCACGTCGTAGTGGCGCATGCCCAGCACGCGGCGGCCGGCTTCGCGGCAGACCGCGAACGCTTCCGGCAGCACCTTGTCCAGGGCTTCACCGCCAGCGATGCGCTGCTTGAACTCCGGCGTCTTGGCCTGAAGCTGCTCGTCGGAAAGCTTCTCGATCTCCGGCTCCAGCGCATTGATCTTGGCGACGATGCGGTTGAGCTGGCGCAGCTGTCGTTCGTTACGACTGCCAAATACGCGGGTAAGCAGGCTGTTGATCATTGAAGGAACCGGGTTGGATGGACACGACGCCCGGCCTCCCCCTTGGGATCCGTCCGCCGCAAACGAAACAGGGCGCCTGGCGCCCTGTCGATGGCAACACCCATTGTAGCTTGGGACGGGCGGCTGAGGTTTCAACCCCGCTTTGGGTAGTGCCGGCCGCTGGCCGGCAATCCGCGATGCTGCCGAAGATCATGAGGTTGCCGGCCAGCGGCCGGCACTACCCCAAGCCGGGGTTCAGCCGCGGCTGATGCGCCCGACCGGCGTGTTGCCGCCGTCGCCGAGGAACTTGCGCGGGTTGACCACGTTGCCGTTTTCCCACACCTCGAAGTGCACGTGGGCGCCGGTCGAACGGCCGGTGGAACCGGCCTTGGCCACTTCCTGGCCGGCACGGACCAGATCGCCGACCTTCACCACCAGGCGCGAATTGTGCGCGTAGCGGGTGACATAGCCATTGCCGTGGTCGACGTCGACCACGTTGCCGTAGCCGCCCTTCACGCCGGCGAAGCTGACCACGCCTTCGGCCACGGCCATCACCGGGTCACCGACCCTGGCGTGGAAGTCCATGCCCTTGTGGGTGGCGGCACCGCGGCCGAACGGGTCGGCACGGGTGCCGAAACCGGAGGTCACATAGCTGTTGCGGATCGGCATGCGCGAGGGCACGGCGTTCTGCTGCAGCTGGTGGTCGAACATCAGCGATTCCATCACCGACAGCTGGCGGCCTGAAGCAGCGAAGCGCTGCTCCAGCACCTGTAAGTCGGCGTTGACGTCCTTCACCGGGATGTCGGCGGTCGGGCCGCCGGCATCGCCGTCACCGAGGCCGGGGGTCTCGTTGAAGTCGAATTCGCCGTCTTCCAGCTTGCCCATCTGAGTCAGCCGTTCGCCCAGGGCGTTGAGGCGGGTGGCCTGGGCCTGCAGCTCGCCGAGGCGGGCCGCCAATGCGTTGACCTGGGTCTGCGCATCGCGCTTGACCTTGGCCAGCTCCGCATCCTGGCGCTCGACCTTGGCCTGCAGGCGCGAATCATTCAGCGCGCTGGCGCCAATGCCGCCGGCAAGGCCGATAATGCAGCCTACCCCGAGCACGCTGCCCAGCAGGGCGCGGGGGCGGTCCTCGAAATAGAACCGCAAACGCGTGATCGGCGACGCCTTGGCCTGTCCTTCACGCGTTTTGATTACGATCTTTTTGAATGCCATCAGTGAGTTTTCATGTCTGAGCCGAAATCCAGCGTTCGCCCCGCGTCAGTGCCGAAACCGGCGCTGGATGCGGTGATGGCGGACAAAAGCGGGAACCCGCTGCGGCGTGCCTTGTGGCTCGACGCGCTGGACCGTCAGTTGCGCCCCCAGTTGCCGCCACCTCTGCGCAGCCGTTGCCGGCTGGCCAATGTGGACGGGGAACACCTCGTTTTTCTCGTCGAATCCCCGGTCTGGCATGCCAAGTTGCGGCTTGCCGAGGCCCAGTTGCTCGACGCGGCCCGTTCCATCGGGCTGAAGGCCACCAAGGTGACCATCAAGACTGCGTCCACCACTCCCTCACGCTCCCCAGCGATCGACAACCGGAATGGCCCCCACGCAGTTTCAGCCGCCACGCACAAAGGGCTACGCGACGCCTTGGCTTGCCTGCAGGACATTCCTTCGAAGCCGAAGAAGCGATCCTGAGGGCAACGGAGCATCCGGCTCCGCTCCCCGTCGCACGTGTCACCACGGCGTGAAACATTTCGGGGGCCGGGTCGCATCCTATCCGCCATCCGGGGTCCTGTCGTTAGATTGTTGTTAAAACAACGTTAAGTTCAGGCTTCCGATCCATCAGGTTCACAAAACCGTGACCTCGAACCCGGCTGGACGATCACCAAGCACACTGAATGCGGCAACGGCCCCGGAAACGACAACGCCGCCCTGTCAGGCGGCGTTTTTCTTTTTAATTCAATTATTTACGAAGATCAGGCGTAGGCCGGCGTGGCGTACTCAACCGGATCCGGCGTGGCCGGCGACTCGAAGGTGACCCATTCCCAGGCCGTGGCGTCGGCCATCAGCGCCCGCACCAGCTTGTTGTTGAGCGCATGGCCCGACTTGAAACCTTCATAGGCGCCCAGCACCTGGCCACCGGCCAGATAGAGGTCACCGATCGCGTCGAGGATCTTGTGGCGCACGAATTCGTCGGCGTAGCGCAGGCCGTCTTCGTTGAGCACGCGGAACTCGTCCAGCACGATCGCGTTGTCCATCGAACCGCCCAGGCCCAGGTTGCGCTCGCGCATGTACTCCAGGTCGCGCATGAAACCGAAGGTGCGCGCGCGGGAGATTTCCTTGGTGTAGGCCAGCGTGGAGAACTCGATTTCCTGGCGCGACTGCTTGGCCGGGATCATCGGGTGGTCGAACTGGATGGTGAAGCCCAGCTTGTAGCCCTCGTAGGGGGTGAAGCGGGCCACCTTGTCGCCCTCGGTCACTTCCACGGTCTTGAGCACGCGGATGAAGCGCTTGGGCGCATCCTGTTCCACGATGCCGGCCGACTGCAGCAGGAACACGAACGGGCCGGACGAACCGTCCATGATCGGCAACTCGGCCGAGGACAGTTCGACGATGATGTTGTCCACACCCAGGCCGGCCAGCGCCGACATCAGGTGTTCGACGGTCTGGATCTTGGCGTCGTTGCAGGTCAGGCCGGTGCACAGGGTCACTTCGGTGACCAGCTCGGCCTTGGCCGGCACTTCCACGACCGGGTCCAGATCGACGCGGCGGAACACGATGCCATGGTTGGCCGGTGCCGGGCGCAGGGTCATGTAGACCTTGTCGCCGCTGTGCAGGCCAACGCCGGTGGCGCGGATCGTGTTCTTGAGGGTGCGTTGCTGGATCATGGGGGATGGCCGGAAGTGACACATTAGATTAACACGCGCGGTCCCCTACCCTGACTGAAAGGCAGGCAGGACACACCGGCGCGCCGATGGGACGCGCGTCAAGCAGGGCGGCCGGGCCCATCCTGGCCCGGCGCCCGCGTTTTCAGGACATGGTGGCGCAACCCGGGGAGGACAAGCCCCGGGCGACTCCGCTCAGTCCGCCTGGCGGCGCAGGAACGCCGGGATGTCCAGGTAGTCGTTGGGCAGTTCCGCTGCGGCCGGGGCCGAGGAGGCCGGCGCCGACGGGGTCGAAGCGGCCGCGGTATCGCTGCTGGCACGGCGCAGGCCCAGGCCCATGCCGCCCACCGCCTTGGACACGGCGTCGCCGCCGTTGTCGAAGTCACCGAACTCCGGCTGGCCGGTGGTGGCGTTGCGGACCAGCTTGATCGGCGCACGCTCGCCCGGACGCTGGGTCTTGCTGGCCGAGACGCGGTTCAGGCCGGTGGCGACCACGGTCACGCGCACTTCGTCCTGCATGTCCGGATCCAGCACGGTACCAACCACCACGGTGGCGTCTTCGGAAGCGAAGCCATCGATGGTGCGGCCGATCTCGTCGAACTCGGCCATGGTGAAGTCGGCGCCGGCAGTGATGTTGACCAGGATGCCGTTGGCACCGGCCAGGTTCACATCGTCCAGCAGCGGGTTCTGGATCGCGGCTTCGGCGGCGGCCTGGGCGCGGTCATCGCCACGGGCGGTGCCGGTACCCATCATCGCCAGGCCCATTTCGGACATGACGGTGCGCACGTCGGCGAAGTCGACGTTGATCAGGCCCGGACGCACGATCAGGTCGGCGATGCCCTGCACGGCGCCCTGCAGCACGTCGTTGGCGGCACGGAAGGCCTGGATCATGGTCGCGTTGCGGCCCAGCACGGTGATCAGCTTCTCGTTCGGGATGGTGATCAGCGAGTCGCAGTGCTGGCTCAGCTCCTCGATGCCCTTCAGCGCCACCTGCATGCGGCGACGGCCTTCGAACGGGAACGGCTTGGTGACCACGGCCACGGTCAGGATGCCCATTTCCTTGGCCAGCTGGGCCACCACCGGCGCAGCGCCGGTGCCGGTGCCGCCGCCCATGCCGGCGGTGATGAACACCATGTCCGCGCCCTGCAGCGCGTCCATGATGCGCTCACGGTCTTCCAGCGCGGCCTGGCGGCCGACTTCCGGGTTCGCGCCTGCGCCCAGGCCCTTGGTCACGTTGGTACCCAGCTGCAGCTGCAGCTTGGCACCGCAATTCTTGATGGCCTGCGAGTCGGTGTTGGCGGTGATGAATTCCACCCCATCCACCGCCGAGTTGACCATGTGCGCCACGGCATTGCCGCCGCCGCCGCCCACGCCAACCACCTTGATCACCGCATTGGGTGCCATCTTTTCGATCAGTTCAAAATGCGCCATGTCCGTGTCCTCGTTGTATCCGCTTTGGCTGGCATGGGCATTCGGGCGTCATGCCGTCCTGCTGCATGCCGACGTTGCGGCTGTGTGGGTTGTGTGTTGCCGGTGTTGCGTCGTGTTGCCGGTGTTGCTGCCGGGGGTCACCCGGGTGGTGCCGGTGCCGCGTCAGAACTCGCCGCGGAACCAGGTCTTCAATTTCTTGAACATGCTGCCGGCGCGCCCGGTGGGCAGCGACGGGCGACGCGGGTGCTCGATCTGGCTGCCCATCAGCAGCAGGCCCACGCCGGTGGCGTGCACCGGGTTGCCGACCACTTCGCCCAGGCCGGTCACGTGCTGCGGGATGCCCACGCGCACCGGCATCTGCAGCATTTCCTCGGCCAGCTCGACCACGCCTTCCATCTTCGAAGCACCGCCGGTCAGCACCATGCCGGCGCGCACCAGTTCCTCGAAACCGGAGCGGCGCAGTTCGGCCTGCACCATTTCGAAGATCTCCTCGTAACGGCCCTGCACCGCCTGCGCCAGCGAATGGCGCGGCATGCGGCGCGGCGGGCGGTCACCCACCGACGGCACCTGGATGCTCTCCTCGGCGGTGGCCAGCTGGGCCAGCGCGCAGGCGTAGCGCACCTTGATCTGCTCGGCTTCCGGCGTGGGCGTGCGCAGCATGTGCGCGATGTCGTTGGTCACGTGGTCGCCGGCAATCGGCAACGAGGCGGTGTGGCAGATCGCACCCTGCACGAACACAGCGATGTCGGTGGTGCCGGCACCCATGTCGACCAGCACCACGCCCAGTTCGCGCTCGTCGGCGGTCAGCACCGCCACGCTGGAAGCCAGCGAGGACAGCACCAGATCGTCCACCTGCAGGCCGCAGCGCTGCACGCACTTGCTGATGTTGGCCGCGGCCGACTGCGCGCACACCACCAGGTGTGCGTGCACTTCCAGGCGCACGCCGGTCATGCCGACCGGGTTGCGGATGCCTTCCTGCGAATCGTCCAGCACGTACTCGCGCGGAATGGCGTGCAGGATCTTCTGGTCGGCCGGAATCGCCACCGCCTTGGCCGCGTCCAGCACGCGATCCAGATCGCCCCAGGTCACTTCGCCGTCGCGGATCGGCACGATGCCGGGCGAGTTCTTGCACTGCACGTGGTTGCCGGAGATCGAGGCGTACACCGAGCGGATCTCGCAGCCGGCCATCAGCTCGGCTTCTTCCACCGCGCGCTGGATCGACTGCACGGTCGATTCGATATCCACCACCACACCGCGCTTCAGGCCGCGCGATTCGTGCGAGCCGATACCGATCACTTCGATCGGGTTGCCCGGCGAATACTCGCCCACCAACGCCACCACCTTGGAGGTGCCGATGTCCAGGCCAACGATCAGCGATTTGTCACCCTTGCGATTCATGTCCTTTCCTGCGTCCTGCTGGCCGGGGTCGCCGGCGTTTTCGCCGGCGTGGCCGGGGTACCCCAGCTCAGCGTGAAACCATTGGTGTAACGGAGGTCGGCGCGCTCGATCGGCGCGTCCTGGCGGTTGAGCTGCGGCAGCACCTTGACGAAGCGCTGCAGGCGCGAGCGCGCGTCGTCACGGCCGACCACCACCTCGGTGCCGTTGCTCAGCACCAGCGACCAGCTGCCGCGCGCGTCCATCGTCACCCGCCGCACGTCCACACCGGCCGGTGCGAACAATGCACGCGAGTCGCTGTACAGCTTCATCACTTCTTCGGTCTGGCTGTCCGGGCCGTCCAGCTCGGGCAGTGCCAGGTCGGACAACTTCTTCGGCGTGGGGAACAGCTTGCCCTGCTCGGAGACCAGGCGATCGTTGCCCCAGCGTGCGAACGGCTTGTGCTCGACCAGGGTCACTTCCAGCACGTCCGGCCACTGCTTGCGCACCCGCGCACTCTCCACCCACGGCAGGTTTTCCAGCGCATCCTGGGCATCCTGCAGCTTGACCGCGAAGAAGCCGGCGCGCGCGTACGGCAGCAGCACCTGCTGCAGCTGCTCGGCCGGTACCCGCTTGAACTCGCCATGCACGCGCAGCTTCGCCAGCGGCCAGCGCTCGGCGCCGACCCAGCCATTGACCACGGCCACCACCGGCAGTGCAACTACCGACAGCGCCAACAGCCAGACGAAGATGCGCAGCAGCGCGTTCATGCGTGCCTGGCCTCCAGGGTCTGCTCCAGCACGCGCCACACCAGTTCCTCGAAACCGATGCCGGCCTGGCGTGCGGCCTTGGGCACCAGCGAATGGCTGGTCATGCCCGGCGCGGTGTTCACTTCCAGCAGGAAGAAACGGCCGCTGCTGCGGTCGCGCATCACGTCCACGCGGCCCCAGCCACGGCAGCCGGCAGCGCGGAACGCGGCCAGCGCGATGCGCCGGATTTCTTCTTCGGCGTCACCGTCCAGGCCCGGGCACAGGTATTGGGTGTCTTCGGCGATGTACTTGGCGTTGTAGTCGTACCACTGGCCCTTGGGCACGATGCGGATCGACGGCAGCGCGACATCGCCGAGGATGGCCACGGTCAGCTCATCGCCGACCACCATCTGTTCCATCAGCAGCTGGCCGTCGTAGCGTGCAGCCAGCGCCACCGCCTCATCCAGGCCGGCCTCGTCGGTGACCCGGCTGATGCCCACGCTGGAACCTTCATTGGCCGGCTTCACCACCACCGGCAGGCCCAGTTCTGCGGCCAGCGCATGCACGTTGGAGGCATCGACCTTCCGGTACTGCGGGGTCGGCAGGCCCAGCGACAGCCACACCTGCTTGGTGCGGATCTTGTCCATGCTCAGCGCCGAGCCCAGCACGTCCGAACCGGTGTACGGCACACCGAAGGCGTCCATCAGGCCCTGCACGATGCCATCCTCACCGCCACCGTTGTGGCCGTGCAGGATGTTGAACACGCGGTCGATGCCACCGGCGGCCAGCGCCTTGGCCAGCGCCGGGATGCCATCCACCGCGAACGCATCGACGCCGCGCGACTGCAGCGCTTCAAGCACGTTGCGGCC
This sequence comes from Stenotrophomonas maltophilia, assembly GCF_023518235.1. Lineage (NCBI taxonomy): Bacteria > Pseudomonadati > Pseudomonadota > Gammaproteobacteria > Lysobacterales > Lysobacteraceae > Stenotrophomonas > Stenotrophomonas maltophilia. The sequence goes on from NZ_CP090423.1 coordinate 2,621,051, forward strand.
CGAATCCAGCGACACCTCGCGTTCGCTGGAGCTGCCGCCGAGCAGCACGGCAACACGGCCGAACACGGCCGGGTCGGTCACGCGCAGCGGCGGGAAGGTCAGCGTGCTCACGCCTCACCCTCCGCCTTGAAGCCTTCCACCGCGATCTGGGTGGCCACAGCGCCGATGTCGCCTGCACCCATCATCAGCAACAGGTCGCCGTCCTGCAGGACGTCCGGCAGCACGCTGGCCAGTTCGGCAGCCTTGCCCACCACCACCGGCTCGCTGCGGCCGCGCGCACGGATGGCGCGGGCCAGCGCATGCGAATCGGCACCGGCGATCGGTTCCTCACCAGCCGGGTAGACCTCGCTCAGCACCAGCGCATCGACGCTGGACAGCACTGCGGCGAACTTGTCGAACTGGTCGCGGGTACGGCTGTATCGGTGCGGCTGGAAGGCCACCACCAGGCGCTTGTCGGCCCAACCACCGCGGGCGGCGGCGAACACCGCCTCCAGCTCGCTCGGATGATGGCCGTAGTCGTCGATGATGCGGACCTTGGCACCGCTGGCGGTGGTCACTTCGCCCAGATCGTTGAAGCGACGGCCAACGCCGGCGAAGCTTTCCAGCGCACGCGCGATCGCGTCCGGGGCCACGCCCAGCTGCCAGCCCACGGCCGCAGCGGCCAGTGCGTTCAGCACGTTGTGCTTGCCCGGCAGCGCCAGTACCACTTCCTGGCTGGTGCCCTGCGGCAGGCGCAGGGTGAAGCGCATGCGCGAACCTTCCTGCACCACATTCTCGGCGCGCACGTCGGCCTGCGGGCTCATGCCGTAGCTCATCACGTGGCGCGGGGTCCTGGCGGCCAGCGCGGCCACTTCCGGGTCATCGATGCACAGCACGGCCAGGCCGTAGAACGGCAGGCGCTGCAGGAACTCAGCGAACGCCGCCTGCACGCGGGCGAAATCGTTGCCGTAGTTCTCCAGGTGGTCGGCATCAATGTTGGTGATGATCGACATCAGCGGATTCAGGCGCAGGAAGCTGCCATCGCTTTCGTCGGCCTCGGCCACCAGCCACTGGCCACCGCCCAGCTTGGCGTTGGCACCGGCGGCCAGCAGCTGGCCACCGATCACGAAGGTCGGGTCCAGGCCACCTTCGCTCAGCACCGCAGCGGTCAGGCTGGTGGTGGTGGTCTTGCCGTGCGTACCGGCCACCGCGATGCCGCGGCGGAAGCGCATCAGCTCGGCCAGCATTGCCGCACGCGGCATGATCGGAATGCGCTGGCTGCGCGCTTCCATCAGTTCCGGGTTGTCTTCGCGGATCGCGCTGGACACCACCACGCAGTCGGTGCCCAGCACGTTGGCCGCCGAATGGCCGCGCATGATGCGCGCACCCAGGCTGGCCAGGCGGCGGGTGGCGCCGTTGTCAGCGTTGTCCGAGCCGGACACCTCATAGCCCAGCGTCAGCATCACTTCAGCGATACCGCTCATGCCGGTGCCGCCGATACCGACGAAGTGCACGCGCGGGAACGCGCGCACCAGGTCGTTGGTGTCGTGCAGGCGACGGATCATGCGCGGCCTCGCGCAGGGCAGGCGCGGTGGCATGCCTTCTTCATACAGCTTCCTCAAGAATGATATCGGCAATGCGCTCGGCGGCATCGACCTTGGCCAGGGCACGCGCGGCTTGCGCCATCTGCATGCGGCGGGCGGGATTTTCGGACAGATCGCGCAGCAGTGCGGCAATGCCGTCGGCCAGCGTTCCGTCCTGCTTCAGCAACACCGCCGCGTCGCGCTCGACCAGGTACTCCGCATTGCGGGTCTGGTGGTCATCAACAGCGGCGGGGAATGGCACCAGCACGCTGCCGACACCGACCGCGCACAGCTCGGCCAGGGTCGACGCGCCGGCACGGCATACCACCAGGTCGGCCCAGGCGAAGGCCTCGGCCATGTTGGCGATGAACGGCGTGATTTCAGCCTCCACGCCGGCCTTGGCATAGGCCTCGACCGCTTCGGCATGCAGCTTCTCGCCGCTCTGGTGGCGCACCTGCACCGGCACGTCCGCGCCCAGCGCCGCGATGGCCTGCGGCACGCCGGTGTTGAGCGCACGCGCACCCTGGCTGCCACCGACCACCAGCACGCGAAGCGGACCGTGGCGGTCGGCAAAGCGCTGCTCGGGCGGTGCGATGGCGGCGATTTCCGCGCGCACCGGGTTGCCGACGAACTCTTCGCCCTTGGCGAAGGTGCCCGGGAAACCGGTCAGCAGGCGGCGCGCGTAGCGCGACAGGATGCGGTTGGTCAGGCCCGGCGCACGGTTCTGCTCATGCACGATCAGCGGCAGGCCATGCAGGCGCGTGGCCATGCCACCGGGGCCGGAGGCAAAGCCGCCGAAGGCCACCACCGCGCGCGGCTGGCGCTTGCGAATGATCATGCCGGCCGCACGCAGCGCGCGCATCAGCCGCCACGGTGCACCCAGCAGGGCCAGCTTGCCCTTGCCGCGCAGGCCGGTGATGGCCAGCGTGTCGATGGCAATGTCCTGCTGCGGCACCAGGCGGGTTTCCATCGCGCCCTCGGCGCCCATCCAGGTGACCGGCACGCCGCGCTCGCGCAGCACGCGGGCCACGGCCAGGCCGGGGAAGATGTGGCCGCCGGTACCACCGGCCAGGATCATCACCGGGCGGGCGTTGGAGGTGCTGCTCATGACAGCCTCCCGAACGTCGGTTCGATGCGCGACTGCAGGCGGCTGGTGCCACGCGCGGCATTTGGCGCGGTGGTGGCCGCCGGCTCGGCGCTCATCGGTACGCTGGCCGCCGCAGGTGCAGCAGGTTCGTCCATCGGCTCGGCAACGGCATCTTCGGCGCCACCGCCGATACGCACGGCCTGGCGGCGCTCGGCGCGCTTGAGTTCATAGGACACGCGCAGCAGCAGGCCCATCGCCACGCAGGTCATCAGCACCGACGAACCGCCGGAGGAGATCAGCGGCAGGGTCAGGCCCTTGGTCGGCAGGATGCCCAGGTTCACGCCGATCGAAACAAAGGTCTGCATGCTGATCCACAGGCCGATGCCGAAGGCGATGTAGCCGGAGAAGTGGCGCTTCATTTCCACGCACCGCATGCCCAGCCAGAAGGTGCGGCCCACCAGCAGCGCGTACAGCGCCACGATCACGCAGGTGCCCAGGAAGCCGAATTCCTCGGCGGTGACCGAGAAGATGAAGTCAGTATGCGCCTCGGGCAGGTAGTACAGCTTCTGCACCGAATTGCCCAGGCCAACCCCGGTCCATTCGCCACGGCCCACCGCCATCAGCGCATTGGACAGCTGGTAGCCGTCGCCCTGCTGGTCGGCCCACGGGTCCAGGAACGAGGTGATGCGGCGCATGCGGTACGGCTCGATGATCGCCAGCGCGCTCATGCCAACCAGGCCGATGATCACCGGCATCGACATGCGCGGCATGTTCACCCCGCCCAGCACCAGCATGCCGGCGGTGATCGCCAGCAGCAGGGTGGACGAACCGAAGTCCGGCTGCAGCAGCAGCAGCACCACCAGCGCACCGGCCACGCCCAGCGGCTTGAGCATGGCCGGCCAGGTCGCGTTCACTTCATCGCGGAAGCGCACGAGGTAGCTGGACAGCCAAACGATGTAGAGCACCTTCACCGCTTCCACCGTCTGGAACTTGGAGATGCCCAGGTTGATCCAGCGGCGCGCACCGTTGACGGTGCTGCCCAGGCCCGGCGCGAACACCGCCAGCAGCAGCACGAAGCAGCCCAGCAGCAGCATCTGGTTGTACTGCTCGATGGACTTCAGCTCGGTACGCGCGGCCACCACCGCCAGCACGATGCCGACCGCCAGGAAGATCAGGTGGCGGTTGAGGTAGTAGAACGGGCTGCTCATCAAGGCGATCGAGCTGGACGCCACCATCACCACGCCGACACCGGTGAGCGCGATGATCGCGCCCAGCAGCCACTTGTCGTAGCTGCCTTCGATGGCTTCAAGGCGTGTTGCCTGGCGGGACAGGTCGTTCATCTCAGCGCACCTTCAACGTGGCCAGGCCGATCAGCACGAGCACGACGGAGATGATCCAGAAGCGCACGATCACGCGCGGTTCGGGCCAGCCCTTCAGTTCGAAATGGTGGTGGATCGGCGCCATGCGGAACACGCGCTTGCCGGTCAGCTTGAACGAGGCGACCTGGATCATCACCGACAGCGTTTCGATGACGAACACGCCACCCATGATCACCAGCACCAGCTCCTGGCGGGTGATCACCGCGATCGTGCCCAGCACCGCGCCCAGCGACAGCGCGCCGATGTCGCCCATGAAGACCATGGCCGGATAGGTGTTGAACCAGAGGAAGCCCAGGCCGGCACCGGCAATGGCCGCGCAGATGATCACCAGCTCGCCGGCCCCCGGAATCTGCGGGATCTGCAGGTAGTTGGCGAACACCACGTTGCCCGAGGCATAGGCGAACACGCCCAGCGCGCAGGCCACCAGCACGGTCGGCATGATGGCCAGGCCGTCCAGACCATCGGTCAGGTTCACCGCGTTGGAGAAACCGACGATCCAGAAGTAGGCGATGGCCACAAAGCCGATGCCGGCCAGCGGCAGCGCCACCGACTTGAACATCGGGATATAGAAGGTCAGCGCCGCCGGTACGTCGGCGGTCTGGAACAGGAAGATGCCCGCGGCCAGGCCGAAGATCGACTGCAGCAGGTACTTCCAGCGCGACTTCAGGCCGTTCGGGTCGCGACGGACAATCTTGATCCAGTCGTCATACCAGCCGATGGCGCCGAAGCACAGCATCACCGCCAGCACCAGCCAGACGTAGCGATTGCGCAGGTCGGCCCACATCAGCACCGACAGGGTGACGGTAAGCAGGATCAGCGAGCCGCCCATGGTCGGCGTGCCGGCCTTGGAGAAGTGGGTCTGCGGGCCGTCGCTGCGGATCGGCTGCCCGCCCTTGAACTGGGCAAGCTTGCGGATCATCGCCGGGCCCAGCCACAGCGACAGGAACAGCGCCGTCAGCGCGGCAAGGATGGCGCGGAACGTCTGGTAGTTGAACAGCCCGAACAGGCTCTCCAACTGCTGCAACCATCGAGCCAGTTCATACAACATGCGGGGATTCCTCTCCTTGCGCCAGCAGCGCTTTGACGATCAGGTCCATGGCACTGCCACGGGAACCCTTGACCAGGCAGCGCACACCAGCGTGCAACTCGTCCTGCAGCGCCTGTGACAGCGCATCATGGGTGGCGAAATGGCGGCCACCTTCACCGAAGGCGGCCGCAGCGGAGGCACTGAGCGGACCCAGCGCGTACAGCCGCTTGAGACCGGCCGCGCGGGCGCGCAGACCGGCCTGGGCATGCAGCGCCTCGGCATCCGGGCCCAGCTCACGCATGTCGCCCAGCACCAGCCAGCCCTCTTCCGGCGCAGCGGCCAGGGCGTCGATGGCGGCGGCCAGCGAACCCGGGTTGGCGTTGTAGCTGTCGTCCACCAGCACCGCACCGTTGTGCAGCTGATGGGCGATCTGGCGACCCGGCACCGGCTGTGCCTCGGCAAGCCCGGCCGCAATCAGCGCCAGATCGACACCGGCGGCCAGCGCCAGGCTGGCGGCGGCCAGCGCGTTGCTGACGTTGTGGCGGCCCGGCAGCCCCAGCACCACGCGAGCCTCTCCCGTCGGCGCGACCAGCACGAACTGGCTGCCCTGTGCACCGCCACGGATATCACGCGCGGTGACCTCGGCGGTGTGCTCCAGGCCGTAGCGCAGCACGCGGCAGCGCGGCGGGGTGCCGACGAAATGCTGCTCGAACCAGCGCCCGTAGGCATCGTCCATGTTGATCACCGCCACGCCATCGGCCGGCAGTGCCGCGTAGATCGCGCCCTTGGTGACCGCCACGCCGAGCAGGCTGCCCATGCGCTCCAGGTGCGCCGGGGCGATGTTGTTGACCAGCGCATAGCGCGGGCGGGCGATGTCGGTGAGGTAAGCGATGTCACCCGGCTTGCCGGCACCCATCTCGTAGACGGCGTAGTCGGCATCTTCCGGCGCGTCGATCACCGCCAGCGGCAGGCCGATCTCGTTGTTGCGGTTGCCCGGGTTGGCGTAGACCACCCGGTGCGCCTCGCGCGCCACCTGCTGCAGGATCGACAGCAGCAGGCTCTTCACGCTGGTCTTGCCATTGCTGCCGGTGATCGCGAACACCTCGGTGCCGCGGTCGCGCTGCATGCCGGTGGCGATCTTGGCAAGCGCCAGCTCGCTGTCGGCCACCAGCACCTGCGGCACGTCCAGCGGCAGCAGGCGTTCGACCAGCAGCGCGCTGGCACCGCGTGCCAGTGCGTCGGCGGCGAAGTCATGGCCATCGAAGCGCTCGCCACGCAGCGCCACGTACAGGCTGCCCGGGCCGAGGCTGCGGGTGTCGTTGCTTACAGCGTCGATGGCCACGTCATCGCCGTGGATCTCACCGCCGGCCCAGTGCGCGATCAGCGAAAGCAGGGTGCGCTTCATGCGGCGCCCTCCCCGGCCTGGGAGCCCTCTTCCGCGTCCTGCGGCCGGGCCACTAGTGCATCCATGCGCGTCGCCGCCAGAACACCGGCCTTGGCCGCCAGCGCAGCCGCCGCCACTTCGGTGTCGTCGAAGTCATGGCGCACGCCGTTCACTTCCTGGTACGGCTCGTGGCCCTTGCCGGCAATCAGGATGATGTCGCCGGCACCGGCGCGCTTCACCGCCAGGCCAATCGCACGCGCGCGGCTGCGCTGCACGGTCACCGCCTCGGCGTTCTGGAAGCCGGCCAGGATGTCGGCCACGATCACGTCGCCGTCCTCGCCACGCGGGTTGTCGTCGGTGACGATGACCTGGTTGGCCAGGCGCTCGGCAATGGCGGCCATCTGCGGGCGCTTGCCGGTATCGCGCTCGCCACCGCAGCCGAACACGCAGAACAGCGCGCCGTGCAGGTGGCCGTGCAGGCTGTCCAACGCCTGTTCCAGCGCGTCCGGGGTATGTGCGTAATCGACCACCACGGTCGGCAGACCGTCTTCGCCGCCGAGGCGGTTCATGCGGCCGCGGATCGGCTGCAGCGCCGACAGCACCTCGGCGATGCGCGGCAGCGGCTGGCCCTGCGCATGCAGGGTGCCGGCCACGGCCAGCAGGTTGTCCACGTTGAAGCGGCCCAGCAGCGGCGACTGGACCGCGGCGCGCTGGCCGTCGATGACCAGTTCAAAGGCGATGCCACGGCCATCCAGCTGCAGCGCTTCGGCGCGCACGCCGGCCTCGCTGGCACCCCGCGAGCTCAGGCCGATCGGCTGCACGCCCACCGGCAGGCCGGCGAACAGCTGGCGACCGAAGGCGTCGTCCAGGTTGATCACCGCTGCCTTCAGGCCCGGGCGATGGAACAGCCGCGCCTTGGCCGCGCCGTAGCTGGCCATGTCGCCGTGGTAGTCCAGATGATCGCGGGTGAGATTGGTGAACACCGCCACGTCGTAGTGCACGGCATCCACGCGGCCCTGGTCCAGCGCGTGCGAGCTGACTTCCATCGCCACCGCGCGCGCGCCGGCATCGCGCAGCTGCGCCAGCAGCGCATGCATCTGCAGCACCAGCGGGGTGGTGAAGCCGGTCGGCTCGACGGCGCCATAAAGTCCGGCGCCGAGCGTGCCGATACTGCCACTGGGCGTACCGAGCAGGTGCCAGGCCTGGGCCAGCAGCTGCACGGTGGAGGTCTTGCCGTTGGTGCCGGTCACGCCAACCATTGCCATCGCCCGCGACGGTGCGCCATGGAACTGGTCGGCCATCGCGCCCATGCGCGCGCGCAGGCCCGGCACCGCGATCGCATCGGCCGGGGCCGGCAGCTCGGCAGGCGCCGGCGGTTCGAACAGGATGACGCCAGCACCGGCCGCACGGGCCTGCTCGACAAAGCCCAGGCCATGCGCGCCGAAACCGGCGATGGCGACGAAGGCATTGCCGGGGCGCACGGCGCGGCTGTCCAGCACCAGGCCGGTCAGAACGGGATCATGGCCCGCCAGGGCCACGTCCGGAAGCAACTGCGAAAGCAACATCGAAGGACTCATTGCGTGCCTCCCGTAGCGGGCGGCGTCTGGGCGTGCGCGCTGGGCAGCGCAGCATCGAATTCGGCGGCGGCATCAGCCGGCAGCGCGGCTTCGGCCGGCGGCGCAGGCAGGATCGAAGCCGAGTGGCCGACCTTGCCGGACTGCTGTGCGGCCAGCCACGACTGCAGGTCGTCCAGCGGCACGTCCATCAGGCGCAGGGTGCCTTCCATCACGTTGTGATAGACCGGCGCCGACACCAGGCCGCCGTAGAACTTGCCGGCCTGCGGGTCATTGATGACGATGACGGTGGCAAAGCGCGGGTTGGTGGCCGGCACCACACCGGCGAACAGCGCGTTGTAATGACCACGCTCGTAACCGCCGGGGCCGGCCTTGCGCGCGGTACCGGTCTTGCCGGCCACGCGGTAGCCCAGCACCGCCGCCTGCTTGGCGCCGCCCTGGGTCACCACCGTTTCCATCATCGCCACCACCTGCTTGGCGACGTTCTCGTCGATGATCTGCTGGCCTTCATTGCGCTGGCCCTTGACGAAGGTCGGCGCGATCAGACGACCGCCGTTGGCCAGTGCCGAATAGGCAGTGGCAATCTGCAGCGGGGTGACGTTCAGGCCGTAGCCGTAGGACATCGTGGTCTTGGTGGTACCCGACCAGCGCGCCGGGCGCAGCACCACGCCACCGGATTCACCCGGGAAACCGCTGTGCGGCACCGAGCCATAGCCGAAGCGCCGCACGCCGTCGTAGAACACCTGGTCCGGCATCTTCGCCGCAACCTTGGCCGCGCCCACGTTCGAGCTGCGGGTGATCACGCCGGTCACGTTCAGCACGCCGTTGTTGCGCGGCACGTCGCGGATGGTGAAGCGGCCCAGGGTCATGTAACCCGGGTTGGTGTCGATGATGGTGTCCTTGGTCACCGCACCGGCCTGCAGCGCGGTGGCAATGGTCAGCGGCTTCATCGTCGAACCCGGCTCGACCAGATCGGTCACCGCACGGTTGCGGCGCGCATCGGGCAGCGCGCCGGTCAGTGAATTCGGGTTGTAGGTCGGCAGGTTGACCATGGCCAGGATCTCGCCGGTGGTCACATCCATGATCACCATCGAACCGCCGGCGGCCTTGTTGGCCACCAGCGCGTTGCGCAGTTCCTTGAACGCCAGGTACTGGATGCGGCGGTCGATGCTGAGGGTCAGGTCCTTGCCCGGCTCGGCGGCGCGCAGCAGATCGCTTTCGACGGTCTCGCCCTTGCGGTTGCGGATCACCCGCTTGGCACCGGCCTTGCCGCGCAGCCATTCGTCGAACGCCAGCTCCAGGCCTTCCTGGCCGCGGTCGTCGATGTTGGTGAAGCCCAGCACGTGCGCCATCGCCTCACCCTGCGGGTAGAAGCGGCGGAACTCGCGCTGTGCAGCCACGCCCGGAATCTTCAGCGCCACCACCTTCTCTGCCTCGTCCGGATTGATCCGGCGACGCAGGTACATGAATTCCTTGTCCGACTTCTGCGACAGGCGGCTGCTCAGCTCGTCCACCGACATGCCGACCGCCTGCGCCAGTTCCGGGATGCGCTCGGGCGAGCGCAGCAGGTCCTGCGGGTTGACCCAGATCGAGGCGACCGGCGTGGACACCGCCAGCGGCTCGCCGTTGCGGTCGGTGATCATGCCGCGCGAGGTCTTGATCGGCAGCTCACGCAGGTAACGGGCTTCGCCCTGGCGCTGGTAGAAATCGCTGTTGATGATCTGCACGTAGGCGGCGCGACCGACCAGCGACACCGAGCACAGTCCAAGCGCCAGCGCGACCCAGCGCAGGCGCTGGCGCAGGTTGAAGGCGTTGCGCGGGCGGTTGCGGCCGGTCTTGCTCATGGCCGCACCACCACGATGTCGGCGGCCTCGGGGAACTTCATGCCGAGCTTCTCGCGGGCGATGCGATCAACACGGTTGGCTTCGGCCAGCGTGGCCTGTTCCAGCTGCAGGCGGCCGAATTCCAGATTGATGTCATCGCGCGTGCGCTCGGCGCGCGACAGCTCGATGAACGTCTGCCGATGACGGTGACGCACGAACACGACGCCGATCGCCGAGGCCACGGTCGAGGCCAACAGGATGATCAGCAGCAGCCGGCTCATGCGCTGGCCTCCCGCTTCTGCGCCACACGCAGCACGGCGCTGCGCGCACGCGGGTTGGCGGCCAGCTCTTCGTCGGTGGCCTTGATGGCGCCACCGATCAGGTCCAGCGTCGGCACGAACGCCACCGCCTCGGGCAGGCGACGGTTGGCCGGCGGCGCCTTGGCCAGGCGGTTCATGTACTGCTTGACGATGCGGTCTTCCAGCGAGTGGAAGCTGATCACCGCCAGCCGGCCACCGGGCTTGAGCCGTTCCACCGCCGCATCCAGGCCGGCTTCCAGATCGGCCAGCTCGCGGTTGATGTGGATGCGGATGGCCTGGAAGCTGCGCGTGGCCGGGTGGATCTTGTCTTTCCCACGCGGCATCACCGAAGCGATCAGCTCGGCCAGTTCGGCGGTGCGGGAGAACGGCTGCTTCTCGCGGCGGGCCACGATGGCGCGGGCGATGCGGCGGCTCTGGCGCTCTTCGCCGTAGGTCCACAGCACGTCGGCAATCTCGCGTTCTTCCACGCGGTTGATCCACTGCGCGGCGCTTTCGCCGCTGTCCGGGTCCATGCGCATGTCCAGCGGGCCGTCCTTGCCGAAGCTGAAGCCACGTTCGGCCACGTCCAGCTGCGGCGACGACACGCCCAGGTCGAACAGCACACCGTCCAGGCCTTCAGCCGTCGCATCCCACTGCAGCAGCTGGGCAAAGCTGCCACGGAAGATGGACACGCGCGCATCCGGCGCGAAATCGCGCTCGGCAACGGCGATGGCTTCCGGATCCTTGTCCATGACCAGCAGGCGCCCCTCGGGACCGAGCTGGGTGAGCACGCCACGTGCATGACCGCCACGACCGAACGTGCCATCCAGATAACGTCCGTTTTCGATCACCCTCAGGCCTTCGATGACCTGGGTGTACAGGACCGGCAGGTGCACCGCCGGCGACTGCGACACCGGAAGGTGACCGGTCTGCGCTTCTGGGCGCATCCGGGCACCCCGGCTCACAACTTCAGGTCGAGCAACCCATCACCCAGATCCTCGTCAGACAACGTCTGCTGGATCAGGGCCCGATGCGCCTGCTCGCTCCACAATTCGAACTTGTCGCCCATACCGAGCAATACCGCCTTCTTCTCAATGCCCACCGCACCGCGGTGGCTGGCGGGGATGCTGATGCGACCGTTGCCGTCCAGCTCCAGATGGGCGGCCGAGCCGACCAGCTTCTGCTGCAACAGGCGCACGACGCGCTGGGTGTTGGGCTTGGACATGACGTCGTCGCGGACCCGCTCCCATTCCGACTCTGCATACAGCCACAGGCAGCCGGCTTCGAACGGGTTGTAGGTCAGCACGAGACGGTTGTTGCTGGCGCGCGCGACAAGGTCGCGGTAAGCGGTGGGAACCGCCATGCGCCCTTTGTCGTCAACTGTGATGGCCGTCTCGCCCTGGAACACGACGCGTGCACCTATCCTTCGCCCGGTGAAACATTGAACCACGAAAACCCACAAAACACCCGGATTTCCCTCTGATGCCCACCTTAGCAGCGGCCGAAGGGTTGTCAACAACTTTTCAGCGGGGAAATCGCCAGCCGCATCAATGGCTTGCAACAACCTTTAGAGAATTGTTCAAGGCTTATCCACAAGTTGCTGATCCGTCTCAATTTTTGAGATTGAACGGAAGTTCAGGGGTGTGGACAGGGCGTGAAACATCGGCCGCACATTCATCCGCAGCGGGTCGAAAACGGCGTCAGACTGCGCAAACGGTGCACAATGAGGCCATGTGCCTGCTCGCTCTTGGCTGGATGCACCACCCGCGCTGGCGGCTGGTGATGATCGGCAACCGTGATGAGTTCCACGCCCGCCCGACCGCGGCGCTGGCCCCCTGGCAAGATGAGACCTCTGTCATCGGTGGGCGCGACCTGCGCTCCGGCGGTGGCTGGGCCGGCGTCGGTGCCGGCGGCCGGATGGCAGTGGTCACCAATGTCCGCGATCCGCTGGCCGCACAGACCGGCCCGTCGCGCGGCGCGCTGGTGGCCGACTTCCTGCGTGGCCGCGACCCGGCCGCGGTCCATATCGAGCGTTTGGCGACCGTGGCCGGCGCCTATGCCCCGTTCAACCTCCTACTGGCCGATAGCGACAGCCTGGAGTTCCTGGGCAACCACCCCGCCGAACGCCAACACCTGGCCCCCGGCGTGCACGGCATGTCCAATGGCGCGCTGGACGCCCCCTGGCCGAAGACCCGTCGGCTGATGGCCGCGCTTTCCGCCTGGCTGAAGGAAGACGGGGTCAGATCCCGTTCCCAAGGGGAAAGGGGTCTGACCCCGCTCTGGCGGGCCCTCGCCGACGAACACCGCCCCGCCGACAGCGACCTGCCCGACACCGGCATCGGCCTGGAGCGCGAACGCTGGCTGAGCCCGGCTTTCATCCGCGGCGACGACTACGGCACCCGCGCCAGCACCGTGCTGCTGATCGGCGCCGATGGCCACGGCCAGATCCACGAACGCCGCTTCGGCCCACAGGGTGTCGCCCTTGGCCAGAGCCAGGTCGATTTCTGACCCTGTACCTGTTTTCTGTGTCTATAAATGTCTGCCTGCACGCCACACGATGACCGGGCGCGATCCTGCCGCGCGCCCCACCGATCCACAGGGAGTCATCGATGCGCCGTGTTCTCGTACTTGCCGCCACCCACCTGCTTACGCTCGGCCTCGGCTTCGGCCTGGGCGTGTACCTGCTGCCGATCCTGATCGCCCCGGATGATCCGCCGGTCGCCCAGGTGCAGGCCGCCATGGGCGACGCCCGCTACCACACCCGCTTCCGCCGCGACCTCAAGGGCAGCGACGCAGTGCACTGGGCCGACGGCAAGGTCAGCGTCAGCGCGCGCCAGGTCGCGTTCGACGGCAAGATGGGCCCGGGGCCGGACTACAAGGTCTACCTGGTGCGCGACTTCGTCGACAACAAGGCCGACTTCCTGAAGATCAAGGCGCAGGCCCAGCGCATCGGCGAAGTGAAGACCTTCAACCGGTTCCTGGTCGACGTGCCTGAAAGCGTCAACGTGGACGACTACACCACCGTGGTGGTGTGGTGCGAACGCTTCGAGCAGTTCATTTCCGCAGGCCAGTACCGCATGCCGGGTTGAACAACATCCCGAGCATCTGAACGGAGAGCAGCCGAGCATGGCTCGGCTCTACTGTAGAGCCGAGCCATGCTCGGCTTACCGTAAGAAAGAGGCGGAGCCGGCCGATAAGCCGGGTTCTGTCGTGGACAGTCATTCCTCTAGGCGTTACGTCACCGCAACGCTCAAGCAACCTACCCGGATCCAACGCGGGCCGCGCCAAAGGATCCCTATTTGGTCTTGCTCCAGGTGGGGTTTGCCGTGCCGGTCTGTTGCCAGACTCGCGGTGCGCTCTTACCGCACCATTTCACCCTTACCGGCCTTCCGAAGAAGACGTAGGCGGTATCTTTCTGTTGCACTTTCCGTCGGCTTGCGCCGCCCAGGCGTTACCTGGCACCTTGCCCTATGGAGCCCGGACTTTCCTCGGCACCCCCGAAGGGATGACGCGACTGTCTGGCCGGCTCCGCCAGCGCGCATTCTAGCGCACGCGGGGGGTTTCTGCCCGGCGCTACCGGCCGTACAACGCCTTGCGCGGCGCGCCGGTCAACTCGGCCGCCAGCTTGGCGGCAGTCGACGGCGGCAGATGTTCACTCAGTTTGGCGTACACCCGGCGGCCATGCGCCAGCTGCGCTTCCTCATCATCGCCGGCGCCCTGCACCATCACCACGAACTCGCCCTTGCGCTGGTTCTCGTCGGCCTCGACCTGGGCCAGCAGGCCAGCCAGATCGCCATCGAGCACGGTTTCGAACAGCTTGGTCAGCTCGCGCGCCAGCACCGCCGGGCGCTCGCCGCCGAAGATCGCCGCCATGTCGGCCAGCGATTCGGCGATGCGATGCGAGGATTCGTAGAACACCATCGTGCGCACTTCACCGGCCAGCGCCTGCAGGCGGTCGCGGCGGCCGCTGGCCTTGGCCGGCAGGAAGCCTTCGAAGCTGAAACGGTCGCTGGGCAGGCCGGCCACGCTCAGCGCGGCGATGGCGGCACAGGCCCCGGGAATCGGGCTGACCTTGATGCCGGCCGCGCGGGCAGCACGCACCAGGCGGAAACCGGGGTCACTGACCAGCGGGGTGCCGGCATCGCTGACCAGCGCCAGCGACTCGCCGGCCTGCAGGCGCGACACCAGGCGCTGCGCGAGGGCCTCCTCATTGTGTTCGTGCAGGGCCACCAGCGGCTGCTGGATGCCGAAATGGGACAGCAGCTGGCCGCTGCGGCGGGTGTCCTCGGCACAGATGGCGGCCACCGAACGCAGCACCTCCTGCGCGCGCGGGCTCAGATCGGCCAGGTTGCCGATCGGGGTGGCGACGA